>NZ_JACCFL010000001.1:631170-946755 GCF_013410375.1 Leifsonia shinshuensis
GGGAAGCGGTGGGGGCTCCCAGCGGCAGGCCGTTGACGCCGAAGTTGGTGGCGATCGACCAGCCGCCGCCGATGACGCCGGTCAGCGCCTGCGGGATGGTGACCGGGCCGTCGGTCGACGCGGCGTACGCCGGTGACGCGGTGGCCACGACGATGGCGGGGACGCTCCAGGCGCTCGCCGCGACGACGGTCCGTCGGGAGGGGAGGCGACGCCCTGCGTCTGGTCGCTGAGCTTCGTTGGTAGTCGACATGTGTTCCTTGTTTCTCGATGGTGCTTCGGCGAGGAGGCCGCCATCGCGAGACGTTAGGGGAGCCGAGCCGCCTTTCTCGTGGATTTCGGCGGTCCGCAGGCGCATCCCGGTGGAGAACTCACCGACCGCTTCACCTTGATTTTGTTCCCCTTTCAGGGTTGTTTAGCCTCAGGTGTATAATTTGTAGGTTTTTAAGCGTTGTGTGTTTAACCCTCGGCACGAAAAGGGGCCCGCCGCCTCACCTCTCCGGACGAAGGGCGAGGACGACGGGCCCCTGTGGGCTCCGGCGTGGAGTGCCGCTATTGCTAGCGCCGCGAAGCCGGGAGGGCCTCCGTGCCCTCGATCTTCACCGCCTGGAGCGCGCGCGGGTCGAGCCCGAGCTGGTCCAGGATCGTCGGCGCGATCTGCGTCGTCTCGACCGGGGCGCCGATCCGCTGCGCGTGCTTCGCGCCGGGGGTCGACACGAGGATCGGGACGTTGCGGTCGTCGGCGCTCGCGCCGCCGTGCTCCGCGATCTTCGCGGTGCCGCCGGTGTAGACGACGCCCGTCTGCGCGATGCCCAGGACGTCCGGGATGCGCGGGTCGGTCGACGCGGTGCCGAAGTACTTCGCGACGCCGGCGCCGGCGTAGATCGTGGTCAGGCCGGAGGCCTGCACCGTGGTGGGCGCCTTCGAGATGGTGTTGCCCGCGGCGCTGTGCGTCGCGAGGTACTGCTTGGCGAAGTCGGCGGCCGCCTGGGTGTGGTCGTTCAGCCAGAGCTGCATGATGTCGTCGTCCGTCGAGAAGGCGACAAGGTCGGTCGCGCCCGAGTGGGCGGCCTTCCACGCGGTGTTCAGGCCGGCGATGATCGGGCCGTCGTCGACGCGCTTGAGGGCGGCCGGGTCGGTCGGGGACTGGCCGTGCTTGGCCGACACGATGATCGTCGTGTCACCCGCGTGGCCGGTCTTCTTCAGCTCGGAGGTGAAAGCGCCCAACGACGCGTCGACGTAGTCGAGCGCCTTGCTCAGCAGCGGGCCGGGGGTGGAGCCGTCGGCGAGGTAGCCGCCGGTCAGCCCGTCGGAGGTCGGCAGCTTCTGGGCGGTCGAGACCGTCTGGAAGTTCATGCCGAAGATGGCGGGCACCGGTGCGGCGCTGGCGCCGGAGTGGTCCTTGCCGTCGATCTCGTTGAGCACGGCCTTCACCTTGTAGCCGTCGTACTGCTGGGTGGCCAGGTTGTCCTGGGTCCAGTCGCCGGTGAACGGCGCGGCGGCCTTGCTGTTGATCTCCGGCGTGAAGAGGTCGTCGACGCCCGTGCCGGACGGGCCGTTGAGGATCTCGTAGGCCGGGTGCTTGTCGCTCCACGCGGTGTGGAGGCCGGCATGCTTGGCGACCTCGAACACCGTGTTCACCTTGATGTACTGGTGCGGGTAGACCGGCTTGCAGGTGGCCGGGTCGACCGGCAGCTGGGCCGGGTCGAGCAGCGTGGCCGGGGTCCCGGTCATCGACAGGATGCTGCCGGGGAGCCCGGAGAGTCCCTGGCCGGCGTCGATGCTGTTCTGGTTCTTGTCCGCGGCCTCCGTGTAGGCCACCTCGGCGCCCGGCTTCACGCCGACGCAGTTCGTGGTCCCGGCCGGGAGCAGTGCGTGGTTGAAGGTGTCGTCGTAGTACACGCCGGTGGTGCCGGGGTTGCCGCCGGTGACCTGAGCGACCATCCCGGGGAACGAGTCGGAGGGGACCGGAGTGGAGGCGTGGGTGTAGTCGGTGCCGTGCGCGGCCAGCGCGGCCAGGGCGGAGGCCGGGTGGGTGCGGACGTACCAGTCGAGGTCCTTCTGGTGGAGGCCGTCCACGGAGAGCAGGAGGACGTGCTTGACCGCGGTGCGGCCGTCATGGTCGCCACCGTGGCCTTCGTCGGCGAGGGAGGGCGCGGCGGTGACGCCGACGAGCAGCGCGCCGCCGGCGATGGCGGCGCTCGCGGCGAGGAACCGCGGGCGGGCGGTCCGTCTGATGGGGGCCATCAGCATCCTTTCGAGAGGTCGCCCCCGAACGGGGGCGTTCAACCTCGTCGATCCTGGCCCGCGCGCGGGCGCGCCACCATGCGCGCGCCGGACTGCTCGCCCAGGCTTCACGCGGAGTTCACCGGGCGGGGGGCGGCGTGGAGGGGGCTTTCAGGTAACGCGGCGGTTGGCTGCGGGGGTGTACATGAGGGGGTGTTCAGGGCACCCCGCCTGAAACTGATATGTTCCATGTGGAAAGGTGCTCACGTGGACGTCCTCATCGCCCTCGTCGCGGTCGGCGCCGCGCTCGCCGTCCACCTCGCCGCGCGAAGGCGCCTCCCGAGGAACGGCATCCTCGGCATCCGGACGACCGCCGTCCGGCGCAGCGACTCCGCCTGGGTCCGCGGGCATCGTGCCGCCGTGGCGCCCACCTTGCTGACCGCGATCGTCGTGGTCGTGCTCGCTGCTGCCTCAGTGGTGTGGGACGACGGGTCGGCCGGGTTGACCTCCATCGCCGTCGCAGTGCTCTTCGCGGGCGTGTTCATCGGAACGGTGCGGGCGAACCGCTCGGCGGGACGCCCGCCGCACCGCTGACCCCTACAACGCCGCCGACGCCCCCTGCCCCACGTACAGCGTGTTCCGGAACTCGCGCGCCTCTTCCGACGCGATGTCGCTGTCGATGCCCGCGCGCACCTCGCGCATGAGCTTGTGCAGCTCCTCGTGCTTGCCCGGCACCCGCGCGTGGCCCGTGCTGTCCCAGAGGTTGGACGCCGGGAGGGTGTCGCCGGCCTCCACCGCCAGTGTCCACTCCTCGGTGGTCGCCACCGCGGCGAACTCGGAGTCCATCGTGACCAGGACGCTGATGTGGAGGGCGTCCGCCGAGATGGAGCCGGCCGGGTTGACCAGGTCGAGCGTGCCCGTCGCGTCGGACAGGAACTCCACCGTGAAGCCGAGGGCCGCCGCGTCGCGGGCCGTGCCGGCGCAGCAGTGCTGGGTCATGTAGCCGGCGATCGTGACCGTGTCCACGCCCTCGGAGCGCAGCCACTGCTCCAGCTGCGTGCCCGCGAACGAGGAGACGCCCTGCTTGGTGATCAGGAGGTCCGGCGTGCGGTCGGCGACCGACGAGTGCAGCGCCGCCCCCTCCGAACCGCGCGCGAACACCGGGGAGCCCTCGTCCTCGATGTGCTGCACGAGCACCAGCTTCACGCCGTGGTCGGCGGCGGCGTCCATCGCCACTTCGATGTTCGGGATGGACGTCATCAGGTCGGGGTGGCAGATCTTCAGGTTGCCGGTGACGTACTCGTTCTGCACGTCGATCACGATGAGTGCGCGCTTCATGGTCGCACTCTAACGCCGGCGGACCGCGCCCGTCGCGCTCACAGGAACGAGTTCCCCACCAGCACCGACCCGAACAGCACCAGCACCACGCAGGTGATGGTCCGGCTGGAGCGCTCCAGCGCGGCGCGGATCCGGTCGAGGCGTGGCCGGATGCGCTCGCCGCTGACCGCGACGGCGACCACGGGGACGCTCACGGTGACGATCCCGATGGCGGCGAATAAGGCGACGGCCGCGATGGTGGGCGGCGGCTCCGTGAGCGAGCCGCCGATCACGACGCCGGCTCCGGCGCCGAGGGCGAGCTCCTTCACGTTCGCCGTCGCGAGCGCGAAGCCCAGGCCGAAGGCGTTCGGGGCGGAGACGCGGGTCAGGGAGGTCAGCCACTTCGGCGGTGTGCCCGCGATGGCGCCACGCGGACGCTTGACCCAGGTGATGACGCCGATGGTCATCATCCCCACCCCGACGACCGCGGTGACGACGTGGAGGGCGACGTCCGAGCCGCGCAGGTCGACGAACAGCTCCGACGCGGCCGCGAAGGCGCCGACCACGACGACGATGCCGAGGAAGCGCCCGAGGACCAGCGCGGCCCCGCGCACGGCGCCGCTCCGGCCGAGCGCGATCACGAGCACCGCGATGAGCGGCGTCGAGCTGATCGCCACCCCGACCGCGAGCGGGAAGAACTCGGCGAGGACGTGCCCGAACGGGGACCACATGGGATGAAATGTAGCGCGGGCGGGCGGGTAGGCTGGTGCGCGGCCTCCCGCTCACAAGGCAGGGAGCCGACGCGAAGACGCACACGCACGACCCCACGAGGATGGCGAACATGAAGGCCCTGTACAAGAGCGAAGCCGGGCCCGGGCTGGCCCTGGTGGACGTCCCGGAGCCCGAGATCGGGCCGGAGGACGTCAAGATCCGGGTGCTCCGCACCGGCATCTGCGGCACCGACCTGCACATCCTGCGCTGGGACGACTGGGCGGCCTCCGCCGTCGCCGCGCCGCTGGTGCCCGGCCACGAGTTCTACGGCGAGGTCGTCGAGGTCGGGCCGTTCGTCCACGACGTGGAGGTCGGCGACAAGGTCTCCGGCGAGGGTCACATCGTCTGCGGAACCTGCCGCAACTGCCGCGCCGGCCGCCGCCAGATGTGCATCCGCACGCAGGGCGTGGGCGTGCAGCGCGACGGCGCGTTCGCCGAGTACCTCGTCCTCCCCGCCACGAACGTGTGGGTGCACCACACCGGCATCGAGCCGGAGGTCGGCGCCCTGTTCGACCCGCTCGGCAACGCGGTCCACACCGCGCTCGCGTTCCCCGTCGTCGGCGAGGACGTCCTCGTCACCGGCTGCGGCCCGATCGGGCTGATGGCCATCGCCGTCGCCCGCCACGTCGGCGCCCGCTTCATCGTCGGCACCGACGTCAGCGCGCAGCGGCTGGAGCTGGCGAAGGGGATGGGCGCGGACTTCACCGTGGACGTCTCGAAGCACGACATCCGGGAGGCCCAGCGGGCGCTCGGGATGCGCGAGGGCTTCGACGTCGGCTTCGAGATGAGCGGCGCCCCCACCGCGCTGCCCTCGATGATCGAGAACATGAACCACGGCGGCCGGATCGCCATGCTCGGCCTCCCGTCGCAGCAGATCGCCATCGACTGGGGCATCGTCGTGACGCACATGCTCACGCTGAAGGGCATCTACGGCCGCGAGATGTTCGAGACCTGGAACGCGATGGGCGCGATGCTGCAGACGTCGAAGCCGCTGCACGACTCCATCGCCTCGATCGTCTCCGACCGCTTCCCCGCCCGCGACTGGGAGAAGGGGTTCGCCGCGGCTGCCTCGGCCGGCGGCGGCAAGGTCATCCTCGACTGGACGGAGGTCTGATGTACGGGACGTTTCGCGACCACCTGGCGGCGCAGCTGACGGAGATCGAGGAGGCCGGGCTCACCAAGCGCGAGCGCAGCATCCACGGTCCGCAGGCGGCGCTGATCACCGCGGACGGCGCGGAGGTGCTGAACTTCTGCGCCAACAACTACCTCGGCCTCGCCGACCACCCGGCCCTCCGCGACGCGGCGAAGTCCGCGCTCGACGAGTGGGGCTACGGGATGGCCAGCGTGCGCTTCATCTGCGGCACGCAGGAGCAGCACCTGGAACTGGAGCGCCGCGTGTCGGCGTTCCTCGGCACCGAAGCGACCATCCTGTTCTCGTCGTGCTTCGACGCCAACGGCGGCGTGTTCGAGACGCTGTTCTCGGCGGAGGACGCGATCGTCTCCGACGAGCTCAACCACGCCTCGATCATCGACGGCATCCGGCTGTCGAAGGCGCAGCGCTACCGCTACAAGAACCGCGACCTGGACGACCTGCG
Organism: Leifsonia shinshuensis; assembly: GCF_013410375.1. NCBI lineage: Bacteria > Bacillati > Actinomycetota > Actinomycetes > Micrococcales > Microbacteriaceae > Leifsonia > Leifsonia shinshuensis. Next base: position 637,077 of record NZ_JACCFL010000001.1, read on the forward strand.
CGCCCAGCTCACCGCGGCTCGCGATGCGGGGGCGCGCTACACCGTGATCGTCACCGACGGCGTGTTCTCGATGGACGGCTACATCGCCCCGCTGCGGGAGATCTGCGACCTGGCCGACGAGTTCGGCGCGCTCGTGTTCGTGGACGACTCGCACGCTGTCGGCTTCGTCGGCGAGCACGGCCGCGGCACTCCGGAGCTCTGCGGCGTCGCCGACCGCGTCGACATCTATACCGGCACCTTCGGCAAGGCGCTCGGCGGTGCCTCGGGAGGCTACGTGTCGTCCCGCAAGGAGGTCGTCGACCTGCTGCGCCAGCGCGCCCGGCCGTACCTGTTCTCGAACACGCTCGCGCCGTCCATCGTCGCCGGCACGCTCGCCGCGCTCGACCTGCTGGAGCAGTCGGACGAGCTGCGCGCGCGCCTCGTGAGCAACGCCGCGCTGTTCCGCGAGCTCATGACCGAGGCCGGCTTCGATCTGCTGCCCGGCGAGCACCCGATCGTGCCGGTGATGTTCGGCGACGCCGCGCTCACCGCGCGGATCGCGGACGAGATGCAGAAGCACGGCGTGTACGTGACGGCGTTCTCGTTCCCGGTGGTGCCGCGCGGCAAGGCGCGCATCCGCGTGCAGCTGTCCGCCGCGCACACCGAGGACGAGATCCGCCGCTGCGTCGCGGCCTTCAGCGCGGCGCGGGACGCCGTCGCCGCCTGACGATCCGTGCCGGAAGTCGCGTTGCACGCTGCGTGACGCGGCATCCGGCATGAAGCGCTCGTGGCGCCGGTTCCGACGTTTTGCGCGAATGACGCCCACCGCGTGCCGAGACGCCGCATTCGGCACGAATCGCGCCCACGGCCTGTGCCGCCATTCGGCACGAATCGCGCCTACGGCTTCGCCAGACGCGACATTAGGCACGAATCGCGAAGAGCGTGGGATGCGGCGTGAGTCGCGAATGCGGCGCGGCGTCAGGCCGCGTCGGCGCGGAGGCGGCGTCCGCGGCGGAAGAACAGCAGCAGCTGCGCACCGAGGAACACGGCGAGCACGCTGAGGTCCGCGATCGCGACCGTGCCCGCCACGGCGGACGCCTGGGTGAGCCCGCACGCGCGGGCCGTCTGGTCGGAGCTGCAGAGGAACCGGTCGCCGGTGGCCACGACGGCGCCCGACGCGACCCAGCCGCCGATCAGCTGGTTGTACGCGGTCTTCAGCCCCGGCTGCAGCGCCTGGGTGTGGGTGGAGTCGGGAACGGCCCAGTAGGTGACCTTCCAGCCCGCCTTCTCCGCGGCGGTCGCCGTCGCCTCGACCTGCGGGCGGAAGTGGGGGTCCAGCGCGCCGGCCACGAAGATCCCGGTCATCTTCTCGGGGTACCGGGTGGACGCCAGGATGTTCGCCGGCCAGGTGGCCTCGAACGCGGACTGGCTTCCGCCGTAGTAGGTGTCCCGGGTGTAGATCGGGCGGTGCTCGCCCGGCTTGTCCGGCCCGGAGATGGAGACGACGTTCGCCCAGACATTCGGGTGCTTCGCGCCGAGGTAGGCCGCGCACTCGCCGCCGTGCGAGTATCCGGCGATGGCCCAGTCCAGGCGGTCGCCGCTCACCGGGAGGTTGCCGCGGATCCAGTCCGGGACGTCCTTCGACAGGTAGGTGTCGAGCTTGCCCGCGCTCGTGTCGCTGCACGGCGGGTTCGCCTTGATGTTGCCGAGCTGGTCCACCACCAGGATGAAGGGGGCGTCGTCCAGCCGCTCGCCGCCGAGGGCGTGGAGGGCGTCGAGCGTCGCCCCGAGGTTCGGGCTGCCGGGCTGGCCCATCATCATCTCGACGACCGGGCGGGTGGTCGAGGGGTTGCGCAGCCACCCGGGCGGCACGAAGAGGTGGGCGTCGCGGGCGGCGAACCCGGAGGCCGTCGGCGGGACGTGGATGGTGAGCTGGGCGCCGTCCGTCAGCGTCTCCTCGGTGACCGGCACGGCCTTCCCAGCGACCGTCGCGGTCGCGAGGGTCTGCGGGAGCGTGAGCGCCCCGGCGCCGACGCCGGCGACCCCGATCACGGAGGCGAGCACGATCGAGACCGCGCGGAGGCCGCCGCTCGACTGCAGCGCGTCGCCGAGCGCCAGGGGGAGGGCCAGGGACGCGAGCGCAATGGCGAACCAGCCGGCGCCGCCCAGGTCGGGGCGCGGGGAGATCAGGCACCAGGCGAGGATGAACGCCAGCCCGGCGACCTGGCCGACGATGACGGCGCGCACCGTCAGGCCGGCGCGGAACCGCCACCCGCGCACGGCGAAGCGCGCCACCGGATAGGCGGCGAGCAGCCCGAGGGCGAGCGTCAGCCAGGCGAGAGTCCCCACGGTTTCCAGCCTAAGTGGCGATACCTGCGCGTGAGCGGGGAACGGCCCCCCGTAACCGGGGGCCGTCAGCGGGCCGGCGCGGCCGACGATTCCCGCGCGACGAATCGCACGGGCGGGGCCTCCAGCAGTTCCACGCGCTCGCCGGCGCGCATCCGCGCGAACGCGTCGAGGAGGGTGCCTGCGAGCGCGTCGCGGTCAGCGGGCGGGCGCCGCCGACGATTCCCGCGCGACGAGTCGCACGGGCGGGGCCTCCAGCAGTTCCACGCGCTCGCCCGCGCGCATCCGGGCGAACGCGTCGAGGAGCGTGCCTGCAAGCGCATCGGCGTCGAACGTGATCGTGCTGAGCCGGGGGAGGAAGTCGGCCGCCCCCGGGTGGTCGTCGGCGCCGACCACCGAGAGGTCGGCGGGCGCGCGGAGGCCCGCGTCGGCGAGGGCCCGGATCGCGGCCATCGCCAGGCCGTCGTCCGAGGCGGCGATCGCCGTGGGGGCATGGGCGTCGTAGCGGAGGCCGTGCGCCCAGTCACGAAGGGTACGGGCGGATGCTGCGGCGTGCGTCACGTCGAGCCGGACGCCGAGCAGCTCGGCGGTCTCCCGCGCCCCGGCCAGGCGTTCCGCGGCAGCCGGGCCCGGCGTCGCCGGGGCGAGGTAGACGATGTGCTCGTGGCCGAGCGCGGCGAGATGCTCGACGGCGAGACCGCCGAACGGGCGCTGCGGGATGACCAGCGACGGCGCGTAGTCGACGGCGGTCGTGCCGTGCACGATGAGCGCGCGCACTCCGGCGAGGCGCAGCACCTCGGTGGCCTCGCCGTCGCAGCGTGCGGACTCGGCGAGCACCGCCTCCGGGCGGAGCTTCGCCCAGAGTTGTCCGGCCTCCGCGCCGGTCGTCGCCGTGTCGGCGTGCCGGAGCGCGTCGATGCCGTCGTCGACCGTGCGGGCGAGGAGCGCGTCCAGCGCCCGCGCGACGGTGGCGCCGTGGTCGGCGGCCGACGACGCGACGAGCAGTCCCGCGACGGCCTCGCCGCTGGCGAGCGAGCGGGCGGCGGTGTTGGGCGTGTAGCCCAGCAGGCGCGCGGCCTCCAAGACCCGGTGCCGGGTGTCGTCGGACACTCGGGAGTTGGGCTTGTCGTTGAGGACGAACGACACCGTCGCGCGCGAGACGCCCGCCGCGAGCGCGACGTCGGCGCTCGTCGGTGCTTTGACGACCTGCGGCGTGAACATGGTGTGCTCAGTCTAGGTCTCCGCCATGGATTCGATTACGCGCGTTAGCAAAACCGACCAATGGCTTGTATTCGGGAAGACGGGTGGCGTATGGTTACGCGTGTTAGCACGCAACGTCGCCTGCTCTGAAAGGACAATCCCCCGTGACAACGCCGTCTGATGACTTCCCCGAGGGCCCCCGGCCCGTCCAGCCCACGCTCCCCCCGAACCTCTCCGGCGCCCCCGACAGCGTCGCGCTCGGCTCGACCCTGACCACCGCCGACTCGGCGTTCTCGGCCGCCCCGACCTCCGCCGTCTCGGCCCAGTCGCCGCAGAAGGTGAAGGTGCGCGGCAAGCTGCTGAAGCTGATGCTCTGGATGGCGCTGGCCAACATCGCAGTGTTCGGCATCTGGGGAGCGGTTCCCGGCCTGCTGCTGCCGACGCAGATCACGAACATCGTCGGCAAGGACGCGAGTGTGGGAGCGTTCGGCCTCATCGCCACGATCGGTGCGTTCGCGGCGATGGTCGCGCAGCCGATCGCGGGTCTGGTCTCGGACCGCACGCGCAGCCGGTTCGGCCGTCGCGCTCCCTGGATGGTCGCCGGCGGTCTCCTCGGTGGACTCTCACTCATCTTCATGGGCGCCTCGAACGGCATCGTCCAACTCGGCATCGCCTGGGTCATGGTCCAGGTCTGCTACAACTTCGCGCAGGGCCCGCTGTCGGCGATCCTTCCCGACCGGGTCCCGAGCGGAGCGCGCGGCACCTTCTCGTCGCTGTCCGGCCTCGGTCTCATGGTCGGTGCGCTCGGCGGCAGCATCGCGGGTGCGATGTTCCTCACGAACGTCTCGACCGGCTACCTCGTCTTCGCAGGCTTCGCGCTGATCGTGCTCGTGCTCTTCGTCGTGTTCAACCCGGACCGCTCGAACAAGGGCGAGCCGAAGCCCCCGTTCAGCCTGGGCGCCTTCCTGCGGACCTTCTGGGTCAACCCCGTCAAGCACCCGGACTTCTTCTGGGGCTTCACCGGCCGCCTGCTGCTCTACGCGGGCTACTTCATGGTCACCGGCTACCAGCTCTTCATCCTCCGCGACTACGTCGGTCTCGGTGCCAAGGCCGGAGCCTTCGTCCCGCTGCTCAGCCTGATCAGCATGGCCGGCACGATCATCACCACCCTCATCGGTGGTCCGCTGTCCGACAAGCTCGGCCGCCGGAAGGTCGTCGTCATCGTCGCCGGCTCGGTGATGGCGCTGTCGATGCTGTTCCCGCTGATCCTGCCGTCGCTCGTAGGCATGATGCTGTTCTCCTTCGTCGCCGGCCTCGGCTTCGGCGCCTTCCAGGCCGTCGACACGGCGCTCATGAGCGAGGTGCTGCCGTCCAAGGACGACTTCGCCAAGGACCTGGGCGTGCTCAACATCGCCGCCACGCTGCCGCAGACGCTCGCCCCCGGTATCGCGAGCATCGTCATCCTCACTCTCGGCGGCTACGCCGCCCTGTTCCCGATCGGCATCGTGATCGCGCTCCTCGGCGCGTTCGCGGTCCTCCCGATCAAGTCCGTCCGCTAGGAGCACCACCGTCATGACCGACACCACCACCGCCACCGACGTCGCCGACGAGTTCCTCGACGGCCTGCTCGGCTCCCTCTCCCTGGAGCAGAAGGTGCGCCTCCTCACCGGAGCGTCCTTCTGGACCCTGCACGACGAGCCCCAGATCGGGCTGGAGACCATCGTGGTCTCCGACGGCCCGGCCGGCGTCCGCGGACAGCTGTGGGACGAGCGCGACTCGTCCGCCAGCCTGCCGTCGCCGACCTCCCTCGCCGCGTCGTGGGACGTCGAGCGGGTGCACCGGCTCGGCCGGCTGATCGCGGCCGAGGCGCGCCGCAAGGGCGTCGGCGTCGCGCTCGGCCCGACCGTCAACATCCAGCGCTCGCCGCGCGGCGGCCGCCACTTCGAGGCGTACAGCGAGGACCCGTGGCTCTCCGGCGTCGTCGGCACCGCCTTCGTGAAGGGCGTCCAGTCCTGCGGTGTGGGCGCCACGCCGAAGCACTACGTGGCGAACGACAGCGAGACCGACCGCATGACGGTCGACGTCCAGGTGGACGAGCGGACCCTGCGCGAGGTGTACCTCGCCCCGTTCGAGCGCATGGTGGTGGAGGGCGGCGCCTGGCTGGTGATGTCCTCCTACAACTCGGTCAACGGTGTGACGATGACCGAGAACGACCTGCTGCGCTCGCCGCTCAAGGAGGAGTGGGGCTTCGACGGCGTCGTGGTCTCCGACTGGATGGGCGTCCGCGACACCGTCGCCGCCGGCAGCTCCGCGCAGGATCTCGCGATGCCCGGCCCGGACGGCGTCTGGGGCGACGCGCTGGTGGAGGCCGTCCAGGCCGGCCAGGTGGACGAGGCCGCCATCGACGAGAAGGTCCGCCGCATCCTCCGCCTGGCGGGCCGCCTCGGCGCGCTGGAGGGTGTGGAGGCCGCGACTCCGCTCGCCGAGCCCTGGCCGCAGGAGCGCATCGACGCCCTGCTGCGGGAGGCCGCGGCCGACGGGATGGTGCTGGTCCGCAACGAGGGTCTGCTGCCGCTCGACCCCGCAGCCGCTCCGACGATCGCGCTGCTGGGCGAGCACGCCCGCATCGCCCGCACGCAGGGCGGCGGCTCGGCGACGGTCTTCCCGGACCACGTGGTCACCCCGTTCGACGGGCTCGTGGAGGCCTACGGCGCCGAGCGCGTCCGTTACGCGGCCGGCGTGAAGTCGTCCGAGTCGGTCCTCCCCATCGACGGGCGCGTCGCGACGGACCCGGTCACCGGGGAGCCCGGCGTGCACGTCCGCTTTCTCGCGGAGGACGGCGCCGTGCTGCTCGACGAGCACCGCGCCTCCGGCAAGCTGGTCTGGCTGGGCGACCCGATCCTCGGCGAGACCGCCGTGGTGGAGGCCACCGCCGAGTTCACCGCGCCGGCGGACGGCGAGTACTCGGTCGGCTTCGCGGGCCTCGGGCTGTTCCGCTTCGAGGTGGACGGCGAGCTGAAGAGCGACGGCCTGTTCTTCCCGGAGGGCACCGACCCGTTCATGGCGTTCCTCAACCCGCCGAAGCAGTCGTTCCCCGTCGACCTGAAGGCCGGCCAGAGCGTCTCGCTGCGGCTGGAGCACCGCCCGCAGCAGCAGGCGGGCCTCGCGGCCGTCATGTTCACCTTCGGCTACGAGGAGCCCTTCGCCGACCCGGAGGCCGAGCTGGCCCGCGCGGTCGAGCTGGCCGCCGCGTCCGATGTCGCCGTGGTGGTGGTCGGGACGACCGAGACGCTGGAGTCGGAAGGCTTCGACCGCACCGGCCTGCGCCTCCCCGACGGCCAGGACGAGCTCGTCCGCCGGGTCCTCGCGGTCAACCCGCGCACCGTCGTGGTCGTGAACTCCGGCGGCCCGGTCATCCTCCCCTGGCTGGAGGAGGCGCCGGCCGTGCTGCTCACCTGGTTCCCCGGCCAGGAGACCGGCGGGGCGCTCGCCGACGTGCTCTCCGGCGCCCGCGAGCCCGGCGGCCGCATCCCGACCACCTGGGCGGCGGACGAGGAGGACGTGCCGGTCTGGCAGGTCGAGCCGATCGACGGGAAGCTGTTCTACGACGAGAAGCTGAACGTCGGCTACCGCGAGTGGCTGCGCCGCGCGGCCCTCGGCGGCCCGGCCCCGGCCATCCCGTTCGGCCACGGCCTCGGCTACACCGAGTGGGAGCTCGGCGAGTCCACCCTCGACGGCCGCACCGTCAGCGTCCCGGTCACGAACGTCGGCGACCGAGCGGGCAAGCAGGTCGTGCAGGTCTACCTGTCGCGCGTCTCGGAGTCCGACATCGAGCGCCCCGTGCTCTGGCTGGCCGGCTACGCCCTCATCCGCGCGGAGGCGGGCGAGGCCGCGGTCGCGACCGTGGAGCTGGAAGCGCGCTCGCTGCAGTACTGGTCGGTCGACGACCACGCCTGGCGCACCGAGCCCGGCGAATACGCGGTCCAGGTCGGCACGTCGGTCGCCACCCTCGGGGAGCCCATCCGGTTCACCGTGTGACCCCGGGCGGCCGCGCGCGCCGCCCGTTGCAAGACCCGCCCCCTCGGCCGTGACCTTCCGGCCGAGGGGGCGCACCATTCTCCGGGCGTTCTCGTGGGCAGCCTGTCGCGTCCGTCGGTGGACGCGAGTAGCGTCTGGGCCAAAGGGGGACGACATGACCACACTCCATGGCCGCGAGGGCTCGGCGCTGCTCGTGATCGACGTTCAGAACGGTGTGATCGGCGGCGCGTACCGCCGGGACGAGGTGGTGCGGAACATCGCCGGGCTCGTCGAGCGGGCGCGCTCCGAGGGCGTTCCTGTCGTGTGGATCCAGCACTCCGACGAGAACGTCGAGTACGGCAGCGAGGCCTGGGAGTACGTGCCGGAGCTGAGCAGGGACGACGCCGAGGCGCTGGTCCCCAAGCACTACGCCGACGCGTTCGAGGACACGCGGCTGGAGGAGGTGCTCGCCGCGGCGGGCGTCGGACGGCTCGTGGTGACCGGGTCGCAGACCGACGAGTGCATCCGGTCCACCATCCACGGCGGCCTCACCCGCGGCTACGACGTGACGCTGGTCGGCGACGCCCACACCACGGAGGACCTGAGCGAGTGGGGTGCGCCGACACCGGACCTCGTCATCGCGCACACCAACCTCTACTGGGGCAACCACCGGGCGCCTGGGCGCACGGCGGAGGTCGTCGGGAGCGAGGACGTCGTCTTCGGCTGACCGGCACCGACCGACCGACGTCAGGGTGCCGGCGCCAGCCCGGAGACCGCGACCACCTCGAGCGCGACCCGTGTGATCCCGTCCTCGGTGCGCTCCAGCCGGATCGGCATGCCGGGGAGGTCGACGGCGAACCAGAACACCAGCATGGCGTCGCCGCGCCGCACCGTGTAGCGCAGGCAGGACCGCGTCCCGAGCGGGCCCTCCAGCTTCACGCGGTCGATGGTGGTGGCGTCGGCGGGGAAGGCGGCGTGCTCCTGGAGCTCGAGCCATGTCGACCGCTCGCGCTCGACCGGGCCGGCAGGCTTCCCGCTCTCGTCGAGCGGGGTGTCCTCGATCCAGGCGCCCTCCTCGTCGTCCTCCGCGAACCGGATGGCGGTCAACCCCTCGGGGTGACGCACGACCGACACCCGGCCGGCCGGGCAGCCCCGCCGGATCTCCGCGGCAGTGAACGGCGTCGGTGCGAGCCCGGGCGCGAGCACGTGCGGGTCGGCGTCGGTCATGCGTCAGGATTACCACACCGGCCGCGCCGCACCCCGGCACCCCGGTTCTGGTTGACTGGCAGGGTGTTCCCCTACGAGCGGCTGCGGCGGCGCCCCGACGTCGAGGCGTCCAACCTGTTCGCCTCCGACGCGGCCGACCGGTTGCTCGCCGACCTCGCCGGCGACGACGTCCTCGAGGACGGCCTGGTGGTCATCGGGGACGCGTACGGCGCGCTCACCCTCGCCGCGGCCGCCCGCGGCGCGCGCGGCATCCGGGTGCACCAGGACCCGCTGACCGCCGAGCGCGCGCTCGACGCCAACGCGGATGACCTCGGGCTCGGCGGGACCTACGAGCACCGGCCGCTCGATGCCTCCCTCGTCGCCGGAGCCCGTACGGTCCTGCTGCGGCTGCCCCGGAACCTGGAGGCGCTGGCCGAGATCGCCGCGCTCACCGCCGAGCACGCCGACCCCCGCGTCGTCGTCCACGCGGGCGGGATGCTCAAGCACATGACCCCGGCGATGAACGGTGTGCTGGGCGAGGTCTTCGGCGACGTCCGGGCCTCCCTCGCCCGGCAGAAGGCGCGCGTGCTCACGGCGCGCGTCCCGGAGCCCGCCGCGGCGACGGCGCTGGACCGCTGGCCGGACCGCGCCTTCGACGCGGAGACCGGGCTCCACGTCTGCGCCTACGGCGCGGCCTTCGCCGGGGCGACGGTCGACATCGGCACCCGGCTCCTGCTGTCGGTGCTCGGCGACGCGATGCCGGAGGCGGCCACGGCGATCGACCTCGGCTGCGGCACCGGTGTGCTGGCCGCGGCACTCGCGACCGCGCGGCCGGGCCTCCGCGTGATCGCGACCGACCAGTCGGCGGCGGCCGTCGCGTCGGCGCGCGCGACGGCGTCGGCCAACGGTGTCGCCGACCGGGTGACGGTCGTGCGCGACGACGGCCTGGCCGCCCAGCCCGACGGCTCGGCGGAGCTCATCGTGCTCAACCCGCCGTTCCACATCGGCGGCGCGGTGCACACCGGCATCGCGCACCGGATGTTCGCGGACGCCGGCCGTGTGCTGGCTCCCGGCGGAGAGCTCTGGACCGTCTGGAATTCGCACCTCGGCTACCGCCCAGCGCTGGAGCGCGCGGTCGGGCCGACCCGACAGGTCGCCCGCAACCCGAAGTTCACCGTCACCGCGTCGCAGCGCCGCTGACCCGCGGGGCCACGCGGGCCCCGCGCGCCGGCCTGTGCGCCCGCCTGTGCCCGCCTGGGCGCCCGCTATGGGACGCTTCCGGGCTTCTCACGCGGGCCGCGCTGGTCGCAGCCCAGCCATAGCACCGCCGTCCTACCGTCGAGGCAGGAGAGGAGGACCGACGTGACCTCTCTCCCGCGCCGCCCCCGCCCGCTGCGCCACGGCGGCCTGATGCGCGGCCTGTCCGGCCTTCGCGCGCTGTGGAGCCCGCCGGTGCTCGGGATGCCGGTCGTGGCTCGCGAGGTGCGGACGGCGCGGCTCCTGCTGCGGCCGTACCGGGCGACCGACGACGCCGACTGGCGTCGCATCGAGGACGACGAGGAGGTGCGCCGCGGGCTCGACAGGCCGCTGCGCACTCCCCGCCAGGCGCACGAGCACCTGCTCGCCCGCACGACGCACACCTCTCTCTCCGAGCCGGGAGACCTGCTCGTGCTGGCCGTCGAGCACGACGGCCGCGTGATCGGCGACGTCTCGCTGCACCTGCGTACGGTCGCCGCGGAGACGCGGGTCGTGGAGATCGGCTGGTTGCAGCTGACCTCAGAGGGAGGCCGCGGCTACGCGACGGAAGCCGCTCGCGCGATGCTCGACCTGGCCTTCGGCGAGGTGGGCGCGTGCCTGGTGACGGCGGTGGTGGACCGCTCCAACCTGTCTTCGGCGCGACTGGCGCTCCGGTTGGGCTTCCGCCTCGCGGGAGCGACCGCGCAGCGCGCGACCTTCGTGCTGGCGGAGGCGGACGACGCCGCGCTGCGAGCGGCCCAGCCGGCGTGCGGGTCTGCGGATACGCCGCCGTTCGGGACGAAAAGTGTCGATAATCTCTGAGTAGACCCTCAACTACCTCGGTTTCCGTTTGTTTCGAGCACATTAACGACCGATTCCGTGGCGAAAAAGCTTGTCCTCGGGTCCCGGAATTGCTAACGTCCCCCTGTCGCATACGCGACCCTAGCCAGGGAGAGCAATGACGCAGGAATATTCCCGGCCGGACTCCGCCGCACCCGAACGCGGAGCCGACCCTCGCGGGGGCGAAGACAAGCACGCACTGCAGGCGGACGGGGTGAGCGCCGCCGGCTCCATCGTGATGGCCGTGGCGGGCAGCGCTCCCGCGTACTCGATCGCAGCCACCACCGCGACGCTCGTGGGCGCCGCAGCGCTCGGCGCGCCGGCCGCACTGCTCTGGTGCGGCCTCCCGATGCTCGGCATCGCGTGGGCGTTCCTCTATCTCGGTCGCGCCGACGTGAACGCCGGAGCCACCTACTCGTGGGTCGCCCGGGCCCTCCACCCCATCCTCGGCTTCCTGTCGGGCTGGGCGCTGGTCATCTCGGCGACGATCTTCATGGTCGCGGGAGCCCTCCCGGCCGGTGCGATGACGGTCACGCTGTTCGCGCCCGACCAGGCGAACAATGCCTGGCTGATCACCGGCGTCGGTGCGATCTGGTTCCTCGTGATGGCGGCGTGCGTCCTGTTCGGCGTGCACGTGACCGCGCGGGCGCAGTGGATCATGTCGGTCATCGAGGTCGGCATCCTCATCCTCTTCGCCGTGCTGATGATCGTCCGTGCCGCGACGAGCAGCCACGCCGGCCCGAACTTCTCGTGGGACTGGCTGGGCTTCAGCCACCTGACCGGCCAGGGCGTCTTCGTCTCGGCCGCGCTGATCGCCGCGTTCTACTACTGGGGCTGGGACGTCTCCTCGAACCTCAACGAGGAGACCAAGGACGGCCACAAGAACGCGGGCTCCGCCGGCATCATCGGCATCGTCATCGTGTTCCTGCTGTTCGAGATCTTCACGATCGCGACGCTCATCATGCTGCCGTCGAAGACCATCGAGAACAACAGCGCCAACATCCTCTCGGTCCTCGGCGACGCCGTCTGGCCGGGCATCGGCGGCAAGATCCTCGTCGTGGCCGTCGCGCTGTCCACCATCGCGACGCTGGAGACCACGCTCATCCAGGTGACCCGCACGCTGTTCGCCATGGGCCGCGACCACACCATCCCGAAGGCGTTCGGCCGCATCCACCCGCGCTGGCGGACCCCGGCGTTCGCGACCCTGGTCGTCGTCGGCGTCTCGATCATCCTGTTCGTCGGCTCCAACCTGCTCGGCTCGGTCGGGCAGATCATGACCAACGCGATCGCGTCGATCGGCATGCAGATCGCTTTCTACTACACCCTCGCGGGCGTCGCGGTGGTGGTCGCCTACCGCCGCGTCCTGTTCAAATCGGTGAAGAACGCCCTTCTGATCTTCCTCTGGCCGCTGGCGGGCGCGATCTTCATGGGCGTGATCTTCGTGATGGGGATCACGCAGAACACCCCGATCGTGAACGTCCTCGGCGTCGGCCTGATCGCAGTGGGCATCATCCCGCTTGTGCTCTTCTACCGGAAGGGCAAGGAGTACTACACCCGCCGCCCGCTCGAGCTCCCCGCGGAGCTCGACGCGAAGGCGCCGGCGAACATCGACGACAGGGACCCTGCCGCGCTCTGAACCCGAATCGAGCGCGGTCCTGACCCGACCCGACGCGACCGCCGAGCATCCTCCCACCCCTGGGATGCTCGGCGGTCGCGTTTGCGCTGCCGGCGCGTCGGCGCCCGAAGTTCGACAACGCGTAGAGTGGGGGCCATGAGTGCGCGCGGATCCCGGGTCGTCCGCGGCTTCGCGGCCGCCGGCGTCGCCACCCTCGTCGCCGCGCTCTTCCACATGGCGGGAGGCGGCCAGGCGCCCAGCGCGCTGGCCCTCACGCTCAGCCTGGTCTTCTCGTCCCTCGCGAGCATCGTCCTGGTCGGCAGGCGGGTCGCGCTGTGGCGGCTGGCGCTCGCCGTGCCGGTCAGCCAGTTCCTCTTCCACGCGCTGTTCACGCTGAGCCCGTCCGCGACCTTCAGCGGGATGCCGGCGGACGGCCACCTCCACGCGGGGATGCACCTGACGCTGGTGCCCGGCTCCGCGGTGGCGTCCGCGGGGATGGCGCCCGCGGGGATGATCGCGGGCCCAACCTTCCTCGGCGAGGACGCGGGGATGTGGCTGGCCCACGCCGCTGCCGCCGCCCTCACCATCGCGGTGCTGCTGCGCGGCGAGCGCACCCTCCTCGCGGTCGCACGTTTCGCGTTCTTCCGGCTCACCCGGTTCGCCGATCGCGTCGCCGCCGTCGCGCCCGCGCCGCTGCGACGCGTCGCCACGCCGATCGACACCGTCCCCGCGAGCCTGCGGGGCGTGGACGCGCTGATCGGCTCGCTCCGGCACCGGGGTCCTCCGCGGGTGGTGGTCCCGGCCGGCTGAGCGTTCGCTCGTCGCGTCCGGGACAGAGGCAGCTCACTTCCCTCCCACCCGGCCGCCGTCGCGGCCGAGAAACCGGACGAAACCATGAACAGCACTTCCGCGCGCACGCACGCGCTCCACACCCGCACCCGCACGCTCGGCCTCGCCGGCGCGGCCTCGGTCGCCGCGATCGCTCTCGCGCTGGCGTCCCCGCTCGCCGCCAGCGCGCACGTCACCGTCGGCCCGAACCAGGCCGCCTCGGGCAGCTACGCCACCCTCACCTTCAAGGTCCCGACCGAGTCGGCGACCGCCGGCACGGTGAAGCTGGAGGTCGACCTGCCGACCGACACCCCGCTCGGCTCCGTCTCGTACCAGCCCATCGCCGGGTGGAGCACGCAGGTGGTCACCGAGAAGCTCGCCACACCGATCAAGACCGACGACGGAACGGTCACCGAGGCGCCGATCAAGGTCATCTGGACGGCCGCGTCCGGAGTTCAGATCGCGCCCGGCCAGTTCCAGCAGTTCGTCATCTCCGCCGGCGCGATGCCCGACACCGGCCGCATCGTGCTCCCGACCCACCAGTTCTACTCGGACGGCACCGTCGTGAACTGGGACGAGAAGACACCGGCCTCCGGCGCCGAGCCGGAGCACCCGGCTCCGACGGTCTACATCAACGACGCGCCCCCTGCCGCGAGCGGGTCGTCCGGCGTGCTGGCCACCTCCGGAGCCGCGCCGTCTCCCGCCAGCGCCGCGGCGTCGCCGGGCGCGGCCGCGGTCGCGATCGGCCTCGGGATCGGCGGGCTCGCGCTCGGCGCCATCGCGCTCGTCGTCGCCGTGTTCGCGGCGACCCGGCGTCCGCGGGCGGCCGCACCGGTATCGTCGGAGAAGTGACGATGCCCCGTGCGACCACCCGCCTGCTCGCCGGGCTCGGCGGCGTCCTGGCCGCGGCCGCGCTGGCGCTGGCGCCCGCCGTCGCCGCGAGCGCGCACGACTACCTGGTGCAGACGTCGCCCCAGAGCGGCGCCACCCAGACCGACCCGCTCGACCAGGTGAAGCTGACCTTCAACGACCGGGTGCTCGACCTGGGCGGCGACGGATCGTCGGCGATCCTCCGGGTGGTGGACGGCTCCGGCCGGCACTTCGAGACGGGCTGCCCTGCCATCCTCGACACCACGGTCTCGGCCCCGGTCGCGCTCGGCGCGGCGGGCGCGTACACGGTGGACTGGCAGGTCGTCTCGGCGGACGGCCACACGGTGTCCGGGTCCTACGGGTTCACCTACCGGCCGCCCGCGGGGACGTCCGCCGCTCCCGGCAGCTCCGCACCCGGCTGTGCGAAGTCGGGTGCGACGGCCCCCGCGGCCGCGGCGCCGACCTCGACCGCGTCGACCGCCGTGCCCACCAAGGCGGGCGACGACAACCTCGGTCTGGTCATCGGCATCGCGGTCGGCATCGTGGTGCTGGCTCTGATCGGCGTCGCGATCGTGGTGCTGACGGCGCGGAGGCGGCCGTCGGCAACGGAGGAGTCCGCGCCCGACACGCCGTCCGACCGCAGCTAACGGAGGACTCCGGCCCCTCCCTCCGTCCGAACTCCTCCGTTCTCCCCGGCGCCGCCCGGCGCGGGAACGGAGGAGTTCGGCCGTGCTGCGCCGCCGATCTCCTCCGCTGGCTGCTCCGCAGCGGCGTGTCGGCCGGGATCTCCTCCGCTGCCGACGTCAGGAACGGGGACGCTCGGCGCGCGAGTCGTCGCGCGCCCGCTTCTTCGGCCCCGGCGCATCCAGGAGCGAGAGCCAGAAGAGCAGGCTGAGCAGGCCGAAGATCAGCAGCGCCAGCGCCAGGTCGGTCCACTCGAACGGGATGAACGTGCCGTCGATCGACATGACCAGCACGGTCTCCACGATCCCGAAGACCAGGAAGAACAGCCCCAGCAGCGTCCGCGTCACCCGGACCCGGCCGCGCCGGTGCACCTCTACGCGCCGCAGCTCGACCATGAGGGTCAGCAGGAGCAGGGGGAGGATCTGCGCGAGCGTGGCGGCGGTCGGACCGTCCAGCAGCACCACACGCGCGTCCAACGGGTCGATCATGAGTGTCAGGCTAGTGCAGTCCGGAATACCTCTGGCAGAACCAAACTTGAGCTTAGTAGACTCAACTTTGTCACAGGACTTCGAAAGGAAACCCAGGAGTATGGCGAACATGCAGGGCGCCCCCTCCACGCAGGAGGACGCGAAGAGCGCGCTCGAACAGTACGGCATCAACCTCACCGAGATCGCCAAGAGCGGCAAGCTCGACCCCGTCATCGGGCGGGACGCCGAGATCCGCCGCGTCAGCCAGGTGCTGACCCGGCGCACCAAGAACAACCCGGTGCTCATCGGCGAGCCCGGCGTCGGCAAGACCGCCGTCGTCGAGGGGCTCGCGCAGCGCATCGTCGCCGGCGACGTCGCCGACTCGCTCAAGGGCAAGCAGCTCGTGGCCCTCGACCTCTCGGCTCTGGTCGCCGGCGCGATGTACCGCGGGCAGTTCGAGGAGCGGCTGAAGGCCGTCCTCAAGGAGATCAACGACGCCGAGGGCGAGATCATCACCTTCGTCGACGAGCTCCACATCCTGATGGGCGCCGGCGGCGGGGAAGGCTCCGTCGCGGCCTCCAACATGCTCAAGCCCATGCTGGCCCGCGGCGAGCTGCGCCTGATCGGCGCCACCACGCTCAACGAGTACCGCGAGTTCATCGAGAAGGACGCCGCGCTGGAGCGCCGCTTCCAGCAGGTCTACGTCGGCGAGCCCAGCGTGGAGGACACGGTCGCCATCCTGCGCGGCCTCAAGGGCCGCTACGAGGCGCACCACGGGGTCACCATCGAGGACTCCGCACTGGTCGCCGCCGCCTCCCTCTCCAACCGCTACATCACCGCGCGCCAGCTGCCGGACAAGGCGATCGACCTGATCGACGAGGCCGCCAGCCGCCTCAAGATGGAGATCGACTCCGCCCCGGTGGAGATCGACACCCTGCAGCGCCAGGTCGAGCGCATGAAGCTGGAGGAGTTCGCGCTCAAGAAGGAGAAGGACGACGCGAGCAAGGACCGCCTCCAGCAGCTCCGCGAGCGCCTGCAGGAGCAGGAGGCCACCCTCGAGGAGCTGCAGGAGCGCTGGCGCGCCGAGAAGGCCGCGCTCAACCGCGTGGGCGAGCTGCGCTCCCAGCTGGAGGAGGCCAAGACCCGCCGCGACCTCGCGCTGCGCGACGGCCGCTACCAGGAGGCGTCCCGCATCGAGTACGAGACCATCCCGAACATCGAGCGCGAGCTGGCGGAGGCGGAGCAGGCCGAGCACAGCCACCCGCGCATGGTGAACGAGCAGGTCACCGCCGACGACATCGCCGCCGTCGTCGCCGCGTGGACCGGCATCCCGGTCGACCGGCTCACCCAGGGCGAGACCGAGAAGCTGCTGAACCTGGAGTTCGAGCTTGGCCGCCGCATCATCGGCCAGAAGAAGGCCGTGCAGGCGGTCGCCGACGCGGTGCGCCGCACCAGGGCGGGCATCTCCGACCCGGGCCGCCCGACCGGTTCGTTCCTGTTCCTCGGCCCCACCGGCGTCGGCAAGACCGAGCTGGCGAAGGCGCTCGCCGCGTTCCTGTTCGACGACGAGAAGGCGATGGTGCGCATCGACATGAGCGAGTACGGGGAGAAGTTCTCCGTCTCGCGGCTCGTCGGCGCCCCTCCCGGGTATGTGGGCTACGAGCAGGGCGGCCAGCTCACCGAGGCCGTGCGGCGCCGTCCGTACTCGGTCATCCTGCTGGACGAGGTCGAGAAGGCGCATCCCGAGGTGTTCGACGTGCTGCTGCAGGTGCTCGACGACGGCCGGCTGACCGACGGTCAGGGCCGGACGGTCGACTTCCGCAACACGATCCTGATCCTGACCTCCAACCTGGGCAGCCAGTACCTGGTCGACCCGACCCTGAACGAGATCGAGCGCGAGGAGGCCGTGCTGCAGATGGTGCGGCAGGCGTTCAAGCCCGAGTTCGTCAACCGGCTGGACGACATCGTCGTGTTCTCGGCGCTGACCCAGGAGGAGCTCGGCGAGATCGTGGAGCTCAACATCGACCGGCTGATGCGCCGGCTCGAGGAGCGCAGGCTGGAGCTGGCGGTCACGCCGGACGCGCGGCGCTGGCTGGCCGAGCGGGGGTACGACCCGATCTACGGCGCGCGTCCGCTGCGCCGGCTGATGCAGCGGGAGATCGAGGACAGGCTCGCCACCGAGCTGCTCGCGGGCGAGATCCGCGACGGCGACACGGTGCGGGTCGACCTGGACCCTTCCGGCGAGCGCCTGGCCGTCGCCCCCGTCCGCGAGTAGCGGGCCGGGGCGGCGCCGCCGCGATCAAGACCCGGCCGGGGCGGTCAGGACCGAGCCGGGTAGACCCCCTGCAGCGCGATGACGTAGTTCAGCGCGACTGAGGGCTGCAGGTTGTTGTGCGGCTGGGAGCCTCCGGCGGCCGCGAAGGCGCCGGGGTTGAGCGGGACCGGGCCCGGCGCGGTCGGGCTGCCGTACGCCGCCTCGGTGAGGCGGCCGACCCGCGGCTCGGCGAACGCGGCGCCGGACGGGCTCCCCGTCGTGCCGGGCGCCGGCACGGCGAGCACGCCGTGGGTGTGTGCAGGCAGCTCGCTCTGGAGCAGCGCCAGCTGGGCGACCCCGCCCTGCTCGCCCTCGGCGTAGTCCTCGCCGTAGTTGCTCTGGCCGAAGCCGAGCGGCGTGTTGCCCTGCAGGTTCGGCAGTGCGAAGTTCGAGGTGCCGTTGCCGCCGTACGTCGTCCCGAGCAGCGAGAACAGGGCGACGTTCTGCGAGATCGGCAGCAGCTGTCCCGCGCAGAACGCCCAGCCTGTCGGTGCGAAGGTGAAGGCGACGAGGCGGATCTCGCCGACGAACTGATCTGACATCGGGTCTCCTAGTTCTGCGAGGGGAAGATGCCCGTGAGCGCGATGGCGAACTGGACGGTCAGGTACGGGGCGGTGTTCTCGTGCGGCTGGTTGCCGCCGACGGTGGAGACCGTGGTCGGGTTCATCGCCACCGACGCCGTCTGGCCGTAGGCGGCCTTCCCCGGCTGGGCCAGCGCGACGGTCCCGCTCGGGACGGTCGCTGTCGCGGTCGCGGCGACGGACGCCCCGTGCACGTGGGCCGGCATCTCCTGGACCGTGAGGGTGTGCGCGTACTCGCCGAATCGCAGCCCGAGCGGATACGCCGTCCCCACGCCGACCGGCACCCGGCCCTGCAGGTCCGGGAGGCCGAACGTGCGGATTCCGTCGCCGCCGTAGTTCGTGCCGAGCAGCGCGAACAGCGCCTGGTTCTGGTTGATCGGCAGCAGCTGGCCGTTGCACTGCGCCCAGCCCTTCGGCGCGAAGTTGAAGCTCATCAGGCGGATCTCGCCCAGGTACGGTATGCCCATGCGGTGCTCCGATCAGGTCTGCGACGGGAAGACGCCGAAGGCCGAGATGATGAATCCGACGGCGAGGTAGGGCTGGCGGTTCTCGTGGGGCTGCGAGCCTCCGGCGAAGGAGAGCTGCTGCGGCGCGAGGGCGACGGTCGGGTCGACGGCGCTGTACGGCACGTCCGCCCAGCCGGCGGGGAACGCGTTCGCCGCGTTCGCCGTGGTCGCGCTCGCGGCCGCCTGCGGGGTGTGCGTGTGCCGGGGGATCTGCATCGTGAAGAGGGTGACGGAGGGCGACCCGCCCTGCTGCCCGATCGAGAAGGTCGCGCCGGGACCGCTGCCCTGGTGCACGGGGAACCGACCGCGCAGGTCCGGCAGCTGGAAGGTGCTGGTGCCGTCGCCGCCGTAGGTCGTGCCGATCAGGTTGAAGAGAGTGGGGTACTGATCGATCGGCAGCACGCTGCCGTCGCAGAAGAACCATCCCACCGGTGCGAAGTTGCCGGCGAACATGCGGATCTCGCCGACGTAAGGCTGGCTCATGGGGTCTCCTCGTCGCGATCGGTGAAGACGGCGTCCAGCGTCAGCGCGTCGTCGCTGCGCCCGGACGGGACCAGGAAGACGTCCTCCGCGATCCCCGGGCCGGTGAGGGCGTAGGTCTGCTGCCCGACCTGCGCGTCCGGCGCGGCGGTGAACGAGAGGGCGTACGAGACCCAGCCGGCCGAGCCGGTCACGTCGCTCACGCGGGAGAGCACGAGCTCGTGCGTCGTCCCGTCCGGCGCCGTGGCGCGGAAGGGCCGCCCGGCGGCCGCGCTCCAGCCGGCATGCCCGGCCGTCATTCGTCGACCTCCGTCGCCATCAGGAGGTACCCGAACTGCTCGGCGATCACCGCGAAGCCGTGCCGCTCGTACAGCCGGCGCGCACCGTGGTTGAGCGCCCAGACGGTCAGCGTCACGTGGTGGTGCGAGGCGAGGAGGCCGGCCAGCACGGTCGAGGCGATGCCGCGCCCGCGCCGCTCGCTGAGCACGGCCAGGTCGACCAGGTGGGTGCGTCCGCCCTCCCGGTGCACGGTGAACAGGCCGACCGGCTCGCCGTCGTCGAGGATGATCGACGTCTCGGCGTCAGGGTAGCGGGCGTGCCGGTCGGCGGAGTGCGCGCGGTACTGCAGCGCCAGCAGCGGGTCGAGGTCGGCGGCGGCCACCCCGGGGAACTCGCTCCGGCGGGCGTCGAGGAACACCCGGCGCAGGAACGCCTCATCGGCGGAGGTCGCCGCCCGCAGCTCGATGGTGCTCAGCGCCATCACGCCGTCCGGTTCACCACGGCCTGCATCGTGCGGGTCATCCCACGCGGGCCGATCGGGCTGAGGAACAGGTCGACCGGCGGGACGCCGGAGCGACGCAGCGTGTAGATGGCGTCCGACGCGACGAAGCCGGACGCGGAGAACAGGAGCGAGAAGCGGTGCTCGTCGCCCCGGGAGCCCCCCGGCACGTCCTCGATCGCGGTCAGCAGGAGGTCGATGCTGCGGTCGCCGTCGTCGGCGCGGAACATCCCCCCGACGGCCGGCGCGAAGAGCGAGCGGACGGGGTCGACCACGGCAGGGGAGGCGGCGGTCGCGGCCGCGCGGCGGAGGCCGCCGGCGAGCGCGGGGGCCGCTGCGCCCGTCACCGTGCCGAGGGCGCCGAGCGCGCCGAGGCCGCCGAGCGCCGTGGTCATCACAGCGCGGCGCGACACGTCGGGCACGGTCGGTCCTTCCTGGCCGGGTTCGCTCCACGCGGCCGGGTTCCGCGGAGCATGGATGCGAGCTTAGGGCATGGGCGCGCTGTCGCTCTGGCCCGCAGAGAGGGGGCATCCGGGCGTGCCGTGCCGTCGATAGCATCGACCTGCCCATACCCGATCGCGCGAGGGGACCCGACCTCCATGCCGCACACGACCGTGCCGTCGACCCGTCCCTCGTCGACGTACGGTCGCCGCCTCCCGCTCGCCGCGATCGGCGTGGTGACCGCGCTGGCGGCCGCGCTGCTCGGCGGGGCGCTTCCCGCGCAGGCGGCCGGGACCATCAGCGTGGGGACCTCGGCCGACGGGGACGCCAACAACGCGTGCACCGACCCCAACGTCACGGCGACCGCGTTGCCGGTGACGCTGCGCAACGCGATCTGCGTGGCGAACAACCTGGGCGGCGCCCAGACGGTCTCCGTCCCGGCGGGGACGTACCGGCTGGCCGCGAACTCCGGTGCGTTGCAGGTGGGCACCCGGGCGGGAGCGAACATCACCATCGACGGCGGCACGACCGCGCCGACCATCGTCGGCGACGGCACGCACCAGGTGTTCCTGCTCGACCCCCAGACGATCGGGAACGTGAGCGTCACGCTCGCGGGCCTCACGGTCACCGGCGGCGTGGACAACGTGTTCGGCGGCGGCGCCGTGGTCGGCGGCTCGCCGGACCCCGCGGCGCCGGACTCCCTCACCATCAACGGCTCGGTGTTCTCCGGCAACGCGGCGAACACCACCGGAGGCTCGACCGCGAACCCGGGCGGCGCTGTGCAGTTCATCGGCGGCTCTCTCGTGGTGCAGAACTCGACGTTCACGAACAACGACGCCGGAGTCGGCTCGGGCGGCGCGATCTACTACCAGACCGTCGGGACGCAGGGCCAGAAGCTCAGCGTCACGGGCAGCACGTTCACCGGCAACCGCGCGACGGCGACCGGGGTCACCGGCGGATCGGCGATCGCCGTCAGCGACCCGTCGGGCGGGAACTCGCTGTCGATCAGCGGCTCCACGATCAGCGGCAACACCGTCACGGCCGGGACCGGCGCGTTCCACGGCGCCGTCTGGCTGGACGGCGGAGCGCTCGACGTGTCGAGCTCCGTCCTCACCGGCAACACCGGCACAACCGGAGACGGCTCGGCGGTGTCGGTGACCTCCGGCACGCTGACCGGCCAGTACGACCGGATCACCGGCAACGGCGGCGCCGCGGTCGACCGGATCGGCGGCTCCGTCGCGCTGACCCGGTCCTGGTGGGGCTGCAACGGCGGGCCGGGCGGGGCCGGCTGCGACACAGTCGCCGGCGCGGTGACCGTCTCCCCGGTCCTGACGCTCGCCCTCGCGGCATCGCCGACCACGGTGCTGCAGCCCGCGACGATGACTCAGGTCACGGCCTCGCTGGTGGACGCGCTCGGCGCGACCCCGCCCGCCGGCTCCCTCGGCGCCTTCGCCGGCCTGTCCGTCGCGTGGAGCGTCGGCGGCATCGCCGGGGCGTCCGTGTCGCCGAGCTCGACGGCGCTCGCCTCCGGCTCGGCCTCGACCACGTTCACCTCGGCGCGGACCGGCAGTGCCACCGTCAGCGCCGCCTTCGCGGGCGGGTGGTCCACGCTCGCCGTGCCGGTGTACGCGCTCCCGGTCGTCACGACCGCCGGCCCGCTCACCGCCGTCGTCGGAACCCCGTCGACGGCCACCGTGACCGCGACCGGCTACCCGGTGCCGACGCTGTCGCTCGTCGGTTCCGCGCCCGCCGGTCTCGTCTTCCACGACAACGGCGACGGGACCGGATCGTTCACCGGCACGCCGACCGGTCCGGCCGGGGACACCGCCGTGTCGATCCTCGCGCACAACGCGGCGGGCGACGCCACCCGGCCCCTCACCTTCTCGGTGTACCAGGCGCCGGCGTTCACGAGCGCCAACGCGACCACCTTCAGCGTGGGCAGCGCTGGCTCGTTCACGGTCACCACCAGCGGCCGTCCGAGCAATCCCGCCGTGACGGTCTCCGGTGCGCTCCCGGCCGGCGTCACGTTCCACGACAACGGTGACGGCACGGCGACCATCGCGGGCACTCCCGCCGCGGGCGCCGGCGGCGTGGCGCCGCTCACCCTGACCGCGAACAACGGCCAGGGCTCGCCCGCCGTCCAGTCGTTCGCTCTGACCGTCCAGGAGGCGCCGCGCCTCACCAGCGGCACGCAGGCCACCGCGCGGGTCGGCGTCCCGTTCAGCTACACCGTGACGACCGCGCACGCGTACCCGGTGCCGACGCTCGGCGTGATCGGCGCCCTCCCGGCGGGCCTCGCGTTCCACGACAACGGCGACGGCACGGCGACCATCTCCGGCACTCCGGCCGGCCCGGGCCAGACCGCGGCGCTCACCGTCTCCGCCGCGAACGGCGTCGGGCCGGTGGTCACGGCCTCCCTGACCCTCCTCGTCGAGCAGCTCCCGGCGATCACGACGGCCGCGCAGAACCAGTCGGTCGCGACCGGCGGCACGGCCACCTTCACCGCCGCGGCGTCCGGCTACCCCGCGCCGACCGTGCAGTGGGCGGTCTCCGCCGACGGCGGCGCGACGTACCAGGACCTCCCCGGCGAGACCGCGCCGACGCTGAGCTTCACCGCGGCGCTCTCCGACAGCGGCCACCGCTACCGCGCCACCTTCACCAACCAGGCGGGCGCCGTCAGCACGGACGCCGCGCTCACGGTCGGCCAGACGCCGCTGATCACCAGCTCCGGGGGGACCACCTTCACGGTCGGGACGGCCGGATCGTTCCGGGTCACGACCTCGGGCATCCCCGCGGCCGCGCTCACCGCGAGCGGGACGCTGCCGGGCTGGCTGAGCTTCACCGACGCCGGCGACGGCACGGCGACGATCGCCGGGACCCCGCCCGCCGGCTCGGGTGGCGTCCACACCTTCACCATCACCGCGGCGAACGGCTACCTGCCGCAGGCGACGCAGAGCTTCGCGCTGACCGTCGCGGAGTCGCCGGCGATCACGAGCGCGGCGGCGGGGACGCTGACGGCCGGGACGGCGGGGGGTCTCACCGTCACCACGACGGCCGGCTACCCTGCGGCGACGGCGCTGCATGTGTCCGGCGCGCTGCCGTCCGGCGTGCGGTTCGTCGACAACGGCGACGGGACCGGTTCCTTCACCGGGACCCCCGCCGCCGGCTCCGGAGGCGTCTACCCGGTGACCGTCACGGCCGCCAACACGCTGGCGCCCGCGGCCTCCCAGAGCTACACCCTCACCGTGAACGAGGCCGCCGCCTTCACCAGTGCGGCGACGCTGGCCGTCGAGCGCGGCGTGGACGTCGACTTCCGCATCGTCACCGGGCACGCCTACCCGGCGGTCGGCGCGATCGCCCTGAGCGGGACCCTCCCGTCCGGGCTGGCCTTCCACGACAACGGCGACGGCACCGCGACGATCACCGGGATCACGCTGGACCCGGCGGGCGTCGGCACCGTGACGCTGACGGCGGGCGGCGCGACCCAGACCCTGAGCGTGACGGTGGCGGACGTGCCGGCGCTCAGCCTCCCGCTGCTGCCCCCGGCGCCGGACGGACCCGTCGCCGGTGTGCTGGGCTCGCCGGTCGCCGGCCAGTCCGTCACGCTGACCGCGTCCGGCTTCGCGGGCGACTCCCCGGTGACCTTCGGCATCTACTCCAGCCCGGTGGCGCTCGCGACGGTGAACGCGGACAGCAGCGGCGTCGCCACGGCGACGGTCGTCATCCCCGCCGGCTACACGGGTGCGCACTCGCTGGTCGCGGTCGGCACGGCGCCGGACGGGAGCGACCGCGTGCTGCGGACCGACATCCAGCTGCCCGGCGCGTCGACCGGGACGGGAGGCGGCGGCTCCGGCGGTTCCGGCTCGGCGGCCGGATCCGGCTCCGGCGCGTCCACTGCCGCGCAGAGCGGTCTGGCGGCGACGGGCAGCGATGTGACGCCGGTGGCGCTGCTCGCGCTGTCCCTGCTCGCCGCGGGCGCGCTGCTGCTGGTTCGCAGGCGGGCGCGGCGGGCGTAGCCTCCCGGACGCGTGATCCGGCACCCCGGAGACTGTTCACCCGGCGGGCGTAGGCTCGGACGCATGCTTGCGACCATCATCCACGGAGAGCGCGACGTGCGCCTCGAAGAAGTCCCCGACCCCGTCCTCTCGACCGGCGGAGACGCCATCGTGCGCGTCGTGGCGGCGTGCGTCTGCGGGTCGGACCTGTGGCCCTACCGCGGCGTGACGCCGACCGCGTCCCCGCGCCGCATCGGCCACGAGTTCGTCGGCGTCGTCGAGGAGGTGGGCCCCGACGTGCGGACCATCGCCGTCGGCGACTTCGTCATCGCCCCGTTCTACGACTGCGACATGACCTGCGTGAACTGCAAGAACGGCGTCAGCACCTCCTGCCTGCACGGCGGCTGGTGGGGCGCCGAGGACCAGCTCGGCGGCTTCGCCGACGGCGGCCAGGGCCAGAAGGTGCGCGTTCCGCACGCCGACGGCTCCCTGGTCGCGACCCCGGAGTACCCGCGCCCGGAGCTCATCCCCAGCCTCCTCACCCTGTCCGACGTGATGGGCACCGGCCACCACGCCGCCGTCTCGGCGGGCGTCACCGAGGGCAGCACCGTGGTCGTGGTCGGCGACGGCGCGGTCGGCCTGTGCGCCGTGCTCGCCTCCGCCCGGCTCGGCGCCTCCCGCATCGTCGCCATGTCCCGGCACGAGTCGCGGCAGGCGCTCGCGCGGGAGTTCGGCGCGACCGACATCGTCGCCGAGCGCGGCGACGCGGGCGTCGCCGCCGTCAAGGAGCTGTTCGACGGCATCGGCCCGGACTGCGTCCTGGAGGCCGTCGGCACCAAGGAGTCGATGGACCAGGCGATCCGCTCCGCGCGCCCCGGCGGCATGGTCGGCTACGTCGGCGTCCCGAACGGCGGGGCCGAGCTGCCGATCCGCGCGCTGTTCAGCAGCAACGTCGGCGTGAACGGCGGCGTCGCTCCGGTCCGCAACTACGTGGAGGAGCTGCTGCAGGACGTCTGGTCCGGCGCGATCGAGCCGGGCAAGGTCTTCGACCTGGAGCTGCCGCTGACCGACATCGCCGAGGCGTACGCCGCGATGGACGAGCGCCGCGCGATCAAGACCCTCGTGCGCCCCTAGCGCTCGCGGAAAACGAAGGAGGGCACGTCGCGTTCGCGACGTGCCCTCCTTCGTGTGCGGGGCGGGACGGGTCAGGCGTTGACGAGCAGGACCTCGTCGAGCGCGTTGCGGGTGCGCGGGGCGAGCTCGCGCTCGCGGAGCGGCTCCGGCAGCGCCTCCGCGTCGCCGAGCATGCCGACGGCGGTCACCGAGACCGGAACGAAGCGCTCGTCGATGTCGAACGCCGCACGCAGGCCGGCCGCGTCGAAGCCGCCCATCTGGTGCGTGTGGAGGCCGTCGTGGTGGGCCTGGACGCTGAAGTGCGCGACCGCCTGGCCGACGTCGTAGGTCGCCCAGCGGCGCTCGTTGCCCTCGGCGTCGGCGACCTCGGCGAGGGCGACGACCAGCGCGCCGGCGGCTCCGGCCCAGGCCTGGTTGAAGCCCATCAGGTTGGCCACGATGGTGTCGAACGCCGCACTGCCGCGCCGGGCGACGATGAAGCGCCAGGGCTGCGAGTTGTTGGCGGACGGCGACCAGCGCGCGGCCTCGAGGGCGGCGGTCAGCTTGTCCTGGTCGATCACGGCCTCGGCGTCGAAGGCGCGCGGGCTCCAGCGCTCGGCGAGCGCGGGCAGCAGGGGGAAGGACGTGTCGGCGGTGCGGGTGACGGTGTCGGTCAGCGACATGAGGGGATCTCCTCGACGGGTGGGAACAGGGTGACGAGGCTCCATTGCCCAGCTATGTCGATGTGAACACATGGACCTGGGAGAGTATTCCAGGAATGGGTGACGTGTCTACAACCAGTCCTTGCGCTTGAACGTCACGTACAGGCCGCCGCACCCGACGACCATCAGCAGCGTGGACGTCCACAGGCCGCCGACCGTGTTGAAGCCCGGGTAGGGCAGGTTCTGCCCGTAGAAGCCGGTCACCGCGGCGGGGATGGCGATGATCGCCGCCCAGCTCGTCACCTTCTTCATGATGACATTGAGGCGATTGCCCTCCATCGCGATCTGGGTGTCCGACAGCGCGGTGACCAGGTCGCGCAGCGAGTCCGCCCACTCCACGTGGTGCACGCCGCGGTCGTAGAGCCCCTGGAAGAGCGGGAACAACGACGGGCTGACGCAGTCCGCCTCGCGGCGCAGCAGGGCGTCCACCGCGTCGCGCAGCGGCAGCAGGCAGCGCCGCAGCCGGGAGGCCGACTTGCGCAGCCGGTAGACACGGTTCTGGATCGCCGCCGGCTTGTTGCCGGGCGTCAGGAGCACGTCCTCGATGTCGTCGAGCTCGTCGTCCAGGGCGTTCAGCGCGGATCCGGCCTCGCCGAGGAGCTCGTCCAGCACCAGCCAGAGCAGCCAGCCGACGCCCTGGTCGCGGTGCCGCTTCTCGGTGTCGAGCCGGGCGCGCAGCGGCTCGAAGTCGAAGCCGCCGTCGTGGTCGAGGATCAGCAGCCGGGGGAGCACGTAGATGTGCAGGTCGGCGACGACGAGCTGGAACGTCGGCTCCTCCAGCTGCACCCGGTGGGTGGAGAGGCGGACGTGCGCACCCGCGACCATCGGCGTGTGGCCGCTGGAGGCCGACGCCGGCGGGTGGAGGAGCTCCGGCGCGCCGAGGTGCTCGGCGAGTTCCGAGAGCTGCAGCCGGTCCGGGTCCCGGATCTCGAGATAGCCGAAGGCCGTCGACGTCTGCAGCGCCTCCATCAACTCGGCGAGCGAGCCGACCTCCGTGCGCTCGTCCCCGTCGAAGAGCGCCCCCCGGAGCCGGAGGGACTCCTGAACCTGCTGCGACACGCGACCTCCTCGTTGGCTGACGATCCAACCTACGACCTCCCCGCTGAGTCGTCGCCGGTTGAACGTGATGGACTTCTCATGATCGGGCCGCGGCGCCGCCCCAATCCGGGTGGCACTTCCCGCCCGCCGGGCCGCTGCCTAGGCTGAGCGCGCACACACAAGGAGGAGGCCACCGATGTCTGAGGGGATCGACCCCACCGTCCCGCCATCCGGTGCCGGCTGCGTAGAGTGCGACGCGTCCGGCGGGTGGTGGGTCCACCTCCGCCGCTGCGCGGAGTGCGGCCACGTCGGCTGCTGCGACTCCTCGCTCTCCCGGCACGCTCGCGCGCACGCCGCCGCGACCGGTCATCCCGTCGCCCAGAGCTTCGAGCCGGGGGAGGACTGGTTCTGGGACTACGCGCTCGACGCGTACGTCGACGGCCCGCGCCTCGCTCCGCCGGACAGCCATCCCGACACGCAGACCACCCCGGGACCGGCCGACCGGGTGCCCGCCGATTGGCGGGCCCGACTCGCGGCGCGCGGCTGACCGGAGGGCGAGCTCAGGGCACCAGGTTCTGGTACTGGGGCAGCGATCCGTCCAGCACCGGCACCTCGAGGGTCTCCGTCATGGTGCTGGTCTGGAACGTCACCGGGGCGAGCGAACCCGGCTGCGCGCCGAGGCCGTCGAAGGTGACCGTCTCCCCATCGGGCGTCCCGACCTGCACCGACTCGGACGCCTTCACGGTGACCGTCTCGGAGCCGGCGTGGGTGACGATCCGCACGTCCTCGCTCGACGTGCCCTGGTTGACGAGGGTGGCGACCAGGCTCGCGAGCGACGACGAGTGCTTCGTGAGCAGGACGGCGTTGCCGATGAAGATTGGCCCGATGTCGCCGTTGACCCCGGTGGCGGTCTCCTGGATGTACTTCGTGTCCTGCGGGGCGATCAGATCGCACCCGGCCAGCAGCCCCAGGACGGCGACCCCGACCAGCGCGGCGGAGACACGGCGGCGGGTCAGGCCGCGACGGACGGTGCGGGTTGCGGTGCCGGCGTCTGCGCTCACGGCGTCAGCATAGCCCCGCGGATGAGGCGCGCAGTAGGCCCGTTCGCGGGCGCCGGGGAGGGGTGCGAAACCGCCCTTCTGTGTGAACGCCGTATGTCGCGGACGTAAAACTTCGTAACCTCACAGAGAGCGCTTTCCTGCCTCCATCGGGGTACAAAGAATGCCTGCATTTGTCGCCGCCGCGCCCGGGACGCAACCCGCCGATCAGGCTTCTGACCTGGGATTCCGGTCGCTCACCGCGGAGTGGCACCGGGTGTCGGCATGTCGGCGGACATGTCCCCCGAATACAGATCGGCGACGCGCCGTCAAGTCCGTTCCACCCCCACTTGCGGGTCGTTCATGAGGACCCGTACAACTAGGACCACCCGAACCGACCAGATCCCCGCCGACGTGGATGCCACCCCCCCTTTCCGCACCGAGAGGCCTGTCTCGTGTTCATCTTCCTGCTGCAGCTCCGGCACATGCTGGGCGGCCATCCCGAGTTCTACCTGTTCGCCATCTATTCCGCGCTGATCTGGGTCATCTGGATCGTCAAGGTCCTGATGTCCCGCCGCTACCGGCCGTACACCGACGAGTTCCACGGCACGACCAGCGTCGTCGTCCCCGTCGTGGACGAGCCCCTCGACCTGTTCCGCGACGTGCTCGGCCGCATGGTCGAGCAGCGGCCGGGCGAGATCATCGTCGTCATCAACGGCGCCCCGAACCCGGAGCTGGCGGAGGTGTGCGAGGAGTTCGCCCCGCTGGTGCGCTGGGTGCACACGCCCATCCCGGGCAAGCGCAATGCGGTGATGATCGGGACGCGGATGTCCACCGGCGAGATCACCGTCCTGGTCGACTCCGACACCGTCTGGACGCAGGACACGCTGAGCGAGCTGGTCAAGCCGTTCGCCGACCGGCGCGTCGGCGGCGTGACCACCAAGCAGCGCATCCTGGAGCCCGAGCGCAGCTGGATCACCCGCTGGGCGGACTGGCTGGAGAACTCGCGGGCGCTCTACTCGATGCCCGCGCAGAGCGTGGTCGGCCAGATCGGCTGCCTGCCCGGGCGGACGATCGCGTTCCGCCGCTCGATCCTGATGCGCGTCATGGACAAGTTCATGACCGAGAAGTTCCTCGGGGTGTTCCTGGAGGTCTCCGACGACCGCACCCTGACGAACCTCACGCTGAAGGAGGGCTACCGCACCGTCTACCAGCACACCAGCCTGGTCTACACGGATGCGCCGCTGAAGGTGAAGAAGCTCTTCAAGCAGCAGCTCCGCTGGGCGCGCGGGAGTCAGTACAACACCATGCGGATGCTGCCCTGGATGCTCGGCCACGCGCCGATCCTGGCGTTCTTCTTCGTGATGGACATCCTCCTGCCGTTCATCCTCGCCGGCGTCATGGGCGGCTGGGTGTACCGGTCGATCACCGGGGCGGGCTACAACTTCTACGAGGGCTTCCTGAAGTCCTACGGCATCCAGGGCGGCATCCTCGCGGTGGCCGCGCTGATGGTCGCGTCGTCGGTCATCAGCATGTCCATCCGGCAGATCCGGCACCTCTCGGAGAAGCCGAGCGACTTCTTCCGGCTGCCGGTGTTCATCATCGTCTCGACCTTCTTCCTCATGCCGATCCGGCTCATCGGGTTCTTCCGCATGGCGCACGCCAGCGGCTGGGGGACCCGGGCCGGGGCGTACGCGGGAGGGCCGGGAGAGATCAGCTCGGACGACGAGATCGCCGCGCTGGGGACGACGGCGCTGGGGACGACGGCGCCGGAGACGACTGCGCTGGGCGCGACCCCGAGCGCAGCGACGGCTCCCCGGCTCGACCTGCCCGACGCCGTCGGCGGCGTCACCTCGTCCACCGCCCTCGCGACCGCCACCCGGCCCGCAACGGAGGTCGTCACCCGCGCGCAGGCGAAGACTGCGACGAAGACCGCCGCGAAGAAGTCCACCCGGCGCCGGCTCAACCCGCTCGCCGCCATCCCGTATCTGATCGGCATCGCGATCCTGACCCTGGAGGCCCTGTTCCTTGTCTAGCCCGACCTTCACCGGCCGCGTCGCCGGCCGAGCCCACAGCTGGTGGGCCCAGTCCAAGTCCCGCTCGCAGGCCACCCTGGCCGCCTTCCTCGTCCTCGCCACCGTCCTGCTCGGAATCTCCGCCTACGTGTGGGTCTCGCCCACCGGGGCCCCGCTGCGGAAGGCCGTCGCCGACGTCACCGAGACGGTGACGCCGTTCGCCGCCCAGAACGCCGAGCTCAAGCGCAACCTCGACCGGGCGACCCAGACCATCGCCTCCCAGAAGGGCAAGCTGACGGCCATGCAGGCGGAGACGCTCGCCGCGCAGGCGGGGGCGGCCAAGCAGCTCGCGGCCGCGCAGCAGAAGGCGCAGGCCGCGCAGAGCGAGCTCGCGAGCGTGAAGGCGCAGCTCGCCGCAGCGCAGGCGAAGGCCGGCCACGCGACGGGCTCCGCCGTCACCGGCAAGCCCGCCTCCGGATCCTCCGGTTCCGGCGGCAACGTGGCGCCGCCGGTCACCGCACCGGCCCGCGCCGACCTCCTGAACCCGTCGAGCCGCTACTTCGGGATGTACACCGAGCAGGCCCCGTTCAACTGGGCCACCTTCGACGCGACCAGCTCGAAGATCGGCGTCACGCCCAACCTGGTCGGCTACTTCCAGGGCTGGGACCAGACCTTCCGCCCGGACGCGGTGAAGCGCGCCTGGCAGCAGGGCCGGATGCCGATGATGACGTGGGAGTCCCGTCCGATCACGGCGGCCAACGACTCCAACTCGGCGCCCGAGTACTCCCTGCCGAAGATCATCGGCGGCGACTTCGACACCTACCTGCACCAGTACGCGAAGGACATCGTCGCTGGCGGCCTGCCGCTCGCCATCCGCCTCGACCACGAGATGAACGCCATCTGGTACCCGTGGTCGGAGACCGACGGCGCGGGCAAGTCCATCAACGGCAACAACCCCGGCGACTACGTGAAGATGTGGCGGCACGTCCACGACATCTTCCAGCAGGAGGGCGCGAACGACCTCGTGGTCTGGGTGTGGGCGCCGAACATCGTCAACAACCTGCCCGCCACGCACAAGGTCCCCGGCTACCTCGAGAACCTCTACCCCGGCGACCAGTACGTCGACTGGGTGGGCCTCTCCGGCTACCTGCGGCCGCCGTTCAAGGCGGACAACGACTTCAGCTTCGACTACACCTTCAAGCCCAGCCTGGACAAGCTGCGCGCCCTCACGTCGAAGCCGATCATCCTCGCCGAGGTCGGGGCCTCCGAGACCGAGGGCCACAAGCCCGCCTGGATCACCTCGCTCTTCGCCGGGCTCGCCAAGCCGCAGAACGCCGACATCATCGGCTTCTCCTGGTTCAACCTCGCCGTGACCAGCTACGTGGAGGGCGTGCGCGCCACCAACGACTGGCGCATCGACTCCCGGGCCGACTCGCTGTCCGCGTTCATCGCGGGGCTGACGAGGCCCGAGGACCGCTTCACCCTCACCCCGGCGCCGTGATCCGGCGCCGCATCCGGAAGGACACGACATGACCACCGCCAAGAAGACCCAGAAGGACCAGGCCGCCCCGCGCATCAGCGTGATCGGCACCGGCTATCTCGGCGCCACCCACGCGGCGGCGATGGCCGAGCTCGGCTTCGACGTGATCGGCGTCGACACCGACCCGTACAAGGTCGCCGAGCTCACCGAGGGCCGCGCGCCGTTCTTCGAGCCCGGCCTGCCCGAGCTGATCCGCTCGAACGTCGCGGCCGGCCGGCTGCGCTTCACGACCGACCTCGCCGAGGCGGTCGCCGCCTCCGACGTGCACTTCATCTGCGTCGGGACGCCGCAGCAGTCCGGCTCGTTCGCCGCGAACCTGAGCTACGTGGAGGCCGCGACCCGCGGCATCGCGGCCGCGCTGACCCACGACGCGCTGATCGTCGGGAAGTCGACCGTGCCCGTCGGCACCGGCGCCCGGCTGCGGGCGATCGTGGCGGAGGCCGCGCCGGCCGGCGTCGACGCCGAACTGGTCTGGAACCCCGAGTTCCTCCGCGAGGGCAAGGCCGTGGACGACACTCTGCGTCCCGACCGGCTCGTGTTCGGCGGCACCTCGGAGCGGTCGGAGGCGCTGCTCCGCCGCGTCTACGCGACGCCGATCGCCGACGGCACGCCGGTGCTCATCGCCGACCTGCCCACGGCCGAACTGGTGAAGGTGAGCGCGAACGCCTTCCTCGCCACCAAGATCTCGTTCATCAACGCGATCGCCGAGGTCTGCGACGCCGCAGGCGCCGACGTCGCCCTGCTGGCGGACGCGCTCGGTCACGACACCCGCATCGGGCGCCAGTTCCTCAACGCCGGCCTCGGGTTCGGCGGCGGCTGCCTCCCGAAGGACATCCGGGCGCTCATGCACCGCTCCGGCGAGCTGGGAGCGCACGCGGCGGTCGGCCTCCTGCAGCAGGTGGACGAGATCAACATGGGCCGTCGCCAGCGGGTGATCGACCTCGCCCTCCAGGCGCTCGGCGGCTCGGTGCTGAACCGGCGGATCGGCGTGCTCGGCGCCGCCTTCAAGCCGCACACCGACGACGTCCGCGACTCGCCCGCCCTCAACGTGGCGGCCGCGCTGCACCTCCGCGGCGCGCAGGTCGTGGTCTACGACCCGCAGGCCCGCGGCACCGCGCAGCGGCTCTTCCCGACGCTCGGCTACGCGGAGTCGAAGGAGGAGGCGCTCGCCGGAGCGGACCTGACCGTGGTGCTCACCGAGTGGGACGAGTTCACCGGAGCCGACCCGGCCGCGCTGCGTGAGCTCGCCTCCGGCGGCACTGTGATCGACGCCCGCAACTGCCTCGACGCGACCGCGTGGAACGCCGCGGGCTGGACCGTCCTGGGCATGGGCCGCGTCCCGGCCTCCGCCGCGCTCGTCCCCGACGCCCTCCCCCTCCACTGATCCTCCGCCTCCGACTCGAGAAAGCGAGCAACCGACATGAGCAGTTACGTCACGAAGGCCGTCATCCCCGCGGCCGGCCTCGGCACCCGGTTCCTCCCGGCGACCAAGGCGATGCCGAAGGAGATGCTGCCGGTGGTGGACAAGCCGGCCATCCAGTACGTGGTCGAGGAGGCCGTCGCCAGCGGGCTCCACGACGTCCTGATGATCACGGGCCGCAACAAGAACGCGCTGGAGAACCACTTCGACCGCAACGCCGAGCTGGAGGACACCCTGGCCCGCAAGGGCGACACCGACCGCCTGCACAAGGTGAGCTACTCCACCTCGCTGGCCGACCTCCACTACACGCGGCAGGGCGACCCCAAGGGCCTCGGCCACGCCGTCCTCCGCGCGAAGGCGCACATCGGCCATGAGCCGTTCGCCGTCCTGCTCGGCGACGACATCATCGACGCGCGCGACCCGCTGCTGACGCGGATGCTGCAGGTGCAGCACGCGCTCAACACGACCGTCGTGGCGCTGATGGAGGTGCCGCCGGAGAGCATCCATCTGTACGGCGCGGCCGCCGTCGTGCCGACCGAGCACGAGGACGTGGTGCGGATCACCGGGCTCGTCGAGAAGCCGAGCCGCGAGAACGCGCCCTCGAACTACGCCGTCATCGGCCGCTACGTGCTGCGTCCGGAGATCTTCGACATCCTGGAGAAGACGCCCCCGGGCAAGGGCGGCGAGATCCAGCTGACCGACGCGCTCGAGGGCCTGGCCACCGCCCCGGCCTGGACCGGCGGCGTGCACGGCGTCGTCTTCCGCGGCCGGCGCTATGACACCGGCGACCGGCTGGACTACCTCAAGGCGATCGTGCAGCTCGCCGTCGCGCGCGACGACCTCGGTCCGGAGCTGCTGCCGTGGCTGCGCGACTTCTCCGCCAATGCGGGACCGGCGGACACCGGCTCCATCCCGGCGCTGCCCGTGCCGCTGGAGCCGGCCGCGCGGGAGCTCCTGCAGATCGCCGGAGCCTGAGCGGGCCGCCGGGCGGGAGGGTCGTCAGCGCAGCCCGAGCCGCTTGAGCGTGTGCTTCTCGCTCTCGCCCGAGTCGGTCTCCACCTCGTCGACCGCGATGGGGATGTTCGGACCGATGGCCAGCCACACGAAGCCGTCGCGGTGCACCAGCGGCACCAGGTCGGTGGTGCCGTCGCGCAGCAGCGTCCGCACCCGCTTGAGGAGGGCGTAGCCCTCGGAGGGCAGCGTGACGTACGTCTTGCGGCGGTAGTGCACGACGTGCGCCACGGTCTTGGCCTTGAGCCCCGCGATCTCCGCGGCGGGGAACGGCTCCGCGCCGTTCCAGGTCACGGCGTCCTTCGTGTCGGTCATGCCACGCACGGTACGCCCCCGCACGGTGCGGTGTCACCGGTTACAGTCGACGGATGCGCGTTCCCGAGCCCGCCGTCCTCGACCGCCTCGCCGACCGCGGCTGGCCGGCCCTGGAGCGCGAGGAGCTGGGCGGCTGGACCCTCCGGTCGGCGGGCGGCGTGACCAACCGCGCCAACTCGGTGCTCACCTGCGGCGAGGTCGCGGACCCGGAGGCCGCGATCGCCCGGGCCGAACGCTGGTACCGGGACCGCCTCCTCCCCACGGTGTTCCAGGTCAGTCCGGCGTCGCCGGCCGGGCTCCCCGCCCTGCTTGCGCGCCGCGGCTACCGGGAGCATTCGCGGACCGACGTCCTGGTGGCCGACCGCGCCGAGGTCGCGGCCGCGCCGCCGTCGCCCGGAGCGGCCGCCGTCCGGGTCGCGGACGCTCCGCCTCCCGGCTGGCTCGACACCTGGTGGGAGGTGGACGGTCGCGGCGGCGACGCCGAACGCGACATCGTCGGTCGCATCCTCAGCGGCGGCCCGGCGCTGTACGCCGCTGCGCCCGGCCCGCGGCGCGGCGCTCCCGTCGCCGTGGCGCGGCTCGCCCTCGTCGGCGACTGGGCGGGACTCTACGCGGTCGCCACGCTTCCGGAGGCACGCCGCCGCGGGCTGGCCAGATCCCTCGCGGTGGCGCTCGCCGGCGCGGCGGGGGAGCGCGGCGTGCGGCGTCTGTGGCTGCAGGTGCTCGCCGGCAACGCCGCCGCCCACGCGCTCTACGCGGGGCTCGGCTTCCACCCGGCGTCGCACTACTCCTACTGGCAGTCCCGCTGAGGTTCGGCTGGCACGACGCTG
Source organism: Leifsonia shinshuensis (assembly GCF_013410375.1). Taxonomy (NCBI): domain Bacteria; kingdom Bacillati; phylum Actinomycetota; class Actinomycetes; order Micrococcales; family Microbacteriaceae; genus Leifsonia; species Leifsonia shinshuensis. The sequence continues at coordinate 672,501 of NZ_JACCFL010000001.1, forward strand.
TTAAACCACGATGCCGGGCGGTGTGGATACTAGGGTTACTCCACACAGCCCGGCATGCGTTTCGGGGTTATCGCTGGAGGATTATTCGGGTTCCTCCGTCGACTCTTAGAGACTAGCGGATGTGTCGGCCAAATGGGGGACCATTTTGTACCCCGGTCTGTCCCCAGTTAGAGGGGGCACGGTGAGGGGGCAGGCCCGATCAGGCCGCCAGTTCGGCCACCAGGGCGGCGACGAAGTCGTCGATGTCCTGCTCGGTCGTGTCGAACGAGCACATCCAGCGCACCTCGTGGCGGGCGGCGTCCCAGTCGTAGAACCGGAAGTGCTGCCGCAGGCGGTCGGCGACGCCGGCCGGGAGCGTCGCGAAGACGCCGTTCGCCTCCGTGGCCTGGCTGAAGCCGACGCCCTGGATGCTGCCGTCGGCGATCCCGGCCTCCAGCGCGCCGCGCAGCCGCGACGCCATCGCGTTGGCGTGCGACGCCGAGCGCAGGTAGAGGTCGTCGTGGAGGAGCGCGATGAGCTGCGCCGAGATGAAGCGCATCTTGGAGGCGAGCTGCATGTTCAGCTTGCGCAGGTAGAGCAGGCCCTCCGAGGCGGCCGGGTTGAGGACCACGACGGCCTCGCCGTAGAGCATCCCGTTCTTGGTGCCGCCGAAGCTGAGCACGTCGACGCCGGCGTCCGTGGTGAACTCCTTCAGCGGCACGCCGAGCGTGGCGGCGGCGTTGGAGATGCGGGCGCCGTCCATGTGCAGCTTCATGCCGCGCGCGTGCACGTGGTCGGCGATCGCGCGGATCTCCTCGACGCTGTACGCGGTGCCGAGCTCGGTGGTCTGCGTGATGGAGACGGCGAGCGGCTGCGCGCGGTGCTCGTCGCCCCAGCCCCAGGCCTCGCGGTCGATGAGCTCGGGTGTCAGCTTGCCGTCCGGGGTCTCGACCGTCAGCAGCTTGAGGCCGCCGACCTTCTCCGGGGCGCCGGCCTCGTCGGTGTTGATGTGCGCGGTCTTGGCGCAGATCACCGCACCCCAGCGCGGCACCATCGACTGCAGGCCGACGACGTTCGCGCCGGTGCCGTTGAAGACCGGGAACACCTGGACGCCCTCGCCGAAGTGCTCGGCGAACACCTCGTGCAGGCGCTCGGTGTACACGTCCTCGCCGTAGGAGATCTGGTGCCCGTTGTTCGCCGCGGCGATCGCGTCGAGAATCTCGGGGTGCACGCCCGCGTAGTTGTCCGACGCGAAGCCGCGCAGGTTGAGGTCATGGAGTTGAAGCGTCACTGTTCCATCCTAGATTCGCTGAAAGCGCGGCCCCGATTCGGCACGAATGCACGTTATGGCGCCGCGAAAGTGGACATTCGGCACGAATGTCAGAGGGGGAGGCGCGTGCCGTTGATCGACGAAGGGTCGGTGCGCCAGAGGCGCACGACCTCGTCGCCGAGGCGCTCCTCGAGGCCGGCGAGCGTCTTCACGACGAACTCGACGGCCGCCGACTGCGGAGCCTCCTTGCCGAGGCCGTGCGCGACGGCGCGCGTCCACGCGTCCGCCGCTGCCTTGGCCGCGGCGTAGTTCGCGCCGCCCGCGTACGGCCTGTCGACTGCCGTGGAGGACACGGTGACCAGCCGGCCGGCCGGGGAGGCGACCAGGTCGTCGTAGAAGATGCGCGTGGTGTTCCGCAGGGTCTGGAAGCCGCGCTCCAGGAACTCCCAGTCCGCGTCGCTCTGCCCGGCGATGCCGCCACCCCCGCGCCAGCCGCCGACCAGGTGGACCAGACCGTCGACGCGCCCGAACTTGAGGTGGATGCGCATCGCGAGCTCGGCCACGGCGTCACGGTCGGCGAGGTCGCAGGCCCGCGTGTCGACGCCCGGCACGGCCTCCGCCAGTGCGTCGAGCGCCTCCTGCCGGGTGCCGACGGCGAGCACGGTCGCGCCTGCCGTCGTGAGCGCACGCGCCACCGCCTCGCCGGACGCGCTGGTCGCGCCGGCGATCAGCACGAGGCGTCCGGCGACGCCGGTCGCCGACGCCGGCGCGGTCCCTTCGGGTGAGAACCGCGCCGGCGTCGAACCTTCCTGATCCGTCACGCCTCGTCCGTCGTTCCGGTGATGCCGGAGGTGGATTCGATGACGGCGGTCATCTTCTTGTTCAGCGCTTCGTAGAACATGGAGAGGGGGAACTCGTCGTCCAGCACCGCGTCGGTGTAGCCCTTCGGCGGTCCGGCCAGCACCTCATCGGAGAGGCCGCGTGCCCACACCGATGCCGGGTTCGGGGTCAGCGTTTCGGTGAGCATGTCGTAGGCGGCGAGCCAGTGCGCGACCTTGGGCCGGTCGATGGACCTCCAGTACAGGTCGTTGATCCGGTCCGAGAGCGCCACGACCACGTCGGGGACCTGATCCCAGTCGATGGTGAGTTGGGTGTCGGTCCAGTGCAGGACGTTGTGCTGGTGCAGCCAGGCGAACAGGAGCTGTCCGCCGAGGCCGTCGTAGTTGCGGATCCGGCTGCCGGTGATCGCGAACCGGAAGATCCGGTCGAAGATCACCGCGTACTGCACCAGTTTGGCGTGGTCGCGGATCTGCCGTTGCGGGTCCGACAGTTCCGACTCCGGCAGGGCGCCGAGCTGGCGTTCCAGCCGCACGGACTCCCGGAACGCGGTGAGGTCGCAGCGGAGCTCTTCCAACGAGTAGAGGAAGAACGGCATGCGCTGTTTGATCATGAACGGGTCGAAGGGCAGGTCGCCGCGCATGTGGGAGCGGTCGTGGATGAGGTCCCACATCACGAAGGTCTCCTCCGTGAGCCGCTGGTCCTCCAGCATGAGGGCGGCATCCGCCGGCAGGTCGAGTTTCGTGATCTCGGCGGCGGCGCGCACGACCCGGCGGTAGCGGGCGGCCTCGCGGTCTTGGAAGATCGCACCCCACGTGAACGTCGGGATCTCGCGCATCGCGACCGTCTCGGGGAACAGCACAGCCGAGTTGGTGTCGTAGCCGGGCGTGAAGTCCACGAAGCGCAGCGCCACGAACAGCTTGTTGCCGTAGTCGCCGGCCTCCAGCGCCGCCACGAACTCGGGCCAGATGACCTCCACGAGCACGGCCTCCACGAACCGGTTCGTGCTGCCGTTCTGCGTGTACATCGGGAAGACCACGAGGTGGCCGAGCCCGTCGACGCGGTTCCGCTGCGGCTGGAACTCGTTCAGCGCGTCGAGGAAGTCCGGCACCCCGAACCCCTCATCCGCCCAGCGGGCGAAGTCCGCGCGGAGGGCGGCCAGGTAGGACGCGTCGTGCGGGAAGAACGGGGCGAGCTCGGCGATGGCGTCCACGATGGTGGCGGTGAGCTCCGCGGCGGCGAGCCGGTCGGACTCCAGCCCGACCGAGCCGTCCTTGACCTGCAGCGCCTGGAGTGCGGTCGCCGCCTCCTTCAGTCGCAGCCACGCGGGATGCGTCGCGACCTCACGAACGGAGCGGGCGTCCTCGACGACCTCGGGCTCCCCGACAATGGCTCCTGCAGTGAACTGCGGGACGAATTGAGACATGACGAACCTCCCGTCGTACGATCGGCCGCGCTCGCGGCACTGCGATAGACGCCTTTTCGGCGTTCTCATCCGAGCCTAACCGCGAAGACCGGACGATTTCTTGACTGTTTCGGCGGAAAGCTGCGCACCGGCGGCCGATCGCGCAGGAAAGCGGCGTGGGCCCTCTCGCTGACGAGCCGCCCCGACGGAATCCTCTCCGCCGCGTCATGAATCGGCGAGGACGCGCTCTCCTCTATGCCGGGACGTCCTCGTTGCCGACCGGTGCAGCTCGAGAGGAGGCTGCTCGCGGGGTGTCCGTGCATTCGGGAAGGCCGGACGCCCCGCGACCCCCTCGCCGCCCCGCGGGGACCTAGAGTGCTCTCGTGACCACGGAGCAGACCGCCGACGCCGTCATGGCGGCGCTGGCCGCCGTCGCCGACCCGGCCGACGCGGTGTTCCTGCAGCGCTTCTTCAAGACCGGCCCCGGCGAGTACGGCGAAGGCGACGTCTTCATCGGCGTGCGGGTGCCGCAGACCCGCGCCGTCGCGAAGCGCTTCGCCGGGCTGCCCCTGCCCGAGGTGCGCGCACTGCTCGACAGCCCCGTCCACGAGTACCGGCTCGCCGGTCTGATCGTCCTGAACGCCGCGTTCGCCCGCGCGAGCGGCATCCGCACCCGCGACGACGCCGAGCGGCAACGCCTGGCGGACTTCTACCTGCAGGCGGTCCGCGACGGCCGGGTCAACAACTGGGACCTCGTCGACGCCTCCGCCGAGTACGTGCTCGGCGCGTTCCTCCTCGTCCGCCCGCGCGGGGTGCTGGACGAGCTGGCCGCGAGCCCGGTGCTCTGGGAGCGCCGGGTCGCCGTGCTCTCCACGTTCGCGTTCCTGAAGGCCGGCGACGCGTCCACCACGCTGGAGCTCGGGTCGCGGCTGCTGGACGACCCGGAGGACCTGATGCACAAGGCCGTGGGCTGGATGCTGCGCGAGACGGGCAAGCGCGTCGACCGGGCGCTGCTCCTCGGCTTCCTCGACGAGCACGCGGCGCGGATGCCGCGCACGATGCTCGCGTACGCCACCGAGCACCTGGACGCCGCGACCCGGGCCGCGTACCGGGCGGTGCCCCGCCGGGCCGCCGCGGCTCCCCGGAGCCGGGGCGGCCTGGGATGATGGACGAATGGCGAGAACGGTTCGAGGAGCACGTGTCCTGATCACGGGGGCCGCCTCCGGGATGGGGCTCCTCTACGCGGAGCGCGCCGTCCGGGAGGGCGCGCGCGCCGTCGTGCTCTGGGACCGCGACGAGGCCGGCCTCACCCGGCTCACCGACCGCCTCCGGGGCGAGGTCCTCGCCGGTCGCACCGTCACCGCGTGGGGCGCGCCGGCCGGCTCGCCGAGCTCTGCGGGAGGCGCGGCCGCGGCCGGGACCAGCATCCACCCCTACGTTGTCGACCTGGGGGAGCTCGGCGGCATCGCGCAGACCGCCCAGTCGGTGCGCAAGGAGCTCGGCGGCATCGACGTGCTGGTCAACAATGCCGGCATCGTGCGCGGCAAGTACTTCTGGGAGCACGACAACGGCGACGACACCCGCGCCACGATGCAGGTCAACGCGCTGGCGCCGATGTACACCACGCGGGAGTTCCTCCCCGGCATGATCGCGAGCCCGCGCGAGGCGCGCATCGTCAACATCGCCTCGGCGGCGGGAACGCTCGCGAACCCGCGGATGAGCGTGTACGCGGCGAGCAAGTCCGCCGTCATCAACTGGAGCGACAGCCTCCGGCTCGAACTGGAGCAGCAGGGCTACGGCCATGTGAAGGTGACCACCGTCGCGCCGAGCTACATCGACACCGGGATGTTCGCGGGCGCCCGCGGCCCGCTACTCACCCCGATCCTCACCCCGGAGTACGTGGTGGACCGGGTCTGGCGGGCGATGCTCGCCGGCAAGCCCGTCCTGATGCTGCCGTGGTCGGTCGGCCTCGCCAAGACGCTCAAGGGCGTCCTCCCCACCCGCGCGTGGGACGCCCTCGCCGGCCGGGTGTTCGGGGTCTACTCCTCGATGGACGAGTTCACCGGGCGCTGACCGCCGGCGGGTGCCGACGGTCGTGGGTCCCGCCGGTCGCGGCGAGCGTCCGCGACTTGACGATCCGTGCCGATCCCGGGGCCGGACCTGGAGATCCGTGCACGCTCCGTCCTCCGCGCCGCACGCGTGGCCGAGCCTGAGAGCGCGGGCCGAAACCTGGCCCGTTCGTTCGAAAGGCTCCAACATGAAACGGATCGGAACACGGATCAGGACGGCGATCGCCCTCGTCGTCACGACGGGCGTCGCGCTCGCGACGCTCACGGAGGCGCCCCGGGCGGCCGCCGCCGGACCCGGCGCGATCGCCGCCATCGACTGGGAGACCAGGCCCACCCTGTACGGCGGCGTCTACAGCCACGTCCGGCTGGACGTGGACCGGATCGAGGCGGCGCACGCCGGACTGCCGCTCCCGGCGCTGCGCCACGCCAACGGGGACCCCGTGGTCGGGATGCCCTACTACTTCCTGGGCCGCGACCCCGTCACGGGCGCGTACCTGCCCGAGAGCGTCCTGGTCTGCATCGACATCCTCCACGTCGACTACCGCGTTCCGGACGGCTCCGAGTACTTCGACCTGGCGAGCCTGGTGCCGGAGGAGACGGCGGTCCGGATCTCGCGCACGCTGAACGCCGGCCTCCAGCTGGCCGCCGAGCGCGGCCTCTCCATCGCCACCGACGGGTCGCAGCCGCTGACGTTCCGCACCGTCGAGGCGTCCGACATCATGCTCGCCGCCCAGATCACGGCGTGGTACCTGTTCGCGCGGGACAACGTCTCCCAGCCGCTGCCGCACCTCGAGCTGAGCCACTTCTCCGTGGACAAGCGGTTCGCGTCGCCGGACGGCGGCGTCGAGACCATCCCGGACGTCCCTCTGGCGCCGCTGTTCGACGAGCTGGACCGGCTGGTCGAGCGGTTCGAGGCGACACCGGGTTTCAGTACGTCGCCGCTCTCGTTCGACGAGCGGCTCTCGCTCTCCGACCCGGACGCGCTCGGCGGCTTCGCCGTGCAGCTCGACCCGGAGGCCTCCACTCCCGGCGCCGACGCGTACGTGGGGGTCACCACCACGGCCGACGGCGGCATCCACCTGACCAAGAAGAAGCCGTTCGACCGTCCGCTGTCGCTGTCGTTCCGGAAGACGTTCGCGCACGGCCTCGGCGGCGGCCCGCTGCTCGGCACGGGCGTCCGGGCAGCGAACGACCAGATCAAGACCGTCCTCTCCAACCTGTTCGAGTCCGCGTTCGAGATCGTGCTCGAGGAGGACTTCCGGCCCGTCGTCCCGCCGCCGCGCGACCCGGTGATCCTGCCCGCGGTGTCGATCGCGAAGGACGACGGCCGCACCACGGTCGTCGCGGGCGAACGGCTCGACTACGTGCTCGTCGCCGCCAACGCGTCCGACTTCGCGGCGCCCGACGTGGTCGTCACCGACACCCTCCCCGAGCAGCTGGACCTGGTGTCGACGTCGATCCCGCTGAGCGACGCGTCGGAGGGCCGGTCGCTGGTCTGGGAGCTGGGCGACCTCGCCGCGGGGGAGGTGCGGGAGATCGTGGTCTCGGCGACGGTGCGACACGACGTCGCGGTCGGCGACGCCATCGTGAACACCGCGTCCATCACGTCGGAGGGTGTCTGCGAGGAGGACCCGGCGACGGAGTCGGGCCCCTGCACCGACGACGACGTGGACATCGTCGTGCCGCCGCTCGACCCGCCGCCGGTCGACGCGGTGGTGGTCGCGAGCGCCCCAGGTGGGCTCCTCGCCCGCACGGGCGACCCCCTCCTCGGCGCGTACAAGGTGGGCGTGCTGGCGCTCGTCCTCCTCCTCACGAGCGGAGCGCTCGCCGTGGCGCAGGCGCGGGCGCGGCGGTCGCACCGGGGCTAGCGCGCAGCGACCGCCGCGCGGAAGGCCCGCGGCGGGGCGCCGAACCGGTCGGCGAACAGCCGGCTGAAGTGCGCCGCGTCGGTGAAGCCCCACCGCGCAGCGATCTCGCCGATCCGGAGTCCCGCGTACTCCGAGTCGGCGAGGTCGCGGCGGCAGCGCTCCAGGCGCCGCGCCCGCACCCAGGCCGCGACCGTGCTGTCGTGCTCCTCGAACAGCGTGTGAAGCTTGCGCGCCGACATGAAGTTGGCGCTGGCGATCTCGGCCACCGTGAGGTCGGGCCGGGAGAGGTTCGACTCGATGTAGTCCATGACGACGTCGAGCTGGGACTCCCCCGGCCCGTTCTCGCGCTCCTGGAGCGTCTCCACGATGACGGCGCCGAGCATCCCGACCGCGCTCTCGACCACGCGCCGGCCCGCACTGCCCTGGAGCCGGTCGACCGTGCGGGAGAGATGGAGCGCGAGCGGGTGGATGAGGCCGACGAGGGGCCGCTCCCGTGCCAGCCGGACGCCGACCACCTCGTCCACGCTGCGGGCGGGGACCGGCAGGGCGCGGTGCGGGATCCGCACGATGAGGCTCTCGCCGGCATGGTGGAGCTGGAAGGGGCGGGAGGCCGTGTACGCCGTGACGTCACCGGCGCGGACGACCGCCGAGCGCCCGTCCTGGGTCAGTGCGCTCTCGCCGGAGAGCTGGATGTGGATCATCGCGTTGGCGCCGGTCGCGCTCTCGCCGTACGGCTCCGGCTGCTCGACGGTGTGACGCGAGCCGCCGATCGCGTTGAGCACGATGTCGCCGACGACGGCCCCGCTGGCGATGGTGCGGAAGGTCTGCGTCTCCGTGGACGAGCAGATCAGCGGGACCGTCGCCTCGCTCAGCGCCCGGCGCGCCTCGTCGAAGCGCAGGCGCAGGCCCGCGAACCGCACGGCACGCGGCCGCTCCACAGGCTTCATGGTGACCGCCCGTTCTCCCGTCCAGGCTCACCGGCCCGGAGTGGCCGGTGAGATATGAGATTCTTGGTGAGAACCTAGCAGACGGCGGCGGGAAGCTCCAAGGGTGAATCCACGGTCTGCGCCTTGCAAAACGATCCAGACACGTGACATTGTCATCTTACATTGACAATGTGACTACTGGAAGGAATCACCGTGAGAAGAATTCGCGCGCTCGCCGCCTCACTTGGGATCACAGCCGTCGCGTTCGCGGGACTGCTCGTTGGCGGACCAGCGAATGCCGACGAGAGCAGCATCCATGAGGTGCCGCGAGAGCAAGAGCTCCCCTCCTTTCCGGGGTTCGCGCCGGCTGTCGAAACCGTGACGGTGGTCGATGCCGCGACGGGCGAAATCGTCGGCACCCGGACCGATGTCCGGACTCGTGGCGTGAGCATCATCGGTCCGGGGTGCACCACCACCTCCTTGTGCCTGTACTCGAGCCCGTACCGGGGTTACCAGGGGACGGGCAGCATGGCGGTCAACGTCGGCGGAGTCAGCACGTACACGAACGGGAACCGCATCGGCCAGCTGCAGTGGAAATCAGGAAGCTCGACTGTCACAGGCCCGAAGACCACCGGTCCCGTCGCCATCAGCGGCGGACCGGTGACCATCGTGAAGGTCACTCTGTTCTGACGCGTGGCCGTCAGGCGCTCAGGCGACACCCCCGGGCTCGACGTTCCCGCGCCAGCTGCCCGTCTCCGCGGGCTGCGCCTCGATGAACTTCTTGAAGTTGCGCAGGTCCTTCTTGACGGCGTGGTCGTCGACGCCCAGCGCCGCGCCGATCTTCTCGAGCGCGTCTCCGGGCTCCCAGTCGAACTGCACGGTCACCCGCGTGCCCGTGTCGGACAGCCGGTGGAACGTCACGACACCCGCGTGGAGGACGTCGCCCGCGACGGTCTTCCACGCCACCCGCTCGTCGGGGTGCTGCTCGGTGATGACCGTGTCGAACTCGCGCGCCGTCCCGCCGATCTTCACCCGCCAGTGGCTGGTGGTGGCGTCGACCTGGCGCACCTCCTCCACCTCGTCGAGGAAGTGCGGGAAGCTCTCGAACTGCGTCCACTGGTTGTACGCGGTCGTGACGGGCACGTCCACGTCGATGCTCTCGGTCACTGTGGCCATGAGGCTGGTCCTTTCCTTACCGGTCTGGTTCGGGGGCGACGCTAGGCCGCGCCCCGCCGGACGGCGAGGGGGTGGACAGGTCGTCCGGATGGTGGGATCGCGCGACCGCCACCACCAGCAGTGTCACCGCGATCAGCCAGCAGCCGGCCATGATCGCGGAGCTGAAGTCCTCGCCGTAGTCGACGAAGCTCATCCCGTTGAAGAACGCGCCCACCGTGACCAGTGCCGCGACGCCGGTGAGCCAGCGCCAGCCGCGCACGCGCCGCACGAGGCAGCCGATGAAGAGCGCCAGCGTCCCGAGAGCCAGCAGCAGCCCGAGTCCCGCGTGGACGAGCAGCCACGGTCCGCCGCCCCCGCTGAGCGCCCAGCCGAGGCTCGTGAAGGACCGCGAGAAGTACTCGCCGCCGGTGCTGCCGGGGTGCGTCTTCGGCAGCTGCACGAACAGGTTGAGCAGCATCCCGAGGGCGAACTGCACCCCGAACGCGATGAGGAGGGCGATGGCCTGTGGCCGGGGAGCCGCGCTGCGCATGACACCGGGATACCGCGACCGTGGGCATCGGTGCAATCGCCGGGAGCGTTCAGGCGCGCCCGGCGAGCGCGATCACCAGATCATCGGCCGGTCGTCGTCGTCCTCCTCGGCGGCCGCGTCCGCGAGCTCGACCAGCACGGGGACGTGGTCGCTGGGGGCGTCGCCCTTGCGCTCGTTGCGGTGGATGCTCGCGCCGGTCACGCGGTCGGCGAAGGCCGGGGAGCCGAGGATGAAGTCGATCCGCAGTCCCTCGTTGCGCGGGAAGCGCAGCTGCTTGTAGTCCCAGTAGGTGTAGCCGTCGGGCACGATCGGCCGCACGACGTCGGTCAGGCCGGCCTTCTCGAAGGCCGCGAACGCGGTGCGCTCCGGCGGCGAGATGTGCGTGGAGACTCCCGGGACGAGGCTCGGGTCACCCACATCGGAGTCGAGCGGGGCGACGTTCCAGTCGCCCATCAGCGCGAGCTGCTGGTGCGGGTCCTCGCCCAGCCAGCGCTGCGTGTCGGCGGCGAGGGCGGCGAGCCAGTCCAGCTTGTAGACGTAGTGCGGGTCATCGAGGGAGCGCCCGTTGGGGACGTAGAGGCTCCACAGCCGGACGCCGTCCACGGTCGCGCCGATCGCGCGCGCCTCCTTCGGGAGGTCGGGGCCGTCGTGGTCCTTCAGGAAGCCCGGCATGTCGGGGAAGCCGATCTCGACGTCCTCGATGGGCAGCCGGGAGGCGATGGCGACGCCGTTCCACTGGTTCAGCCCGTGCAGGACGACCTCGTACCCGGCCGACTCGAACGCCTCGTAGGGGAACTGCTCCGGCTTGCACTTGATCTCCTGCATGGCCAGGACATCCACGTCCTCCCTGACCATCCAGTCCACCACCCGGGCGACTCGGGTGCGGATGGAGTTCACATTCCAGGTGGCGACGCGCATGCCCCGATCGTATCGGCCACCGGCGACCCCGCTCCCGGGAGCGCGTTAACCGTAGAATGTCAGACGTGACCGACGCACGACAGCAGCTCATCGACTTCATCTCGGCCGAGGCCGTCTTCCACGGCGACTTCACGCTGACCAGCGGCAAGAAGGCCAGCTACTACGTCGACCTGCGCAAAGTGAGCCTCGACCACCGGGTGGCGCCCCTGATCGGGCAGGTCATGATCGACCTGATCGCCGGCGTCCCCGACGTCGTCGCGGTCGGCGGGATGACGATGGGCGCCGACCCGGTCGCGGCCGCGATCCTGCACCAGGGCGCTGCGCGCGGCCTGGCGTACGACGCGTTCGTCGTCCGCAAGGAGCCGAAGGACCACGGCCGCGGCAAGCAGATCGAGGGCCCGGACCTCGCCGGCAAGCGCGTCATCGTGCTCGAGGACACCTCCACCACCGGAGGCTCCCCGCTGAAGGCGATCGAGGCCCTGAAGAAGGTGGGAGCGGAGATCGCCGGTGTGGCCGTCGTCGTCGACCGCAACACGGGCGCCCGCGAGGTCATCGAGTCGGCGGGGTACCCGTACTTCGCTGCGATCGGCCTGGACGATCTGGGGCTGGAATAGTGGCGGAACACCGCGACAGCGCGCCGGGGGACGAGCCGGCCGAGCCGGAGGTCGGCAGCTCCGAGTGGTTCCTCGCGCAACTGAGCGGCGGCCGCCGCGTCGAGCGGGCGGAGCCTGCGGTGTCGCCCGCGTCGGAGCCTGCGTCGGAGGCCGGTGACGCCGAGGCGGACGCCGCCGCTGCTGCTGCTCCGGCTGAGCCGGTGGAGGCGCCGGAGCCCGACGGGGCGGAGCCGTTCTTCCCCTTCGAGGCGCCGCAGCCCGTCGCGGGCGTCCCTCACCCGGCGCCCGCAGCGCCCCCGCAGCCGGACGCCCCGTCTGCGTTCGAGGACCTCCTCCGGGAGCGCCCGGACGAGCCCGGCGAGGACGCTGGAGCCTCGGACGCGCCCTTCGTCGCCCCGACGGAACCGGGCTTCACCTGGAACCTGACGTCCCGGAACTCCGCGCCGCAGGATGAGGCGACGCCTGGTGGCGGAGGTGCCGAGCCGGCTTCGGCGTTCGAGCAGGCCGGGGCGTTCGAGCAGGCCGGCGCGTTCGAGCAAGCCGGCGCGTTCGAGCAGGCCGGTGGCGGGCTGGTGGACGAGGGCCCCTCGGACGACGGGGACGCGGAACCGCCGCTCCGCCGCTCCAACTTCGTCGAGCCGCCCACACGGGGTGTGGCGCCGGGAGCCGAGGGAACGCCGGCCGCGCCGGCCGTGCCCGCGTCCTCGCAGGAGCCTCCGGCGGCCATGCCCTTCGATACGCCGGAGGAGCCTTCCAGTGCGCCGACGGTGGCTCTCAACCTGCCGCCCTTCGCTGCCGAGCCTGCCCCCGAGCCGACGCCGGCCGCGCCCGCGTCGGAGGAGCCCTCCAGCCCGCCGACGGTGGCTTTCGACGTGCCGCCCTTCGCCGCCGAGCCTTCGCCCGAGCCGCCGACGGTTCGGTCCGGCGCTTCTTTCGGTGAGTCCTCGGCCGCCCCCGGCGCTGCGGCCGACCAGGCGGCGGTCGCATCGCAGAGTCCGACGGAGCGCCCTCAGGCTGCTCCGGCGCCGTCGGACGTCCCGTCGGTTCCGCCGACGCAGGCGTTCGAGGAGGCCGGTTTCGTCGCCGCGCTCCGGATGCCGCAGCCCCCGGAGGCCGGCGACCTCTTCACCGGCCCCCAGGAGACGCTGGAGCCGACCACGTCGGAGCCGACCGCCCCGGAGACGACCTCCCCGGAGACGACCTCCCCGGAGACGACCTCCCCTGCGGCGACCTCCCCTGGGGCCGACGCTCCCGAGCCCGCGACCGAGGAGCCGCCTCCCGCGACCGGCCCGATCGAAGGCCACGGACTGGCTGCCCTCCTCGGACTGCTCGACGAGGAACGTCCTGCCCCGCGACCGCTGCTCGGCGACACGACCGGAATCATCCCGCTGCCGCCCACGCCTACGTCGCCGCTGACACGCCGCGAGGCGCTCCAGGCGGAGGCCGAGGCAGAGGCGGACGCCGACTCCGGCCGGGCGCCCGCACCCGCGACCGCCGCAGCGGAGACCGCGGCCTCCGCGACGGATCCGGCGTCGGCTGAGACCGCGGCGCCCGTGCCTCCTGCGGCGACGTGGCCGCCCGCCACCGGGTCCGACGCAACGCAGCCGCCGGCGACCTACCCCTCCGCGCCTGCGCCTGCGCCTGCGCCCGCCGCAGCGGAGCCGACGGCTGAGCCCACTGAACCCGTCCACCCGGTGGCTGCTGCGCCCTTCAGCGCCGGGCTCTTCACCACCGAGCCCTCCGCCACCGAGTCCTCCACCGGTGAGCCCACCGCCACCGAGTCCTCCACCGGCGAGCTCACCGCCACCGATGCATCCACTGGCGAGCCCACCGCCACCGATGCATCCACTGGCGAGTCCACCGCCACCGAGCTCTCCACCGGCGAGCTCACCGCCACCGAGGCATCCACTGGCGCGCCCTTTGCCGAGCCCTTCACCACCGAGCCCGTCGCGCCGGTCCCGTCTGGGCAGCTCAGCGATACGCGTGCGCCGGGGGGCGACGAGCCCCGCGGTGAGGCCGCCGTGCCGACGCCCGGGGCCGAGGTGCCCGCCTCCACGGCCTCCGTGTGGCCGTTCGCGTCGCTCGCGCCTGAGCCCGTGAGCGAGCCGGAGCCGGAGCCGGAACCGCAGGGCCCGTTCGGTCGATTCGACGGCGCGGCGCAGACCGAGGCGATCCTCGGGGCTCCGCCGTCGCCCGCGACCAGCCCGTTCGATGCTGCGGCGCTCGCCGCCGCCTCCGCGGACGAGGCGGACCGTTTCGCGCCGCCCACCGGTCAGGCCGGAGAGTCCGTCTCGACCTGGACGCTGGGGGAGCAGCCGGGCGACGAATCCGCGGACGCGTCCGCTGAGCACGGGGACGAGGCCGGGCACGGAGAGGAGCCGGACGGCATCGCCGCCCTCTTCGGCGACTTCGGCGTCGACGAGGACGTGGACCACCACGAACCCGGCGACGCTCACGATGATCACGCCGTCGGGCAGGCCGAGCCGGCCGCTCCCACCGCACCCGCACCCGCTGCGTCCGAAATCGCAGGGCCCGCGGACGCCGCACCTGCGGCTGCCGCCGCCGGCCTCGGGATGGACGCGATCCTCTTCCCGGATCTCGCCACAGGGGAGTCCCCGGCCGAGCCCGATCCGGCCGCGCCGCCGCATCACGCTGCCGCTCACCCGCCGTTCGGGGCCACGGACGCCGCTCCCGGACTCTCGCCGTTCGACGAGCCGTCCGCCGCGATGGAGGGTCCGCAGTTCGGCACGGGCGCGATCGGCTTCGACTCCGCCGAGACGCCCACGGTCGCCTTCGATCCGCTCAGCACGCCGACGGTCGCCTTCGACGCGGCCGCCGCCGCGCGCGACACGACTCCGCCGCCCGCTGCGGGGACCGCCGGGGCCGGAGCGGCCGCCGCGACCGACGGCGCAGGGACGGCCGCCCCTGCCCACGGGTCCGGCCCCGCCGCGACCGGTGCCGCCGCGACCGCCGGAGCCGCCGCGACCGCCGGAGCCGCCACGGCTGGAGCCGCACCCGGACCCTCCACCCCCACCTCCTCCGCCTCCGCACCCACGACCACCCCACCGACCCCGCCCGCTCCGCCCACCGAACCGCACCCGCTGAACCGCCGGCTCTTCCTGATCCTCGGTGTGCTGGCCGTGCTGCTCGTGCTGGTGGGCCTGTTCGCGCTGGGGACCCGCATCCCGTCGATGTTCGGCGCGGCCGCGACGGCTCCGCCCGCCTCCCCGTCCACCAAACCGTCGGCGACCCCGACGCCGACGCCCACGCCGACACCGACCGTCATCCCGAAGCCCGCCGCGGCGGTCGGGCCCGGCGTCCACCAGTGGGACACCCTCGGCGGCGGCGAGTGCATCCAGCCGTACACGAACCCGTGGGCCGAGACGTTCACCGTCGTGGACTGCGCCACCCCGCACTCCGCACAGCTCGCCTACACGAACCTGATCTCGGCCGACCCGGCGGCCGCGTACCCGGGCGCGGACGCGCTGGCCCAGCAGATCAACACGCTGTGCACCGCGTCGGGCGTCATCGACCTGACCGCCGCGGCGGCGTACCCGGACCTCCAGGTGCAGGGCACGTTCCCGGCGACGGAGGCGCAGTGGAAGAGCGGGCAGCGCTCCTACTACTGCTTCGCCAACCGCTCCAGCGGCCAGCCGCTGACCACCTCGGTCGCGGGCAAAGGCCCCACGGGCTGACGCCCGGCGGCGAGCCCGCCCCGGCGGCCGAGCCCGCCCCGGCGGCTCAGAGGTCGGACTCGACGGGTCCGGTCGAGACCAGCTCGTGCACGCCCGACAGGATCTCGTCCGGGCGGAACGGGTAGCGGTCGATCTCGGCCTGGTCGCTGATGCCCGTCAGCACCAGGATCGTGTGGAGGCCGGCCTCGATCCCCGCGACGACGTCGGTGTCCATCCGGTCGCCGATCATCGCCGTGTTCTCGGAGTGGGCGCCGATGCGGTTGAGCGCCGAGCGGAACATCATCGGGTTCGGCTTGCCCACCACGTACGGCTCCATGCCGCCGGTGGCCTTCGTGATCATGGCGGTGACCGCGCCCGTGGCGGGCAGCGGGCCCTCGGCGCTCGGGCCGGTGGCGTCCGGGTTCGTGGAGATGAAGCGTGCGCCGGCGCCGATCAAGCGGATCGCCTTGGTGATCGCGTCGAAGGAGTAGCTGCGGGTCTCGCCGACGACAACGTAGTCCGGGTTCGTGTCGGTCATGATGAAGCCCGCCTCGTGGAGCGCGGTGGTCAGGCCGGCCTCCCCGATCACGTACGCGCTGCCGCCGGGGGCCTGCGACTTGAGGAAGTCGGCGGTGGCCAGAGCGGAGGTCCAGATCGACTCCTCCGGAACGTCCAGGCCGGAAGCGCGCAGCCGGGCGGCGAGGTCGCGCGGGGTGTAGATCGAGTTGTTGGTGAGCACGAGGAAGGGCGTGCCCTGGTCGCGCCACTGCTGGATCAGCTCGGGGGCTCCGGGGAGCGCGGAGTTCTCGTGGACGAGCACGCCGTCCATGTCGGTCAGCCAGCATTCGATCTCGTCGCGACGCGCCACGCAGGACCCCTTCCGAAGGTGAAGTGACGCCACCAGCTTATTGCCCGGGGGTTGCGGGCGGGTTTCGGCCTGCTGTCGGGATGACGCACAGCGCCGGGTTCCGGTCCGCTGTCGAGATCCCTCCGGCCGCCTCCCGTTACGCTGAGTCGGTGAGTCCGGACACCCCGCAGCCGCCCGAGCAGGCCGAGCCGCCCCTGCCGCCGGGACTGCCGCCGACCGCCGAGCTGAGCACGCACGGCGTCGGCCCGTGGCCCGGTGCGTGGCCGGACGACGAGCGCTACGACCCGGAGCTGCTGAGGCACGGCGACACCCGCAACGTCATCGACCGCTACCGGTACTGGCGCATGGAGGCCGTGGTCGCCGACCTCGACGAGCACCGCCACCCGTTCCACGTGGCGATCGAGAACTGGCAGCACGACATGAACATCGGCTCCATCGTGCGCAGTGCCAACGCGTTCGCGGCGGACACGGTGCACATCATCGGCCGCCGCCGCTGGAACAAGCGCGGGGCGATGGTGACCGACCGTTACCAGCATGTCGTCCACCATGACGACGTGGAGGCGTTCGTCGCCTGGGCGCGGGACGCCGGCCTCCCGATCGTGGCGGTGGACAACGTGCCCGGTTCCGTGCTGATCGAGACGTACGCCCTGCCGCGCGCGTGCGTCCTGCTGTTCGGTCAGGAGGGGCCCGGCCTGTCGCCGGCCGCCCTGGAGGCGGCGGACGTCGTCGTGGAGATCTCCCAGTTCGGCTCCACGCGCTCCATCAACGCCTCGGCCGCGGCCGCCGTCGCCATGCACGCCTGGATCCTCCAGCACGTCCCCTTCCCCACTTAGCCCCCGAGCACAGGAAAAACGTCGCTAAACGTGGCGTGGAGGCGACGTTTATCCTGTGCTCGGCGGCTTGCGGGGTCAGCGGTTGGCGCGGCGGTGGACGAGTTTGAGGGCGGACCAGTCCTGGGACAGTGCGGCGACTTTGACGTCGACGAGGCCGCGGGCGAGCGCGGTGTCGCGGATGATGTTCTCGTCGAGGTCGCTGACGTGGCCCGCGGCCTTCCGCGGCCAGGCGGCCCAGATCATCCCGGCCGGGTGGATCCGCGGCGCGAGCGCGTCCAGCTCGCCCACGTAGTCAGCCGCCTCCCGGTAGAACGCGACGATCAGCCCGGCCGGCTCCGTCGACGCGGGCGGGAGCCACTCGACGTCCACGGGCCCGTCCTCCACCGGCACCGCCCAGCCCGGGTCGGCGTGCAGGAGCTGCGCGCGCATCCCCGGCTTGAGCCCGAGCTTCTTCCAGAGCGGCGTTCCCGAGTAGCCCGCCGTGCGCACGCCGGTCACGAGGCGCCCGTCCAGCCGGCGCCGGCCGCGATGCGTGCGACGGCGTCGGCGTCGAGGTCGTAGACCGTCTCGCCGTCGCGGGCGTCGGGCGCCCGCACGACGTGGGTGCGCGGCGGCCCGTCGGCGGGGAGCTCGATCAGCGCGAACCCGGCTCCGCGCTCGGCGCGCTGGTGCGGCGGCGGCTGGAGGACGTCGGTGGTGTTGGCGACGGCGGGCGCGACGACGACCGGGATGCCGCCCGCTCCCGCCTCGGTGACGAGCGCGTGGTGGTAGTGCCCGGCCAGGATCAGCCGGACGTCCCCCGCCGCGCACAGGTCGAGCAGCGGCCCGGGGTCGACCAGCCGCAGCGTCTCGAACAGTCCCGTCGTGGGCGGAACGGGCGGGTGGTGCAGCACGACGACGGTGCCGTCGGCGCTCGGCTCGGCCAGAGCCTCCCGCAGCCGTTCGAGGCGTGCCTCGCCGATCAACCCGTATCCGGCGCGGGCGACGGTCGTGTCCACGGTGACCACGCGGAATCCGCGCACGCCGAACGTCGCCTCGCGCGCCCCGAGCACCTCCTCGAAGCCCTCGGCGAGGTCGTGGTTGCCCATCGCGTACGCCACGACCGCGCCGCGTTCGGCCGCCCAGGGCTCGAGGCGGTCCCGCAGCAGGCGGTAGGAGGCCGCGCTCCCGTCGTCGGAGAGGTCCCCGGAGGCGACCACGAGGTCGACGGCGTCCAGCTCCCCGGCGCGCGCGAGCACGCGGTCGAGCGCGGCGAGCGTGTCGACCAGGCCGTACTGCAGGCGGCCGTCGCCGTAGAGGTGGGTGTCGCTCAGGTGCAGGATGCGCAGTCGATCGGTCACGCCGCCCACCCTAGCGCCGGGGCCCGACCATCCCGGGTCGGCGGGACGGCCGGGGCGCCTGGCGCGCCCGGCCGATCCGCTCAGCCGATCAGCGACGGCCGCAGGTCGCGCAGCGTGCGGAAGTGCGTCATCCGCGTCACGCCGATCGCCGACACGAGCAGCGCGATCAGCATCCACACCGCGAGCACGCCCGCGTCCGCCCACGCCGTCGCGGGGTTGCCGCCGTACATGAGCTGACGGATGCCGTCGACGGCATACGACATCGGCAGCACGTGGTGCAGCCCCGCCAGCGGGCCGGGGAGGGTCTGCCACGGGAAGGTCCCGCCCGCCGTCACCAGCTGGAGCACCATGAGCACGAGGCCGAGGAACTGGCCGACGCTGCCCAGCCAGACGTTGAGGGCGAGGATGATCGCCGCGAACGTCACCGACGCGAGCGCCATCATCCCGAACATGCCGAGCGGGTTGTGGATGCCGAAGCCGAGGGCTCCCGACACGATCGCGAACAGCCCGATCATCTGCACCGCGCCGAGCAGGCCGGGCGTGAGCCAGCCCGCGAGCGTGATCTTGACCGGCGAGTGCAGCGCGGTGATCGCGCGCCGCGACACCGGCTTGACGATGAGGAACAGCGCGTAGATGCCGATCCAGCCCGCGAGCGCGACGAAGAACGGCGCCAGTCCCGCGCCGTAGGTGCCGGCCGACGTGACCGAGTCGTTCTTCAGGTTCACGGGGTCGGCGATGGTGGACGCCTGCTTCTTCTGCAGGGCGGGCGAGTTGTCCGGGATCTGGGCGACGCCGTTCGAGAGCCCGTCATGCAACTGGGTCGTCCCGTTGTGCAGGGTCGTGAGCCCGTCGCGCAGCTGTGCCGAACCGGCGGCGGCGCTGGAGGCTCCGCTCGCCAGCTGGCTCGCTCCCGCCTGGGCCTGGGACGCGCCGGCGGCGACCTGCGTGGCGCCCGACGACACCTGCGCGGCGCCGGCCGCGACCTGGTCGGAGCCCGCGGCGAGCTGGTTCACCTGGCCGACGGCCGACTGGATCGTGGTGTTTCCAGCCTGGACTTTCTTGTCGATCCCGTCGAGACCGGCCTGCACCTGGTCGATCACGGCCTGGTTGACGCCGGCCGCGTGGAGCTGCGCAATGAGCTGCTGCCCGGCCGCGGGAGCGTCGACGGCGAGCTGCGCAGCGGCCTGACCGGCCTGCCTCGCCTGCGCGGCGAGCTGGTCGTTCCCCGACGCGACCTTCGCCGCGCCCGCGCTGACCTGCTGCGCGCCGTCGCGCACCTGCGCCGCACCGGACGAGAGGTCGCCGAGCTTGCTCGCGAGCGTCTGGGACCCGTCGGCGAGCTGCGCGGTGCCGTCGGCCAGCTGGGCCGCGCCGCTCTGGGCGCTCGCGCTGCCGTCCACGAGCTGGGCCGCGCCGCTCTCGGCCTTCACCAGGCTGGAGCGGATGTCGGCGAGGCCGAGCAGGAACCGCTGCGCGGCCTCCTCGTTGACCTGCTTGACGATGGCGGTGCGGATCTTCTCGGCCGCCTGTGTCCCGATGGTCGAGGCCAGGTAGCTGTTGGTGTCGTTGGTCGTCAGGGTGACGACGGCGCGCTGCGGCGCGGTGCCGGAGGCCGAGGCGAGCGACGACGAGAAGTCGGACGGGAAGGTGATGCTGAAGTCGTACTTGGAGTCGTCGACGCCCGTCGCCGCCGACCCCGAGGCGACCCGGTGCCACTGGAACGAGCCGTCCGCGATGAGCTGGTCGGCGACCTGGTCGCCGTAGTTGACGCTCTTGCCGTCGATGGTCGTCCCGGCGTCGTCCACGACGATCGCCGCGGGGATGCGGTTGAGGTTAGCGTACGGGTTCTGGTTGGCCCAGAGGTAGAGGCCGCCGTAGAGCACGGGCACGCACATCAGCGCGATAAGCGCGACGATGGACATCGGGCTGGCGGTCAGGCGGCGGAACTCCGCCGCGATCATCTGGGGGATCTTCATGCGCCCTCCACGGACGGCTCGGTCAGGATCAGGTCGGGCAGTTCGTCGGTGTCGTCCCTGCCCGGGTCTTCGTCGTAGGTCTGGGGTCCGCCGTCGGCGGCGTCCCCGTCCGCGGCGAACTGCCGCGACACGAGTGCGGAGGCCGCGATCGCCGCGGCGGAGGCGTCTCCGGCCACGACGAGCACCGCCAGCCCGCGCGCGGCGAGCTCGCGGGCGAAGCCCCACCACTCCACCGGGTCGCCGCCGTGCCGGTCGGGGGAGACGATGACGACGCCCTCCACGCCCTTCCGGAGGAGCGCGAGCTCGGTGAGGAGCCGGATGCGGACGGTGGGCGGCACGGTGCCGATGGCGTAGCGGGCGTACTCGGCGGCGCCGAACTCGGCCAGGCGCCGGCGGACCGCGAGCGGGTGCGAGGCGAGGCCGGCGAACATGAGCTCCTCGGCGACGATGCCGGCGACGGTCACGTCCGGCGCGGGCTCGCAGACATCGGGGGCGTCGACCAGTGCGATGCGGCGGCGCATGGCGCCGTAGTCGGTGCGGCCGTCGATGGTCACGGCGCCGCTGTCCGGCCGCATCCGCCCGGACGCGATGAGGCCGAGCACGGTCGGCCGCTGCTCGGTCTCGGCGCGCGAGAGCGCGGCGCGCCCGGTCTCGAAGGCGATGGTGGTCGCCGGGAGGGCGGCGTCGCGGGGGCCCTTGGCGACGGAGTCGAGGACGATCCTCATCGGTCCGCCCCCTCGTCGTCCTGCACGGCGTCGTGCTGCATGGCGTCGTCGTCCTGCACGGCGTCGAACGCCAGCTCGGGGGTCGCCGCGAGCAGGTCGTCCGCCTCGCGCCAGCCCATCCCCGCGGCCGAGAGCGCCGCCAGGATGACGAGCCGGTGGCCGTCGCGGTCGGAGAGCTTCGCGCGCGTCGCCTCGTCCAGCACGGACACGGCGGCGTGCTCGATGAGGCGGGTGACGGTCTCCCGGTCGAGGTCGGCGCGGATCGTGCCGTCGGCCATGCCCCGGCCGACCGTGGAGCGCAGGCGCTCGCGCGCCGGGTCGAGCGCGGTGCCGACCAGTTCGCGGTGCGGGCCGCGCACGGCGAGCGCGGCGCTGACCCGGATGTGCTCCACCTCGGCCCAGAGGGTGGCGCCGAACAGCGCGATCTCGACCCGGGCGTCGGGATGCGACACCGGGTCGAGCAGGGCGGCCAGCCGGGCGGCGCCGCGCGTGAACACGTCGATCAGCAACTCGTCGCGGTTGGCGAAGTGGCCGTAGACGGCGCGGCGGCTGAGCCCGGCGCGCGCGGCGATGGCCTCGAGGGAGGCGTCGATGTCCTCGTTGAGGGCGGCGGCGGCCGCGACCAGGAGAGCCTCCCGGTTCGCGGTCGCGTCGCGCCGCGGGGCGCGCGCGGGCGCGCCCGAGCGGGACGCAGGGATCGTGGGCATGCGACGATCCTACTCTTCTTGCACACTTGTGTGCAAGTTAAGTCGTCAGGCGGACACCGCGCGGCCTCCCGCCAACCTCGGCAGCCGCACACTGCGCCGCGGAAGGCGGCGCGACCCAGCTGGTACAGAAGGGACGACATCCCGGCCAATGTAGAACTTCGCTCAGCTTTGCGACAATGCCCGTTTCGTTGCGCGGCGCCCGATTGGGGAGTTGGATGGCCCGGGGTCGCGGATCGGGCCGCGCCACGAGGGAGGGGCGCGCATGGCTGCCACCGGCGAGCGGGGAGGGTCTGTCGGCGGCGACGACGTCGCCATTCGGATGGCGCGGGCCGGAGGCGCTGCGGCGGTCGTCGGGACGGTCTTCCTGATCGCCTACTTCACCGTCCCCTCGCTCGCGGGCTGGCCGTACGCGGGCGGGACAGCCGACCAGCTGATCCGCTACGTCGACGACCACGCCCTGCTCTTCTACGCCGGCGGCTGGCTGCAGGGCGTCGGCAGCGCGCTCTGCATCGTGTTCGTGCTCGTGGTGGTCCGGCTCGCCCGCACCGCGTGGACGCTCCCCGGGCTGCTCGCGATCGTGGGCTCCGCCGTGCTGCTCGCCGTCGTGCTCGCCGAGGCGGTCTTCCTCATCGCGCTGCCCGCCGCCGCCGCTGCGGGCGACCGTGCGACGGTCGCGATCTGCTTCGCCCTGAGCAACGGGACGTTCGTGCGGATCTTCCCGCTCATCCCCGCCCCGCTGGTGTTCTTCGGGATGGCGTACGCCGGCGCCGGGGTGCTGACGCGGGCCCTCCGCGGCGCGGCGCTCGCACTGGCGATCGCGTTCGTCGTCGTCGGCCTGCTCGCGGTGTTCACCGCGGTGGGCGTGTATGCGGGGATCGCGCTCTCCGTGCTGCAGGCGGTGTGGTTCCTCTGGGCGGGCATCGCTGTGATCGCCCGCGCCCGCGCCGTCCGCGAGGGCCGGTGAACACGGCGCGATAGGATCGAGTGCGACGGTCGTCCGCGAGGCGCCGACGCACTCCCGACATTCGAGAGGACGAAACGTGCCCGCGATCGTGATCATCGGCGCCCAGTGGGGCGACGAAGGCAAAGGCAAAGCCACCGACCTGCTCGGCAGCCGCATCGACTACGTCGTCAAGTTCAACGGCGGCAACAATGCCGGTCACACGGTCGTCGTCGGCGACGAGAAGTACGCGCTGCACCTGCTGCCGTCCGGCATCCTGACGGAGGGCGTCACCCCGGTCATCGCCAACGGCGTCGTCGTCGACATCGAGGTGCTGTTCCAGGAGCTCGACGGGCTCATCGCCCGCGGCGTCGACGTGTCGCGACTCAAGGTGAGCTCCAACGCGCACGTCATCACCCAGTACCACCGCACCATCGACAAGGTCACCGAGCGCTTCCTCGGCAAGCGCCAGATCGGCACCACCGGCCGCGGCATCGGCCCGACCTACGCCGACAAGATCAACCGGGTCGGCATCCGCATCCAGGACCTGTTCGACGAGAACATCCTGCGGCAGAAGGTGGAGGGCGCGCTCGACCAGAAGAACCACCTGCTGGTCAAGGTCTACAACCGCCGCGCCATCAGCGTGGACGAGGTGGTCGAGGAGCTGCTGAGCTACGCCGAGCGGCTGCGACCGATGGTGGTCGACTCCTCGCTGCTGCTCCACCGCGCGCTGGAGGACGGCAAGTACGTCCTGTTCGAGGGCGGCCAGGCCACCATGCTGGACGTCGACCACGGTACCTACCCGTTCGTCACCTCCTCGAGCTCGACCTCCGGCGGCGCCGCGACCGGCTCGGGCATCGGCCCGAACCGCATCGACCGGGTGATCGGCATCGTGAAGGCGTACACGACGCGCGTCGGCGCCGGCCCCTTCCCGACCGAGCTGTTCGACGAGTGGGGCGAGTTCCTCCGCGACCGTGGCTTCGAGTTCGGCACCACCACCGGCCGTCCGCGCCGCACCGGCTGGTACGACGCGCCCGTCGCCCGCTACACGGCCCGCATCAACGGCGTCACCGACTTCGTCCTGACCAAGCTGGACACCCTCACCGGCATCGAGCGCATCCCGGTCTGCGTCGCCTACGACGTCGACGGCGTGCGCCACGACGAGGTGCCGTCGTCGCAGACCGACTTCCACCACGCGGTGCCGATCTACGAGGAGTTCCCCGGCTGGACCGAGGACATCAGCGGCGCCCGCACGTTCGAGGACCTGCCGAAGAACGCGCAGGACTACGTCCTCGCCCTGGAGGCCATCTCCGGCGCCCGCATCTCCGCGATCGGCGTCGGCCCGGCGCGCGACGAGATCGTTGTGCGGCACGACCTGGTGGACTAGGCGGGCTCGGTCAGGCGCATCCCAACCCGGGATCGCGCCACCGCTATTCCGGGTTGTGGCCCGGAACCGGAATAACGCCGCCGCTATTCCGGCTTGAGCCCCTCAACCCGGAATAACGCGCCCGCTATTCCGGCTGCCTTGGCTAGAACCACGTACTGAGCCGCGGCGGCACGGCCGTCCGGAACAGGCGGTCCAACGCCTCGGCGTCGCCCTGGATGCGGCCCGCAAGCGCCAGCCCGCGCGCCAGGTCGTGCCCGAGGTAGACGCTGCCGAGCGACTCGACCGGCAGCGTGACATCCGGGGCGTCGCTGCTCGACTCGACCCGCGCCTCGCCGTCCTCGACGATCAGCCGGTAGCGGCCGCCGGCGAAGCCGAGCCCGTCGGTCACCTCCAGGACGATGTCGCCGTCGCTCTCGTAGCGCCGCGCCGTCAGCGTCGCCGGCACGTCGAGGATCCGCACCCAGAGGTGGTCCTGTTCGCTCGTGATGCGGGCGCCGCGGATGTCCTGGACGAGCAGCTGCACGGGCTCGTCCACCCCGCGGGTCCACGCCTTCACCTCGGCGACGAGGTCCAGCTCCAGGAGGTAGCGCCACAGCGCGGTGAGCGCCGCGTCGGTTGCGGCCGCCAGGTAGTTGACCTCGACCACGTGGCGGGAGAAGTCCTCCTCGCCGCCGCGGACGAGGTAGCTGACGAACCCCTCGGGCCGCCCGTCGGGGGAGTCGTAGCGGACCAGCAGGTAGCGCGCCTCGTCGTCGTCGCCGGTGAGCGGGCCGAGCAGGCGGTCGGCCAGGTAGGGCTCCAGCGCGATCTCGCCGTGGCGGGCGCGCATGGCGTCGGCCAGCACCGCGTACCCCGTCTCGCGGTACTCGTCGGGCGTGGTGAACGACAGCCGCCCGGGCGTCGGGCCGCCGGCCCAGCGCACCCGCTTGGCGTCGACGCTCCAGCCGGTCGCGAACGTCGCGGGGCC
The DNA here is from genome assembly GCF_013410375.1 of Leifsonia shinshuensis. NCBI lineage: Bacteria > Bacillati > Actinomycetota > Actinomycetes > Micrococcales > Microbacteriaceae > Leifsonia > Leifsonia shinshuensis. Next base: position 697,509 of record NZ_JACCFL010000001.1, read on the forward strand.
GAAGCCCCAGCGGCCGTAGATCGTGGACTCCGAGACGGTGAGGATCGCGGCGGGGACGCGGAGCGCGTGCGCGGTGCGCAGCTCGGCGCCGAGCAGCGCCGTCGCCACACCGCGACGCCGGTGCGTGGGAGCGACGGTCACGGAGCTGATCGCCCAGGTGTCGAGCGCGCCTCCGCCCGGGACGGTGAGCGGCGCCACCCAGGAGTTGACCGTGCCGACGGGCGTGGTCACGCCCTCGTCGTACACCGCCGTCGTGCGGCGCCCGCCGAAGTTCTTCCTGGCCTCCGCGAGGACCTCTGCCGTCGGCCGGCGGCCGTGGAAGCCGCGGAAGTCGGCGACGATCCACGCGTCGAGAGCGGCGGTGTCCGTCGGGTCGACCAGCGCGAGCCGGAGTCCGGACCCGGCGAGGTCGGTGGCGGATCGCTCGTCCAGGGCTGCGGTGAGGTGCGTGTCGGTCATTGCTCCACCGTATCGGGGCGATGCGACGCCGGACCAGGACCGTCCGGGCGCGGGACGCGGCAGCGGGCCCGCCGTCAGCGATCCGCCAGCGCGTGCAGCACCGGCAGCAGCACGCCGGGCGCGGCCCGCTGGGCCGCTGCGAAGAACGCGGCGTCGGCGGCCTCCACCGACCCGATCGCCGCCTCGGCCGCCGCCGCGCCGGCGGCCGTGACCCGCAGCACCTTCGCCCGGCTGTCCGCCGGGTCCGTCGCCCGCTCGACCAGGCCCTTGGCGACCAGTCGCCGCACGATCTCCGAGGTCATCCGCGGGTCCGAGCCGGTCTGCTCGGACAGCCGGGCCTGGCTGGGGCTCTCGGACTGCCCGTTCAGCCACCAGGTGGAGGCGAGGAGCACGAACTGCGCGTGCGTCAGGTCGTGCGGCCGCAGTGCGTCCACCATCGCGCGCTGCCAGCGGAGGGTCGCGTGCCAGAGCAGGAAGCCCGGGCTGGTCGCCGGGCCCTCGGGGAAGTCCGTCATGCGTCCAGTCTGCTCCGTCCCGCCCGCCGCTCCGACTCGGCCAGCAGGGCGGCGAGCGATTCGGGGAAGTCGGCGCTGATCTGCGGCCCGAGCTCCGGTCCGACGGCGTCCGCTCCCGGGCCGTCGATGGTGAGCGAGTAGCGCACGACCGTGCCCGCCGGCTCACCCGCGGTGTCATCCCCCGGGCCATCCTCCAGGTCGTAGCGGAAGGTCAGCCGCACGTCGCCGAACTCGGTCACGTCCGCGTAGGTGCGCCCCGGTTCGAGGACGGCGATGGTGGAGCGGATGGACTCCTGGCCCTCCGGGGTGACGGTCAGCTCGGTACCGACCGCGAACGGCCCATGCAGCTCGAAGCCGTCGGCTCCCGAATAGGTCAGGGCGCCGGTGTGGAGGTCGCGCACGGCCTCCCAGACCCGGTCGCGGGGGAGTGGGGTCGTCGCAGTCTCCGCTGTGGTCCACATGGGGTTGTCCTTTCTCTGTGCGAAGATGATCTATGCATAGACTAAACCGTTCGTCGTCGTCCGCGCAACCCTCCGCCCGGTAGGGTCGGAGCATGGCTGAGAACGAGTCGACCGTGCAGGCGCTGGAGCGGCTGCAGAGCATCCGGCAGAGCATCGACAACATCGACGCGGCCGTCATCCACATGCTCGCGGAGCGGTTCAAGTTCACGCAGCAGGTCGGTGCGCTCAAGGCCGAGCACGGGCTCCCGCCTGCCGATCCCGAGCGCGAGCGGGAGCAGATCCAGCGGCTCCGCGTGCTCGCGGAGGAGAGCCACCTCGACCCCGCGTTCGCGGAGAAGTTCCTGAACTTCATCGTGGCGGAGGTCATCCACCACCACGAGCGCATCGCGTCAGAGAACGGCCGCTAGGCGGTGGCCTGGGACCCCGCCGGGCTCCCCGACGCCCACGGCCGGACGGTCGTCATCACCGGCGGCAACGCCGGCGTCGGCTACTTCACCGGCGAACAGCTCGCGCGCGCCGGAGCCCACGTGGTGCTGGCCTGCCGGGATCCGGAGCACGCCGAGGCCGCCGTCGCCGCGATCCGCAGGCGGGTGCGCGGCGCACGCGTGGAGGCGACGCCGCTCGACGTCACGGACCGCGGCTCGATCGACGCCCTCGCCGACGCGCTCCTCGAACGCGAGCGCGTGGACGCCCTGGTGCTCAACGCGGGGATGGTGCACCCGCCGCGCGAACGCAGGACCGACCGGTACGGCAACGAGCTGGTGCTGTCCACCAACGTGCTCGGCCACTTCCGGCTCGTCGCCCGGGCGCTGCCGGCCCTGGAGCGCACCGAGCGCGCCCGGGTGGTCACCCTCGGCTCGCTGGCCACCCGCCTGGGCTCGCTCCGGCTGGACGACCTCCAGCTCGAGCGGTCGTACACGTCGTGGCGAGCGTACTCCGGGTCGAAGATCGCCGCGCAGGCGTTCGGGTTCGAACTCGACCGCCGGCTCCGCGCCGCGGGGAGCGGGGTCACCAGCCTGGTCGTCCACCCCGGTTACTCGACGTCGGGCCGCACCCCGGGCGTGCGGGGCGTCAACCAGCCCGGCCGCGTCAAGCGGTTCGCCGACAACCTGCAGGCCGCGTGGACGCAGGGCAAGGACCACGGCGCGTGGGTTCCGGTGCGGGCCGTGCTCGACCCCACGGTCACCGGGGCCGACTACCTCGGGCCGGCCGCGCTCACGAAGGGCGTCCCCGTGAACGGGCGCGCCACCCGGTCCTCCCGCTCGCCGCGCACCGGCGCCCGGCTGTGGCCGCTGCTGGAGGCCGCGTCGGATCAGGAGTTCCCGCTCCCCTGACCGGAGTCGGCGTGGCCGGGGCCCCGCAGCGCCGGCGTCAGTCGTCGACGACGATCGAGAGCAGCCGCTCCCCCTCCGGCACCTTGGCCCGCAGGGCGTCGCGCGCGCCGGCGTAGTCGGGCCCGTCCGCCTCGATCTGCCGGGTGGCCGCCTCGCGGATGATCGCGGTGGCGATGACGCGCCCGCCGCGCGGCATCGCGTTGTGCACCTGCAGCAGCTCGAATCCCTGCGGCACCTGCTCCTCGACGAGCGCCCGCGCGGTCTGGGCGTCGTCCGCCTCCGCGGTGAGCTCGCGGGTCTCGGTGGTCTGCGTCACGCCGTGCACTCTCATCGCAGGCAACGCTACCCGAATCCACTACACGAGTATCCTGGGCGCGCTCACAGCGGACGCTCAGTCCGGTCGAGTGGGCTGGGGGCATGGACATCGCCTACACCGCCATCGCGCACGCCACGGGAGGCGGACGCGACGGCCACGTCCGCAGTGAGGACGACCTGCTCGACCTGGACACCCGCCCGCCGCGCGAGCTCGGCGGCTCGGGGGAGGGCACCAACCCCGAGCAGCTCTTCGCCGCCGGCTTCGCGGCGTGCTTCCTCAGCGCCATCCACGCCGTCGGGCGCGCGCACAAGCTCGACACGCGCGACTCCGCCGTCTCGGCGAGCGTCGGCATCGGCGACAACGGCGAGGGCGGCTACGGCCTCACGGTCGAGCTGGACGTCTACATCCCGCGCCTCGGCCGGGAGACCGCCGAGGAGACGATGGAGAAGGCGCACCACGTCTGCCCGTACTCCAACGCCACGCGCGGCAACATCCCGGTCAAGCTGACGCTGGTCGACTGACCGCTCGGTCCGACTGACCACTCGATCCTGCCGGCCGCTCAGTTCGCGGTGACCCGCCCGACCTTCTCGGTCTTGTCCCAGCGCGCCTCCGCGCCGGCCAGCTCCTTGAGGTACGAGTCGAAGGTGATCGCGCAGAGCAGCGACCCGTAGCCCGCCAGGTAGATCAGCGCAGGCGCCAGCCAGCGTCCCGCGCGCGTGCGCTCCGACCGGCGGGCGAGCCAGGCGACGACCATGGAGAACGGGATCCAGATGTAGATCGCGAGCGTCAGGACGAACAGCGCCTCCGTGCTCAGCGTGATCCCGAACAGGCCGGGCAGCCACACCAGGGTCACCGGCGGGAACAGCGCAGTGATCATCACCAGCATGTTGATGATCCCGGGGAACAGCAGGATGTGCCCGAGCTCCTTGCGGCTGGTCTTCGCGTCCGTGAGCGAGCCCAGGATGAGCACGAACAGGTACGCGAGCGCCGCCGAGATCCAGAGGACGCGGAACACGGTCGCGGCCAGCTCGTTCTGCAGGAAGAGCAGTCCGGCGAGGCCGATCGCCGAGGTCACCATGATGAGCGGCAGCAGCCACAGGCTGAACCAGACGATGCCGAACGTCCACGCGCCGAGGTGGTGGACACGCGAGGGCCGGAACCAGACCTTCGAGTAGCGGGCGGTGACGGAGACGTTGCCGCGCGCCCAGCGCAGCCGCTGCTTCCACAGCGCGTCGACGGCCCGCGGCTCCTCGGCGAGCACGTGCGCGTGCGGCTCGAACACGACCTTCTTGCCGTGCAGCTGCGTCTCGAAGGTCGTGATGGTGTCCTCCGCGAGAGTGGAGGTGTCCACGCGGCCGCCGATGGCGACCAGGTTCTCGCGGGTGTGCAGTTGGGCGCCGCCGGCGAGGCAGGCCTGCGCGCCGAGCACGTTCTGCGCGCGCCTGGCGGCCGGCTGCGACAGCACGTACTCCACGCTCACGAACTTGGTGAGGTAGTTGCGGTCCCGGCTGCCCTCGCGGATGTAGGCGGAGACGGCGCCGACCTCCGGGTCGGCCAGGTGCCTGGTCATCCGCCGCAGCGAGTCGGGGAGGTAGATGACGTCGGCGTCCATGATCAGGAGCGCCTCCATCCAGTCCTCCGCGAGGACGCGCTCGATGCCGTGGTTGAGGGTGTGCGCCTTGCCCTGGCCGCCCTGCTCGCGGCGCAGCAGGAAGACGTTGCCGGGGTACTGCTCGGCGCGGTTCGCGACGACGACCGGGGTGTCGTCGGTGCTGGCGTCGTCGACCACGTAGATGCGCAGCGCCTCTTTGGGGTAGTCGAGCGCCATGAGCCGGTCGATGGAGGCGCCGATCACGGCGCCCTCGTTCCACGCAGGGACGATGATGGCGACGCGCGGGAGGTAGGGGGCGGCCTTCTTGTAGTGGTTGATCCAGGCGTGGAACGGGATGACGACGAACGTCGCCGCGGCCGCGATCACCGGGATGAGCCCGGTCAGCGCGAGGATCAGGCACACGATGACGCCGATCCACTCCAGCACGCCCAGCACGTCCACGCGGGCTCCCCTCCGTCCCTCCCCACACTACTGGGCGTTCCGCCCCGGGGGACCGGTGCGACTAAGTGGAAAGCGGTGCGGGAGCGGCCGCTGCGGAGAACTCGCCGTCGGCGACCGCCTGGCGGACCGTCAGGTAGTCCGCGTGCGCCTGGTCGGCGTACGCAATGGCCCACTCGACCACGGCGACGTCGAACGTCGTGCCGCTCCCCAGGTAGCCCGCGATGAAGGGCGCGTTCGGGGACTGCGCGTGGGCGCGCGCGAGCACGGTGCCGCAGGCGTCGACGTAGTCGGCGAACGGCCGGAAGTCGAGCTCCTCCGTGTCGATCGACACGTTGTGGTCGCGGAACTGCCGGATGTAGAAGGCGTGCCCGTCCTGCCTGGCGTAGCCCAGGAACGGGTCGCTGACGGCCTGCAGCACGCGCTGGTTGCCGACGACCCGATGGCCGTGCTCGTCGTCGTGGGCGTGGTCGTCGAACACGGGCGAGCGCCCGGCGGGAGCCCCGCCGAACTCGACCGCGACGGACTCGCTCGCCTCCTTCACCTGCAGCACCAGCGGCTCGCCGGCGGGCCCGGTGAGCACGATGATGTAGCACCGCGTTCCCACGCTGCCGACGCCGACGACGCGGCGTGCGGCGTCCGTCGGCACGTACTGCGACAGCAGCACCGCGATGTCCGTCGGGACGGTGTCCAGGTAGCTGCGGAGGATCGAGAGCACGTTCTGCTCGGTCGCCTCGGGCACGTGGGTCTGCCGCGGCGGGTTCTCGACGATCGTCATCGCGCCGTCCGCGCCGCGCTGCGTGATCTTGCGGACGACCCGGGCTGACGTGCGCCGGGACGCGGCCTCGATCGCCCGGTCGAGCACTTGCTGGGAGCTCAGGGCGCTCCGGAACCTGGTCACGTCGGCGCGGACGTAGTACCGCTCCAGGACGTCGAGCCGCGTCATCTGCCGGAGGCCGATGCGGTAGGCGGCGGCGGCCTCCAGGGCGGCGATCCGGATGTCCGGCTCCCCGAAGCCGCGCTGGCGCGCCGCCAGCACGACGCTCGCCAGGAAGCGCTTCAGGTCCCACTCCCACGCTCCGTAGGCCGACTCGTCGAAGTCGTTGAGGTCGAAGACGAGACTGCGCTCGGGCGACGCGAAGAGCCCGAAGTTGGCGATGTGGGCGTCACCGCAGATGGTGACGTCGACGCCGGTCCGCGGCTCTGGCGCGAGGTCGGCGGCCTGGATCGCCGCCGATCCCCGGTAGAACGCGAACGGGTTCGCCGTCATCCGCTCCAGGCGGAGCGGGATGAGCTCGGCCACCCGGTGCTGGTGCTGTCGCTTCAGGATGCCGACGGGGTCGCGATCGGCGGCTGGCGCGTATTCGCCGTGGCTGCTCCGTGGGAGACGCGAGCGGGCGTCCTTTCCGGCCCGGAAGAGATCGGCTGCGCTGTGGATCGCCTCGTGGTCGAGGCGGAGGTGGCCCTCTTCGGCTGTCATCGGCTGCTCCTCGCCCGGCTCGTGCGTGGCACCAGCCTACGGCGGGAAGCAGCCGATGACGCTGCGGATCAGCTCCGCGCCGGGCCGCCCAGCGTCCCGCCGGCAGCGAGGCGCATCAGGTCCGAGCCCAGGTCGATCCCGAGCTCGTTGCCGCCGGCCGAGCCGTACTCGTGCTGGTAGCTGTTCCAGGACGTGTCCTTGATGCGGGCCTCCACACCGGTCTCCATCAGCACGACCAGCTCGCGCGCGGCGCGGTCGATCCGCTTGCCGAGGGCGTTGTCCTGCCAGTCCTCCGTCGAGGCGAACACCGAGGTGGGAGCCGTCATGGTGCGGAGGTAGGCGAACATCGAGCGCATCTGCTCGTCGACGACCAGCGCGTGCCGGGCCGTCCCCGCGGTCGCGCCGAGGATGACCGGCTTCGCGATCAGGAGGTCGTTGTCGAGCACCTGGAAGAACGAGCTGAACAGCCCGCTCGGGCCCGCCTTGTAGACCGGCGCCGTCGCGATGATGCCGTCCGCCGACGCCAGGGCCTCGATCGCCGCCGTGAAGCGCGGGCCGAGGTGGCCCGACGCGAGCGCGCCGGACAGCTCGGGCAGCAGCTCGCGCAGGTCGAGGTTCTTCGTCTCGACCGTGTGGCCGTCGCGCTGGGCGGCGGCCTCCACCCGCAGGGCGAGGCGGTCGGCGAGCATCTTGGTGGACGACGGGTCGCTGACGCCCGCGTTGACGACGACCACCCGGAACGGGCGCTGGTCGGTGCTGGTCATGATGTCCTTCTCTCGTTCGACGCCGGCGCTCAGAGCGACGGGTACTCCGCCTGGAACTCGTCGGCCGAGTCCTGGTAGGGGGAGGCCCCGGTCACGTTGTCGCCGCGGTTGGCGTTCGGGCGCGGCTGGCGCGGCGCGGCGTCGCCGTACTTCGCCTTCACCAGCGACGCGTGCGTCGGCGCCTCGGGGGTCTCCGGGTCCTTGCGGGCCTCGGTCTCCTTGCGGAGCACCGGGATGACCTCCTCGCCGAGCAGGTCCAGCTGCTTGAGGACCGTCTTCAGCGGCAGGCCGGCGTGGTCCATCAGGAACAGCTGGCGCTGGTAGTCGCCGGCCCACTCGCGGAAGGTCAGCGTCTTGTCGATGACCTCCTGGGGGCTGCCGACCGTGAGCGGGGTCGCGTCGGTGAACTCCTCCATCGTCGGCCCGTTGCCGTAGACCGGGGCCTCGTTGAAGTAGGGGCGGAACTCGCTCTTGGCCTCCTGCGAGGTCTTGGCGATGTAGGCCTGGCCGCCGAGCCCGACGATCGCCTGCTTGGCGGTGCCGTGGCCGTAGTGCTCGAAGCGCTCGCGGTAGAAGGCGATCAGGCGCTGGTAGTGCTCCTTCGGCCAGAAGATGTTGTTGGCGAAGAAGCCGTTTCCGTAGTACGCGGCCTGCTCGGCGATCTCCGGCGTGCGGATGCTGCCGTGCCAGACGAACGGCGGCACGTCGTCCAGCGGGCGCGGGGTGGAGGTGAAGCCCTGCAGCGGGGTGCGGAACTTGCCCTCCCAGTCCACGACGTCCTCGTGCCACAGCCGGTGCAGGAGGTTGTAGTTCTCCAGCGCGAGCGGCAGGCTCTGGCGGATGTCCTTGCCGAACCACGGGTACACCGGGCCGGTGTTGCCGCGGCCGAGCATGAGGTCCATGCGGCCCTTGGACAGGTGCTGGAGCATCGCGTACTCCTCCGCGAGCCGCACCGGGTCGTTCGTGGTGATCAGCGTGGTGGAGGTCGTCACGATCAGCCGCTCGGTGAGGGCGGCGATGTGAGCCAGCAGGGTGGTGGGCGACGAGGAGAAGAACGGCGGGTTGTGGTGCTCGCCGATCGCGAAGACGTCCAGCCCGACCTCCTCCGCGTGGGTGGCGATCTTCACGATCGCGTCGATGCGCTCCGCCTCGCTCGGGGTCTCTCCGGAGACCGGGTCGCGGGTGATGTCGCTGACGGAGAAGATTCCGTACTGCATTGCTGGCTCCTCAGGTTCGTTCTCGCCGTATCTATGCAAACGCATATAACGACACCGAGCTGGAAGTATTCCCGGCGGGTGGTGGCACCAGCATGACGCACCGCGCCGGGGGAGACCAGGATCGGCGTTCCGCCCGCGGGCGTGCGTATATCACACATCAGCGATCTCCCAGACGAGTCCGGCAGGGTGGACTCATGGGGGAGAACGACAACATCAATCCAGCGCGCCGACGTGCAGGGGCCGCGACCGGCTTCCTCGCGCTGAGCGTCGCCGCGGGAGTGCTCGTCAGCGCGATGGTGACGCCGGTCGTCGCCGTCGCGGGCGTCGCGACAGGGGCCGGCATCCACGTCTTCGAGACGATGCCGGAGGCGCTGACGGTCGACGCGCTCGCGCAGACGACCGACATCTACGCGAGGAACGGCGCAGGCGAGCCGGTCCTCCTGGCGTCCGTCTACGAGCAGAACCGCAAGAACGTCGGCTGGGACGAGGTGTCAGGCTACGTCAAGGACGCCCTGATCTCGACGGAGGACCCGCGCTTCTACCGGCACAGCGGTGTCGACATCCCGTCGGCCCTGCGCGCGGCGATCGGCAATGCGGCCTCGGGGGAGGTCGGCTCCGGCGCCTCGACCATCACCATGCAGTACGTCAAGAACATCCTCGTCCAGCGGGCCGAGGCGATCCGCGACAAGGCGGAGCGCCAGGCGGCCTACCGGGAGGCCACCAAGACCGGGATGGACAGGAAGCTCCGCGAGATGCGCCTCGCGATCGGGCTCGAGAAGTCCCTCACCAAGGACCAGATCCTGCTCGGCTACCTCAACATCGCGCACTTCGGCGGGTCTGTGTACGGCATCCAGGCCGCGGCCGAGTACTACTACGGCGTGAACGCGGCGGACCTCACGCTCGCCCAGGCCGCCACCCTCGTCGCCACGGTCAACGAGCCGAACGGCCTCCGCATCGACGACCCGGAGAACATCGGCGACAACAGGTTCCGCCGCGACAACGACGTCCTCGCCGCGATGCTGCGCGAGCACGCCATCACGCAGGCGCAGCACGACGAGGCCGTCGCCACCGAGATCGAGCCGAACATCACGCCGCCGTCCACGGGTTGCCGCACCGCCAACCCGCTCGGCGCCGGCTTCTTCTGCGACTACGTGCAGCGCGTCATCGAGAACGAGAAGGTCCTCGCCGACCCGAAGGACTCCGGCCACAGCACCCTGAGCCGCGGCGGCTACGACATCTTCACGACGCTCGACCTGGACCTCCAGGCGGCGGCCGTCGCGGCGGTCGACGCGTACGTCCCGCACGCGACGGACGTGCTCGACCTGGGCGCCTCGCTGGTCACGGTCGAGCCGGGCACCGGGCGCATCCTCGCGATGGCGCAGAACAAGGACTTCAACGCCGACCCGGACGAGACGTCGGCCGAGAACACCGCCGTCAACTACGGCGCGGACTACGACTACGGCGGGTCGAGCGGGTTCCAGGCCGGCTCCACCTACAAGGTCTTCACCCTCGCCGAGTGGCTGAAGGACGGCCGGTCGCTCAACGACACCGTGAACGGCGACGCGCGCCCGATGAACCTGTCCACGTTCAAGGACAGCTGCCAGGGCTCGGGGACCGGCACCTACTCGCCCAAGAACGACAGCGCGCAGCGCCCGGGGAACATGTCGGTGCGGTCGGCGACCGCCGGCTCGGTCAACGGCGCGTACTTCTCGATGGCGCAGAAGCTCGACCAGTGCGAGATCCGCAAGACGGCGGAGGCGTTCGGCCTCAAGCGCGCCGACGGCAAGCCGCTCACGTCCTACGTGTCCGACGTGCTCGGCACCAACGAGGTCTCGCCGGTGCGCATGGCCGCCGCGTTCGCGGGCATCGCCAACAAGGGCGTGTACTGCGCGCCGATCGCGATCGACCGCATCGTCGGCCCGGACGGCGCCGAGCTCCCGGTGCCGGCGAGCGCCTGCTCGGAGGCCGTCGCGCCGGAGGTCGCCGCGACGATGGCGTCCGCCCTGCAGAGCGTCGTGCGCGGCGGCACGGGGTCGGCGTCGAACCCGGGTGACGGGATCCCCGTCTTCGGCAAGACCGGCACGACCGACTCGGAGAAGGACACCTGGTTCGTGGGCTCCACCACCAGGCTGACCACCGCGGTCTGGGTCGGCAACGTCAACGGGGACGTGTCCCTGCGGCGCTCGAAGGTGGGCGGCATCCAGGCCGACCAGCTCCGCCACCGGGTCTGGAAGCAGTACATGACGGCGGCGAACAAGGCACTCCCCGGCGACGCCTTCCCGGAGTCCTCCCCGCGACCGGTGCGCGACTGAGCCCCCGGGTCCGTTTTCCGCCGGTCGACGTCGGCGGCGGGCAGTAGCCTCGACGAGTGAAGGTCGCTCTGCAGTTCGTCGCCATGGGTCTCGTCTGGGGCGCCAGCTTCCTGTTCATGAAGGTGGCGCTGGAGGGCGTCGCGTTCGGTCAGGTGGCCTGGGCGCGCCTGGTGTTCGGGGCGCTGACGCTCGGGATCATCGTGCTGGCGACGCGCAGCCGCCTGCCGAAGCAGCCAATCGTCTACCTGCACTTCGTGGTGGTCGCGATCACGTACTGCGTGGTGCCGTTCCTGCTCTTCGCGTGGGCCGAGCAGTACGTCTCCTCCAGCCTCGCCAGCATCTACAACGCTGTCACCCCGATCACGACGGCGATCCTGGCGACCGCCGCGTTCCGGGTCGAGAGGCTCAACCGGGACCAGGTGCTGGGCGTGCTGGTGGGCGTGATCGGCGTCGTCGTGGTGGTCGGGCCGTGGTCGATCGCGGCGCTCTCCGGCAGCGTCTGGGGTCAGCTCGCGTGCCTGGGCGCCGTCACCTGCTACGGGTTCAGCTTCGGCTACATCCGCCGGTTCATCAGCCACCGCGACATCCCGACGAACTCCGTCGCCTTCCTCAACATCGGCCTCGCCGCGGTGATCATGGTGCTGCTGACGCCGGTGGTGGCCCTGTCGCCGATCACATTCAGCTGGCCGGTGCTGCTCAGCCTGCTGGCGCTCGGCGCGCTCGGCACGGGCGTGGTCTACATCTGGAACATGAACGTGCTGCGCGCGTGGGGGCCGACCGCCACGTCCGGGGTCACCTACGTGACGCCGGTCGTGGGTGTGGCGCTGGGCATCCTCGTGCTCGGGGAGCACCTCAGCTGGAACGAGCCGGTCGGCGCCGCGATCGTCCTCTGCGGCATCCTGCTGACGCAGCAGCGCGTGCGCCTCTTCACCCGCCGCCAGGTCGAGCTGGTCAGGCAGGCCGACTGACACATTCGTGCCGAATGTCCACTCTGGCGGCGCCAGAAGCGACATTCGGCACGAATGTGAGCAGCGCTAGGCGACCGTCGGGCCGAAGTGCTCGGGGAGCGTGGAGCGGTGCACCCCGCGCAGCTCCTCCAGGCCGACCGTGAAGAGGTCCTGCACCTCGAGCACCGGCTGCGCGCCGACCTCGGCGTCGGTGACGCCGATGCGGAGGAGCGGCACGCCGCGGCCCTCGCAGAGCCCGCGGAACTTCACGTCGTCCTCGCGCGGCACCGAGACGATGACACGGGCCGTGGACTCGCTGAACAGCGCGGTCGCGGCGTCCACGCCGTCGCGCTCCTGCAGCTCGCCGAGCCAGACGCGCGCGCCGACGCCGAACCGCATCACGCTCTCGGCCAGTGCCTGGGCGAGGCCGCCGTCCGCGAGGTCGTGCGCCGACGAGACCAGGCCCTCGACCGAGGCCGCGTGCAGCGTCTCAGCCAGGGTGCGCTCCGCCGCGAGGTCGACCGCCGGCGGCCGTCCGCCGAGGTGGCCGTGGACCGTGCCGGCCCAGGCCGAGCCGTCGAGCTCCTCGCGGGTGACGCCGAGCAGGTAGATGTTCTCGCCCTCGTCCTGCCAGCCGGCCGGGATGCGGCGGGCGACGTCGTCGATGACGCCGAGCACGCCGACGACGGGGGTCGGGAAGATCGGGGTGTCGCCGGTCTGGTTGTAGAACGACACGTTGCCGCCGGTGACCGGGATCTCCAGCTCCAGGCAGGCGTCGGAGAGGCCCTCCACCGCCTGCGAGAACTGCCACATGACCTCGGGGTTCTCCGGGCTGCCGAAGTTGAGGCAGTCGGTGACCGCGGCGGGCACCGCGCCGGAAGCGGCGACGTTGCGGTACGCCTCGGCCAGCGCCAGCTTGGCGCCCTGCTTCGGGTCGAGCTGGCAGTACCGGCCGTTGGCGTCGGTCGCGATCGCGAAGCCGAGGCCGCTCTCCTCGTCGACGCGGATCATGCCGGAGTCGTCCGGGAAGGACAGCGCGGTGTTGCCGCCGACGAAGTAGTCGTACTGGTCGGTGATCCAGCTCTTGTCGGCCAGGTTGGCGCTGCCGAGCAGGGCCAGCACCTGCTCGCGCAGCTCGTCGCCGGAGGTCGGGCGCGCCAGGACGCTGGCGCTGTCGGCCTGGAGGGCGTCGATCCAGGTCGGGTAGGCGACCGGGCGCTCGTAGACCGGGCCGTCGACCGCGACGGTGCGCGGGTCGACGTTGACGATCTCCTCGCCCTTCCAGTTGATGACCAGGCGGCCGTTCTCGGTCACCTCGCCCAGCACGCTCGTCTCGACGTCCCACTTGGCGGTCACGGCGAGGAAGGCGTCCAGCAGCTCGGGCTTGACGACCGCCATCATGCGCTCCTGGCTCTCGGACATGAGGATCTCCTCCGCCGTGAGCGTGGGGTCGCGCAGCAGCACCTTGTCGAGCTCGACGAACATGCCGCCGTCGCCGTTGGAGGCCAGCTCGCTCGTCGCGCAGGAGATGCCGGCGGCGCCGAGGTCCTGGATGCCCTCCACCAGCTTGTCGCGGAACAGCTCCAGGCAGCACTCGATGAGCACCTTCTCGGCGAACGGGTCGCCGACCTGCACGGCGGGCCGCTTGGTCGGGCCGCCCTCGGAGAACGTGTCGGAGGCCAGGATGCTTGCGCCGCCGATGCCGTCGCCGCCGGTGCGGGCGCCGAAGAGGACGACCTTGTTGCCCGCGCCGGACGCGTTGGCGAGGTGCAGGTCCTCGTGGCGCAGCACGCCGACCGAGAGCGCGTTGACCAGCGGGTTGCCCTGGTACACGGAGTCGAAGTAGGTCTCGCCGCCGATGTTCGGCAGGCCGAGGCAGTTGCCGTAGAACGAGATGCCGGAGACGACGCCGTGCACGACCCGCGCGGTGTCCGGGTCGTCGATGCGGCCGAAGCGCAGCTGGTCCATGACCGCGACCGGGCGGGCGCCCATCGAGATGATGTCGCGGACGATGCCGCCGACGCCGGTCGCGGCGCCCTGGAACGGCTCGATGTAGGAGGGGTGGTTGTGCGACTCCACCTTGAAGGTGACCGCCCAGCCCTCGCCGACGTCCACGACGCCCGCGTTCTCGCCCATGCCGACCATGAGGTTCTTCTTCATCGCCGGCGAGACCTTCTGGCCGAACTGACGCAGGTAGATCTTGGACGACTTGTAGGAGCAGTGCTCCGACCACATCACCGAGTACATCGCCAGCTCGCCCGAGGTGGGGCGGCGGCCCAGGATCTCGCGGATGCGCGCGTACTCGTCGTCCTTGAGGCCGAGCGCCGCGTACGGCTGCTCCTTCTCCGGAGTCGCGGCGGCGTTCGCGACGGTGTCGACGACATGCTGGACGGTGGTGTCGGTCACGCGGGCACTCCAGGCTGCTGGCGGTGGCGGGGGATGGGAGCCATTCTACCGGGGGTTAAGCGGGGCAGCGCTCCGGGGGCATCGAGCTCTCCGCGCCGATCTGGATGCCCTGCACCTCGCCCGAGATCACTTTGAAGATGATCCGTCGTCCATCGCTTCGGGTGAGCGTGTACTGCACGGAGGTGTTGTTGTACTCGCCCGTTTTCACGAGGTCCGGATAGGCGGCCGCCAGAGCCTCGGCCGTCGATCCCAGCCCGATTCCCTCCGCGGTCTTCGGGGAGAGTGAGACGTCGTTACCGGGGCGACCGAGCAACTCGATCGTGTCCGCCGTTACCTGACCGTTGTCGTCGATCACCCGGAGTGTCGTCCTGTCCGGCAGGCCGAGGTAGAGGCTGAACGGCAGGCAGATCGGGTCCGTCTCATCGGAGAAGGTGGAGAGCTCCGCCTTGACGTCGGCCAGCGGCCGGCCCAGGGTGACCGGGCCCATGCGGTCGACGTCGATCCTCCACGTGGAGGGGTCGGCGGGATCCTCGGCGGCCGGTGCCTGCGTGGGCGTCGCTGTCGGCGTCGGGACCGGGGGGGGCGTCGGGCTGGGGGTCGCCGTCACGGTCGGGCTCGCGCTCGGCGTCGGCGTCGGCGCGGCCTCCGGCGCCAGCAACCCCGAGCCGAGCGCGTACGCGACGCTCCCGCCGGAGATCCCGAGCGCCACCAGCACCAGCGTCACTACGAGCGCCGTGTGTTTGCGCACCCGGCCGTACCGTCCGTCCGCCGCCGTGGTCACGACCAGTTCGCGGATCGCCGCTTTGCGGCGCGGGTCGAAGGTGGGCTCGCCGTTCATCGTGCGCCTCCCGTCATGATCGTGGGGTCCTGCTCCTGAACCAGGGCGGAGAGCTTCGCCTTCGCCCGCGAAAGCCGCGACTTCACCGTTCCGGCGGCGATCCCGAGGGCTTCCGCGGCCGCCGCGGTGCTGAAGTCCTCGAGCACGCAGAGGGTGAGGATGTCCTGGTCGCGTCGCGGGAGCTGCGCGAGCGCCGCTCGCACGGCGCCGCGGCGCGCATCGCCGTCGAGCCGGTCGTCGACGGTGCCCGCGTGGTCGGGGGCCGGCTCCGGGGCCGGGAGCGCAGCGAGCGCGGCGCGGTAGCGGCGGGACGACCGCAGATGGTTGCGGAACACATTGTTCGTCGTCACGAGCAGCCACCCCACGACCGACCCGTTCACGACGCGCATGGCGTCCCGCCGGCGCCACGCCTCCAGGAACACCACGGCCGTGATGTCCTCGGCGTCGTGCACCGAGGCGGTCAGCCGCAGCGCCTGGCGGAACACCCGGTCGTGGTGCAGGTCGAACAGCACCCCGAACGCGTCGGCGTCGTCGGCGCGCACGCGTTCGAGCACATCAGGCTCGTCGAGCAGAGATCCCCTCACACTCACATAGTGTCCGATGCGCGGGAACGGTTCCCGCGTCTAGGGTGGCTCCGAGGAGGCCGCCATGCAGATCCCACGACCGTCGCAGGAGACGATGGAGCTGTTCCGCTCGGTGGTCCCCGACGCTCCCGGTGTGGAGGTCAAACCGATGTTCGCCAACCTGGGCGCGTTCGTGAACGGCAACATGTTCGCCGGGCTGTTCGGCGAGAGCGTCGGGGTGCGCCTCCCGGACGACGCCGTGCGGGAGGAGCTGCAGGCGATCGACGGCACCGGGCCGTACGGGCCGGCCGAGCGGCCGATGGGCGGCTACGTCGCCCTCCCCGACGCCTGGCGCGACGAGCCCGACCGCCTCCGGGAGTGGATCGGCGTCGCCCTGGAGCAGGTCGGCCGGATGCCCCCGAAGGAGAAGAAGCCGCGCACGCGCAGACCGTGAGCGCCCGAAAAGCAGCACAGGGGTCGCAACACGCCGTTTGCGTGGCGCTGTAACGGCGTGTTGCGACCCCTGTGCTGCTGACCGGCGCTCAGTGGGTGGGGACGGGGATGCGCGTGAGCTGGTCCACATCCCGCGCCGCGCCCTGGTCGGCCGACAGCGTCATCGCCGCGTAGGCCCGCAGCGCCGCCGACACCGGCCGCTCGCGGTCGAGCGGGCGGAAGCCGCGGCCCGCGGCCAGCGCCTCGCGCCGCGCGTCGAGCTCCGCGTCCGGCACCTCCAGCCGGATGCTGCGCGCCGCGACGTCGATGGTGATCGTGTCGCCGTCCTCCACCAGCGCGATCGTGCCGCCGGCCGCTGCCTCCGGCGAGACGTGGCCGATCGACAGGCCCGACGTGCCGCCGGAGAAGCGGCCGTCGGTGATCAGCGCGCACTTCGCGCCGAGGCCACGGCCCTTCAGGAACGACGTCGGGTACAGCATCTCCTGCATCCCCGGGCCGCCGCGCGGGCCCTCGTAGCGCACCACGACCACGTCGCCGGCCTGCACTCGCTTGGTCAGGATCGCGTCGACCGCCTCCTCCTGCGACTCGACCACCACGGCAGGGCCGGAGAACACCAGGATGCTCGGGTCGACGCCCGCGGTCTTCACCACGCAGCCGTCCGGCGCGAGGTTGCCGCGGAGGATAGCGAGGCCGCCGTCCGCCGAGTGCGCGTGCTCGACATCCCGGATCACGCCGCCGGCGCCGTCCGTGTCGAGCGACTCCCACCGCGCGGACTGCGACGACGCCTGCGCCGACCGCACGCCGCCCGGGGCGGCGTGGAACAGCTCGATCGCCTCGGCCGTCGCCGAGCCGCCGCGGATGTCCCAGTCGGCCAGCCACGACTCCAGCGACGACGCGTGGATGCTGTGCACGCCGCGGTCGAGCAGGCCCGCGCGGTCGAGCTCGCCGAGCAACGCGGGCACGCCGCCCGCGCGGTGCACGTCCTCCACGAGGGCCGCTCCGTTGGGCGCGACCTTGCTCAGGCAGGGGACCCGGCGGGAGAGCCGGTCGATGTCGTCGAGGTCGTAGTCGATGCCGCCCTCGCGGGCCGCGGCGAGCAGGTGCAGGATCGTGTTCGTCGAGCCGCCCATCGCGATGTCGAGCGCCATCGCGTTGCCGAACGCCTCGCGGGTCGCGATCGAGCGGGGGAGGACCGACTCGTCCTCACCGTCGTAGTAGCGGTGCGCGAGCTCGACGGCGGTCGCGCCGGCCTTCTCGTAGAGCGCGCGGCGGGCGGTGTGCGTGGCGAGGGTGGAGCCGTTGCCCGGCAGGCCGAGGCCGAGCGCCTCGACCAGGAAGTTCATCGAGTTCGCGGTGAACATGCCGGAGCACGAGCCGCAGGTCGGGCAGGCGGCCTCCTCGACGCGCAGCAGGTCCTCGTCGGAGACGGCATCGTTCGCGGAGTCGGCCATCGCCGAGATGAGGTCGAGCTTGCGGACCGTGCCGTCCACGAGCACCGTGCGGCCGCCCTCCATCGGCCCGCCGGAGACGAAGACGGTCGGGATGTTCAGGCGCAGCGCGGCGAGCAGCATGCCCGGGGTGATCTTGTCGCAGTTGGAGACGCAGACCAGGGCGTCCGCGCAGTGCGCGTTCACCATGTACTCGACCGAGTCCGCGATCAGCTCGCGCGACGGCAGCGAGTACAGCATCCCGCCGTGGCCCATGGCGATGCCGTCGTCCACCGCGATCGTGTTGAACTCGCGCGGGATGCCGCCCGCGGCCTGCACGGCCTGCGACACGATGCGGCCGACCGGCTGCAGGTGGGTGTGGCCGGGGACGAACTCGGTGAAGCTGTTCGCGACGGCGACGATCGGCTTTCCGAAGTCCTCCCGGGCGACGCCGGCGGCGCGCAGCAGTGCGCGGGCGCCGGCCATGTTGCGGCCGTGGGTGACAGTGCGGGAACGGAGGGCTGGCATGATCCCATCGTGCGGGCGCGTCCGCGGGAGCGGAAGGCGGCGTCACTACTAGTAGTGGGAGCACTAGTATCGACGCGTGACCGATCAGGACGACCGCCGCGGCGAGCTGGGACGCTTCCTCCGCAGCCGGCGCGAGCAGGCGCCCCGCGCCGACTACGGCCTCCCGCCGGTCGGCCGCGCGCGCGACGTCGGGCTGCGCCGCGAGGAGGTCGCCTACCTGTCCGGCGTCAGCGTCACCTGGTACACCTGGCTGGAGCAGGGCCGCCCGATCAACCCGTCCCGCTCGGTGCTCGACGCCGTCGCCCGCACGCTGCGGCTCACGCCGCCCGAGCACGAGTACCTGCTCTCGCTCGCCGGATTCGGCCTCCCGGCGCTGGCGCCGACCCGGCCGGTGGAGGACGCGCCGGCTCACGTGCAGCGTCTCCTCGACGCGCTCGGCGCCAATCCCGCGTTCGCGCTCGCGCCCGACTGGGGGATCGCCGGCTGGAACACGGCGTACGCGGAGCTGTACCCGAACGTGGCCCGGGTGGCGCGCGAGGACCGCAACCTGCTCTGGCTGGTGTTCACCGACCCGGCCGTGCGGGAGCTGCTGCCGGACTGGGAGGAGACCAGCGCGCGCTTCCTGGCGGAGTTCCGCGCCGAGACGGGGACGCGCGCGGGGGACCCGGCCGTGCGCGCGCTCGTGGAGCGGCTGCGGGAGGCCAGCCCGGCGTTCCGGGCGGCGTGGGAGCGCTACGACATCCGCGGCTTCGCGTCCCGCGAGCGCCGCTTCCACCACCCGCGCCAGGGCGAGGTCGCGCTGGAGCACCACCAGCTCGCGCCGACCGACCACCCCGACCTGCGGCTCGTCGTCTACACCCGCCTCGGCTAACCGCCGAGTACGCGAATCCTCTGCGTACTCGAGCGTTTTCGCCTCATTTCGGGCGTACTCGGCAGCTCAGGCGTCGATGAGAGTGGAGCGGATGACGCTGGTGAAGAAGGTGAGGCCGTCGACGCCGGAGCGCATCGCGGCAGCGGTGTCGGGGCCGAAGCCGGGCTCGACCGCGTGCTCGGGGTGCGGCATGAGGCCGACCACGTTGCCGCGCTCGTTGCGGACGCCCGCGATGTCGTCCAGCGAGCCGTTCGGGTTCACACCGGTGTAGCGGAAGACGACGAGGCCCTCGCCCTCCAGCCGCTTCAGTTCCTCGGCGGACGCGATGAAGCCGCCCTCGCCGTTCTTCAGAGGGATGACGATCTCCTGGCCCTGCTCGAAGCCGCTGGTCCACGGGGTGTCCGCGTTCTCGACGATCAGGTGCTGGTCGCGGCGGATGAAGTTGCCGTGGTCGTTGCGGATGAGGCCGCCGGCGACGAGGTGCGCCTCGGCGAGCATCTGGAAGCCGTTGCAGATGCCGAGCACCGGCATCCCCTTGCCCGCCGCGTCCACGACCTCGGTCATGATCGGCGAGAGGGAGGCGATGGCGCCGCAGCGCAGGTAGTCGCCGTAGCTGAAGCCGCCCGGCAGCACGAGGGCGTCGACGCCCTGCAGGTCGTGGTCGCCGTGCCAGAGCGCGACCGGCTCGCCGCCGGCGATGCGGACGGCGCGCAGCGCGTCCCGGTCGTCCAGCGAACCGGGGAAGGTGATGACGCCGATGCGCATCAGGCGTCCTCGCCCGGGTAGTGGATGCCCACCACGTCCTCGATGACCGAGTTGGAGAGGATCTCGTTCGCGATCTCGGTGACCGCGGCGCGGGTGGCGTCGTCGATCGGGCCGTCGACGGTCAGCTCGAACCGCTTGCCGACGCGGACTCCCGAGAACTGGCCCTTGCCGATCCGGGCCAGGGCGCCGGCGACGGCCTTGCCCTGGGGGTCGAGCAGCTCAGCCTTGGGCATGACTTCCACAACGATCGTCGACAAAGGGTGATCTCCGCTCCACTCGCGCATCCGGGCCACAGCGATTCTACCGTGGGGCGGAGGGCGCTCGGTCCGCGCGGGCGGTCTCGGCCGCGAAGGCGAGCGCCCGGCCTGCGAGCTCCGCGTGCAGGCGCGCGAACAGCGCGGCGGAGGCGCCGCCCGGCCAGTCCGCGGGGAGGGCGGCCGCCGGCAGGCCGGGGTCGCGGTAGGGGATGACCCGCCACTCGTCGAGCAGCCGGATCCAGAGCGCGAAGGCCTCGCGGTCGTCGGTGGGCGCCCGCACGGAGCCGAACCGGTCGAGGAAGGCGGTGTGCAGGGCGCCGATCGCGTCCAGGTCGTACCAGCGCGGGAGCCCGTCGGCCAGGTCGGCGGCCGGCCGGGCGCCGGTGAAGAGGTCGGCGCCGAATGCGCGCGCGACGTCGGCCAGCTCCGGCTCCAGGGCCGCCGGCCCGATCCACAGGCCGTCCGCGACCGTGCCGCAGCCGAGCGCCGCGAGGGTCCGCCGCAGCCGGTGCCGCTGTGAGCGCTGATGCTCCGGGAACGAGAACGACACCAGGCACCAGGAGGCGGGCGCCGTGCGCTCGCCGAAGATCCGGGCGTCGCCGCGCTCCAGCATCGGCACGGCGGCCGGGTCGAGCGCATAGCCGGCCGTGCCGTCCCTGGGCTGGCGGACGAGCACGCCGCGCGCGCAGAGCCGGGCGAGGCTGGAGCGCGCGGTGGCGGCGGGCACGCCGAGCGCGGCCATCAGCTCCACCGCACCCGCGGCGCTCATCCAGCCGCCGATCGGACGCAGCGTGCTGCCGACCACGGTGCGCAGCACGGCGGTGGCCGAGCCGCTGCGGGCCTCGAGGTCCTCGCGGCCCGGCTCGGTCGCCCGCTCTTCGACCGGTGCGCTCATTCGGTGATCAGCTCGCCGAGCACGTCGCGGACGGCGGCGAGCCCGACCGCGACCTCCTCGAAGCTCGTGCTCAGCGGGGAGAGCCCGATGCGGAGGCCGTCCGGGTCGCGGTAGTCGGGGATGACGTCGCGCTCCCACAGCCGGGCCGTGACCTCGCGCATCGCCGGGTGGCTGAGGGTGACATGCCCGCCGCGCTGGGCCGGGTCGCGCGGGCTCGCGAGCGTGACGCCGAGCGGCGTCAGCCAGGTGTCGGCGAGCCGCACGGCGAAGGTCGTGAGGTCGACGGACTTGGCGCGGACGGCGTCGATCCCGCACTCCCCGATCATGGCGACCGTGTCCTGGAGGGCGAGCATCCCGACGATCGGCGGCGTGCCGGAGATGAAGCGGCGGATGCCGTCGGCCGGCTGGTACTCCGGACCCATCAGGAACACGTCGCGGACGCCCATCCAGCCCTGGATCGGCTGCGTGAGCCGGCGCTGGAGGCGGCGGTTGACGTAGCCGAACGCGGGCGAGCCCGGTCCGCCGTTCAAGTACTTGTAGGTGCAGCCGACGGCGAGGTCCGCGTCCCAGTCGTCGAGGTCGACCGGGACGGAGCCGGCCGAGTGGCAGAGGTCCCAGAGGACGAGCGCTCCGGCGTCGTGGACGATCCGGGTGATCGCGCGCGCGTCGGCGAGGAAGCCCGAGCGGTAGGCCACGTGGCTGAGGACCACGAGCGCGGTGCGCGGGCCGACCGCCGCGGCGACCTGCTCCGCCGTGACGCCCGACTCGGTGTCCGCCTCGATCCAGACCAGCGACAGCCCGCGCTCGCGCGCAATGCCGTCGAGCACGTACCGGTCGGTGGGGAAGTTGTCGGTGTCCAGCACGATCTCGCTGCGCTCGGGGAGGGAGTCCACCGCGGCGCGGGCGAGCTTGTAGAGCAGCACCGTGGTGGAGTCGCCGATGAAGGCCTGGCCGGTCGCGGCGCCGAGCGCGGTCTCGCCGAGGGCGTCGCCGATGCGGAACGGCAGCTCCATCCACTCCTCGTCCCAGCCGCGGATGAGCCGCCCGCCCCAGCCCTCGACGAGGAACCGGTGCACGCGCTCGACGCTCGCGCGGGTGGGGCGCCCGAGCGAGTTGCCGTCGAAGTAGGCGACGACCGGCGACGCGGCGCCGAGGTCGGGCGCGCTGTGCGCGCCCGCCGCGCCTGCCGCCGCGACTCCGACGAAGCGCTCGCGGTAGTGCGCGAGCGGATCGGCTGCGTCGAGGGCGCGCGCGGCGGCGAGCGGGTCGCCCACCAGGATGTCGGTGTCGGCCGCTGTCGCCTCGTCGTCGAGGGGGTCGTAGGCGAACAGGTCGTCGGGGATGTCGGTCATGGGAGGTCCTGTCCAAGCGGTCGGCGGGCGGGGAGGGTGAGGAGGCCGGGGAGGGTGAGGAGATCGGGGACGCGCAGTCCGCGGGCGGTGGCGAGCCAGGCGGGGAGGTCGTCGTCGTCGGCGGGCGGCGGCGTGGGGACCCAGGCGACGCGCGGGCCGGGCGCGGTGGCGGGCTGGTCGCCCGCGATGGCGCGGACGAGGTCCGTGCGGGTGAGTCCGGCCTTCTGGAGGGCCGCGAGCTCGCGCGCGTTCACGCCGACCGGGAGGTCGCCGTTGCCGAGGTCCGTGCCGTACAGCACGCGTCCGCCCTGCGCGATGAAGCGGCGGAGGTTGTCGACGGCGATGCGGTGGTGCTCGGTCGGGACGCCCCAGCCGTGGATGTCGAGGGTGCTGATCCAGGTCATCCCGCGGCGCACCGCCTCCGCTATGAGGGCGTCGTCCAGACGCTCGGTGAACGGGGTGTGGGCGAGCTGGTCGACGCCGGCCTCGACGGCGCGGGCGGCCTGACCCGGGCCCTGGACGTGCGCGACGACCGGGAGGCCGGCGGCGTGGGCGTCCTCCACAATCGCGGCCAGAGTCGGGTTGTCCACGGTTTCGCCGGCATCGGTGTTGAGGGCGACCTTGATGCGGGAGGCTCCCAGCATGACCTGTCTCCGCACCGCATCCCCGGCCTCGCGCGGGCCGCCGACCTCCGCCGCCGCGCCCTCCGGAGCCCAGCCGGAGCGGACGGGATAGCCGCCGGGCGCGGTGAGGAGCGCGCCCGCGATCGCGACCGCCGGGAGGGCGGGGTCGTCGGCCAGCCAGGAGGCCGCGACGTCCGGGATCCAGCCCAGATCGACGGCGTGCGTGATGCCGCCCGCGAAGAGCGCGCCGGGGTCGACGAGGCCGAGATGGACGTGGTGGTCGGTCAGCGACGGGAAGAGCGTGCCGCCGAGCGGGAGCGCGGCGGTCGAACCCGCGGGCGCGGTGACGAGGCGCTCGCCGTCGACGCGGAAGGCCCGCGGGCCGTCGAACGCGGTCCCGGTCCAGACGGCGTCCACCTGGAGCGGCCGGTCCGGTGCGCGCTCGCCGTCGCTCATTCCGGGGCGCCGATCTCGGTGCGCACGGCGAAGAGCTCGGGGAAGAAGGTGAGGTCGAGGGCCTTCTGCAGGAAGCTGACGCCGGTGGAGCCACCGGTGCCGGTCTTCATGCCGATGGTGCGCAGCACGGTCTTGAGGTGGCGGAAGCGCCAGAGCTGGAAGTTGTCCTCCAGGTCGACCAGTTCTTCGCAGGCTTCGTACTCGCTCCAGTGCTCCGCCGCGTGCTCGTAGATGTCGCGGAACACCGGCACGAGCTCGGGGGTGAACACGTGCGCCTCGGTGACGTCGCGGTCGAGCAGCGACGCGGGCACCGCGTGCCCTGCGCGGGCCAGGTAGCGCAGGAACTCGTCGTAGACGCTCGGGGCCTCCAGCAGCTCGGTGAGCAGCGCGAGCGCGGCCGGGTCGTCGCGGAAGACCGAGAGCATGCGCCGGTTCTTGTTGCCGAGCACGAACTCCACCGCGCGGTACTGGTACGACTGGAAGCCGGAGGAGTTGCCGAGGAACCCGCGGAACTGGGCGTACTCGGTCGGGGTGAGCGTCGCGAGCACCGACCACTGCTCCGTGAGCGTCTTCTGGATGTGCTTGACCCGGGCGATGCGCTTGAGCGCCTGCTGCAGCTCGTCGGCGCGGAGCAGGTCGCGCGCGGACTCCAGCTCGTGCAGCACGAGCTTGAGCCACAGCTCGGTGGTCTGGTGCTGGATGATGAACAGCAGCTCGTCGTGGTGCTCCGGGACGCTCACCGGCTTCTGCGCGCTGAGCAGGGTGGCGAGGTCCAGGTAGGACCCGTACGACATGCGCTCGCGGAAGTCCGTGACGATGTCCGGATCGAACTCGCGCGTGTTCTGGTTCGACGTCATGTTGCGATTCTGCGCCGATCGTCACGGAAGTGCAACAGCTACCGAGTCGCGCGCCGCCCGGCACGCGGACGTTCACTGCCGTTCACCGGCCGGTTACCCGGAGTTGCCGCCTCCGTCGTCGCCGGATCCTAGGTTCGTCGCGGGACTTCCTGCGGACGGGAGACGGGCATGGGCAGGCACTACGACCTCGCGATCGTCGGCGGGGGCATCGTCGGGCTCGGGCACGCCGTCGCGGCCCTGCGGCGCGGCCTGACCGTGGCCGTCGTGGACCGCGCTTCCACCGTCGAAGGCGCCTCCGTCCGCAACTTCGGCCACCTCTCCATCACCGCGCAGGAGGGCGAGGCCCGCGCCTATGCCGACCTCGGTCGCGAGCTGTGGCTGACCCTGGCCGTGGAGGCCGGCTTCTGGCTGCGCGAGTCGGGGACGGTCGTCGTCGCGCAGGCCCCGGACGAGCTCGCCGTGCTCGAGGAGTTCCGCGACGCCCGCGGCCCCCAGGACGTCCGGTTGCTGACCCCGGGCCAGGTGCGCGAGCGCATCCCGGTCGCCGACGGGGTCGCGACCGGCGGCGCGTTCCTGCCGGCGGACCTCCAGGTCGACCCGCGCGAGGCCGCCCCGGCGATCGCCCGCTGGCTGGACGCGCACGGCGTCGACTTCTTCTGGCACACCACGGTGACCGGCGTGGAGACCGGCCGCGTGCACACCTCGCGCGGGCGGGTGTCGGCCGACGCGGTCGTCGTCGCCGTCGACCACGAGGTGGACCGGCTGTTCCCCGGGATCGCCGAGGCGCACGGCATCCAGCGCTGCGGGCTCGACATGATGCTCGTCGAGGCCGACCTCGAACGCCCGCTCGCGGCTCCCGTGCTGACCGGCTGGTCGCTGATCCGCGCCGCCGGGTTCGCCGGCGCCCCGAGCGCCGACGCCGTCCGCGACCGGCTCGCCGCCGAGCGCCCCGACCTCGCCGCCCACGACGTGGACCAGGTGTTCGCGCCGCGTCCGGACGGGTCGCTCATCGTCGGGGCCGCCCGCCGGCTCGGCGACGACGTGCCGCCGTTCCAGTCCGAGCTCGCGTTCGACCTGCTGCTCGGCAGCGTTCGCGCGCTCTTCGGCCTCGACCGGGTGCGCGTGGTCGAGCGCTGGCAGGGCATCCACGCTTCCGCCCCCGACGACTTCCTCGTATCCTCGCCCGCGCCGTCGGTGCGCGTGGTCTCCGTCACCTCCGGCGTCGGCATGACCTCCGGGCTCGGTCTCGCCGACCGGGTCGTCGACGAGCTGTTCGCCACCGCACCCGGAGTGCTGACCGCGGCGGGCGCCGCGCGTTCGCACTGATCCCGCCCGTCCCGCCGACCGACCCCCGCCGACCACAGCAGCTGACGCACAGAAAGGCACCGGCCATGTCCCCTGAAGGCCTCATCACGAGCGAGTTCGACGACGCCGCGATCATCGACACCGAGGTCGACGCCGTCGCGGTCGTCGACGTGGAGTCCGTCGACGCCGACGACATCGCGGAACTGGAACTGGTCGTTCTCGACCTCGACGGCACCACGGTCGTCGACGACGGACTGGTCGAGCGCGCGTTCCTGCGCGCGGTCGACGCCGCGGGGATCGCCGTCACCGACGACGAGCTCCGCCGCGCGCGGGCGTTCGCGCGCGGCACCGCCGGACGGTCCCCGATCGAGGTGCTCCACGCGCTCACCGCGGACGAGGACCAGGCGCAGCACGCGCACGCCGTCTTCGAGTCGGCCTATGCCGAGCTTGTCGCCGACCAGGGCCTCCGCGAGGTCCCCGGCGCCGAGGACCTCATCCGCCGCCTGCGTGCCATCGGCGTCGCCGTGGTCCTCGTCTCCGCCTTCTCCCGCACCACCCAGGACCGCGTGCTCGACCTGCTCGGCTGGCGCGACCTGGCCGACCTGACCCTGAGCGCGGACGAGGCCGGCCGTGGCCTCCCGTACCCCGACCTGCCGCTGACCGCGCTGCTCCGGACCGGCGCGTCGAGCGTCGACGGCATGGTCGTCGTCGGCGACACGGAGAGCGACATCGCCTCCGGACTCGCCGCGGGCGCCGGACTGGTCGTCGGAGTGCTCACCGGCGCGCACGACGAGTCCGCGCTCACCGAGGCGGGAGCCGACGCGGTCGTGGCGAGCGTCGCCGACCTCGTCGAGCTCCTCGGACTGGACGAGCTGGAGGCCGACGCGCCGGACGGGCAGAGCCGGCGGTGACGATCAAAGCGGTGACCCCACGCGTCGTCGAGCCGCCGGCGAGCCTGGGGATGGGGGTGAGCGTGTACCCGTCGGCGACGGCGATGGTCTGGCAGGGGGTGGGCCACCTGCACGAGGCGGTCGCGGTCCCCGGCGTCCGGCTGGCGCCGGGCGACGCGCTGGTGGAGGTCGAGCTCGCGACGGTCTGCGGCTCCGACGTGCACACCGTGCTGGGCCACCGGCCGGCGCCCACCCCGCTGGTGCTCGGGCACGAGCAGGTCGGCCGCGTCGTCGCGCTGGGCCGCGGCGGCGCCAAGACCACCGACGGGCGCCGGGTCGCGCTCGGCGAGCGCGTCGTGTGGTCGGTGGCCGTGCCGTGCGGCCGGTGCGCCCGCTGCCGGCGCGGCCTCCCGCAGCGCTGCGTGAGCCTCCAGAAGTACGGGCACGAGCGGATGCGGCGCGGCTGGGAGCTGTCCGGCGGCTTCGCGACCCACACGCACCTCCTCGACGGCACGGCGATCGTGGCCGTGCCGGAGGAGCTCCCCGCCGCGGTGCTCGCTCCGGCCTCGTGTTCGACGGCGACCGTGGCGGCCGCGCTCGAGGCGGCCGCGGCGATCGTGCCGCTGGACGGCGCTCTGGTCCTGATCACCGGGGCAGGGATGCTCGGCCTCACCGCGGCGGCGATGGCGACGGAGGCCGGCGCCAAGGTCGTGGTGAGCGACCCGGACCCGGAGCGCCGGGAGGCCGCGCGCCTGTTCGGCGCGGCGGCGGTGGCCGACCCGCGCGCGGCCCCCGAGTCGCGCGCCGGCCTGGCAGCGGCTCTGGCCAAGGCGGGCGGACGGGCGTCGGCGCCCACCATCGCCCTCGAGTTCTCCGGCTCCCCCTCCGCGCTGCGGTCGCTGCTGACCGCGGTGGACATCGGCGGCGTCCTCGTGCTCGCCGGCTCGGTGTCGGACGGCCCGGAGCTGTCGGTCGTGCCCGAGCAGCTGGTCCGGCGTCTGCTCACGATCCGCGGCGTGCACAACTACGCGCCCCGGCACCTGGAGCAGGCGGTGCGGTTCCTCGCCGAGGCCGGCACGAAGTACCCGTTCGCGGAGCAGGTCGGCGCGGTCTTCCCGCTCGCCGAGGTGGACGCGGCGCTGGCGGCCACCGGGTCGCCGCGGGTGGCGGTCCGGCCGGGCTGATTCACTGACCGTCTCCGTGCCGCTCATGGCACTGTAGGAGCATGGCCGCCGACCCGCTCGCCCACTTCTTCGAGCTGCTGCGCGCCGTCCCGGAGCCCGCCGACGCCGAGGCGCTGTACGGCGACGACCTGGAGGGGCGGCGCAGGGAGCGCAACCTGCGGCGCTACTTCGCGATGCCGCACGCGTCCGTGCTGCTGCTGGGCGAGGCGCCCGGCTGGCGGGGGATGACGGTGACCGGCGTCCCGTTCGTTTCGGCGCGGGAAGCGGAGGCCGGGGTCGTGCCGGGGCTGGAGCTGCCGGAGCATCCGCAGGCGCCGTGGGAGGCATCCAGCCGGGTGGTGTGGGCCACCCTCCGGGATTGGCGGGGCCTCCTCCCGCTGTCGTGGCCGGTCTACCCGCTGCATCCGTTCGTCGCCGGCAACCCGCAGAGCAACCGGACGCCGCGGCCCGCGGAGGTCCGCGCCGGGGCGCCCGTGGCGCTGGAGCTGATTCGTGCGCTCGGGATCGAGACCGTCGTCGCCGTGGGCAGGAAGGCGCAGGGCGCGATCGCGACCGCGGGGCTGGAGGCTCCGGCGATCCGGCATCCCGCGCAGGGCGGTGCGGGGCTGTTCGCCGAGCAGCTCATCGAGCTGAACCGGGCGCTGGCCGGCTGAGCCGTTCCGCCTGGGGCGTCGGCCGCCCGTGGCATCCCGGCCGACCAGGTCTGCCTAGCGGCCGGCCCGCTTCGTGTCCCGCCCCGCGGACAGGTCGTCGATGGTGTCGATGGTGTCGCGGAGCCGGTCGAGGAAGTGGATGACCGCGCGGGCCTCGTCATCGTCCAGCGCCGCGGCGACCTCCACCAGCTCCTCCCTCACGTCGCCGAGGATCGCGCGGTGGATCTCGTCGACGGGCACGGCGGGGACGATGATGAGGGCGCGCCGGTCGAACGGGCTCGGCTCCCGGCGGATGTGGCCGGCCCGCTCCAGGCGGTCGAGCAGTACCGTGACCGACGAGCTCTGGATGCCGAGGTAGTCGCCGAGCTCCTTCGGGCCGACCGCGATGCCGCGCTCGCGCGCACGCAGCAGGTAGCGCAGCGCGGAGATGTCGTTGACCGTGAGGTTCATGCTCTTCTCGGAGCGGCGCTGCATCGCCGACTCGGCGACCAGGTAGCTCCGTAGACCCTCGAGCACCTCGAGCGCGCGCCGCCGGTCCGCGTCCGTGTTTCCGGACGCGGATGGCGTCGAACCCGGATTGTCCGTCGTCATGGCATCGATGATAATCCAGCGTGTCCCACCGGCAGCGGCCCTCGATCAGACCGCGGCGGGCTCTGCGGCCTGCGGGACGAACATGAGGCCGCTGGCGCGGGAGGCGTGATCCGCGAGCACGTTCAGCCACTGGTCGTCGAGGTGCTCGGGGGTGGGGGACGTGAACTCGTAGCGGAGGGGGATCGCGTTGTCGATCCAGACGGCGTACCGGCCGATCGGCTCCCCGTCGTCCGGAGTCCAGGTCAGCAGGAAGGGCTCCCGGCGGCGGAGCTTCATGGTGATGATGGCCTGCAGGTGCGCGAGCGCGCGGTCGTCGAAGTCGAACGACTGTCCGTCGTAGATCAGAGCGCCCATCCTCGGGTTCCTTTCACTGGGGGCATGCCTTGGATCGATCATAGCCTTCGCTAGGTCAACTAGCTATCCATTGGACGGAAAATACTTGGAATGCGTGACAATCGTCGACACGCCTGTGATGGCGGGGCAAGATCCCGATGGTCTCACCGTCGAGACGCTGCCTTCTGGCAGAAATTATCTAGACGATCTAGAAACATCACGCGACTGTTGTCCCGCCACTAAGCAGCCGATCGTGACAGCGATCCACCGAGCCACTGTTGACTCCGCCATTGCCCCGGGCGTACTATTCCACGTGGAATAATCCTTTCCGACCATCCGAATCCACTCCCGATCGACGGACCGCCAGAGAACCCATGCCGCACACCCCGACCCTCACCCCGCTCGCCGTCGCAGCGCTCGCGCTGCTCGCCGAGGGGCCGACGCACCCGTACGAGATGTATCAGACGCTCGTGCTGCGCTCGGAGGACCGGCTCGTCAAGGTGCGGCCGGGCTCGCTCTACCACACGGTCGACCGCCTGGCCCGCCAGGGCCTGGTGCGCGCGACCGGCACCGAGCGTGAGGGCAACCGCCCGGAGCGCACCACCTACGAGATCACGGAGGAGGGCACCCGGGCGCTCGGCGAGCGCGTCGCGGACATCATCGCGACGCCGGTCAACGAGTTCCCCGAGTTCCCGCTCGGCCTCGGCGAGGCGCACAACCTCCCGCTCGAGACCGTGATCGACCTCCTTCGCAACCGCGTCGGCCTCATGCGCGCCGACATCGCCCTCCTCGACGACGGCATCCACCGGGTCCGCGCGAAGGGCCTGCCCGAGAAGTACTGGCTCGACGTGCGCTACCTGCGCACGACGGCGGAGGCCGAAGCCGCCGCCCTCGAAGCCCTCATCGACGACCTCGCCACGGGAGCCATCTCCTGGGACGAGGAGAAGCAGCACTGAGAGAAAGAATCACATGGAACGCCAACTGAAGCCGTGGCCCGCCCTCTGGGCGCTCGTCATCGGGTTCTTCATGATCCTGATCGACACCACCATCGTGTCGGTCGCCAACCCCTCGATCATGAAGGGCCTCAACCTCGGGACCGACTACAACGCGGTCATCTGGGTCACCAGCGCCTACCTCCTCGCGTACGCCGTCCCGCTGCTGATCACCGGCCGCCTCGGCGACCGCTTCGGCCCGAAGAACATGTACCTGATCGGCCTCGTCATCTTCACCCTGGCCTCGGCCTGGTGCGGGTTCTCCGGCGTCATGGCCGGAGGCGGCATCGGGATGCTGATCACCGCCCGCGTCGTCCAGGGCCTCGGCGCCTCGCTGATGACCCCGCAGACGATGGCCGTCATCACCCGCATCTTCCCGCCGGACCGCCGCGGTGCGGCGATGGGCCTCTGGGGCGCCGTCGCCGGCGTCGCCACGCTGATCGGCCCACTGCTCGGCGGCGTGCTGGTCGACTGGCTCGGCTGGGAGTGGATCTTCTTCATCAACGTCCCCGTCGGCGTCGTGGCCTTCATCCTCGCCGTGCGGCTCGTGCCGAAGCTCCCGACCCACACGCACGCCTTCGACATCCTCGGCGTCGTGCTCTCGGCGGTGGGCATGTTCCTGCTGGTGTTCGGCATCCAGGAGGGCGGCACCTACAACTGGGGCGTCATCGGGGACGGGCCGTTCTCGGTCTGGGGCCTCATCATCGCCGGCATCGTCGTGCTGATCGCGTTCGTGGTCTGGCAGGCGCTCAACAAGAAGGAGCCGCTGCTGCCGCTCCCGCTGTTCCGCGACCGCAACTTCTCGCTGTCGAACGGGGCGATCACCACGGTCGGCTTCGCGGTGACCTGTATGGCGCTTCCGCTGGTGTTCTACTTCCAGACGGTGCGTGGCCTCACCCCGACCCAGTCGGCGCTGATGCTCGCGCCGACCGCGGTGTTCTCCGGCGTGCTGGCGCCGATCATGGGCCGGCTGATCGACAAGATCAACCCGAAGTTCATCGCCACTCCCGGGCTGGTGCTGTTCTCGCTGTCGCTGTTCCTCTACTCGCGGATGCTGACCCCGGACGTGAGCATCTGGTGGCTGCTCATCCCGAGCGCCCTGATGGGCATCGCGATGTCGGGCGTCTGGGGGCCGATCTCGGCCGTCACCACCCGCAACCTGCCGATGAACCAGGCCGGAGCCGGCTCCGGCGTGTTCAACACGACCCGTCAGATCGGCGCCGTGCTCGGAAGCGCGTCCATCTCCGCCCTCATCACGGGCCGCCTCGCGGTCGACCTGCCGAAGGCCCCGAGCGGAGCGGCACCGACCGCGACCGCCGGGACGGAGCTGCCGTCCTTCCTGCACGCAGGGTTCACCCAGGCGATGTCGGAGGCGCTGCTGCTGCCCGCGGCGGTGGCGTTCCTCGGTGCGCTCATCGTGGTGTGGTGGGCGAAGCCGAAGCCGCCGGCGTGGGGTCCGCGGGCGGAAGGCGCGGGCCGTCCGGCCGAGGCCGGCCAGGCCGGTGAGCCCGTCGCCGTGGGCGCCGTCGCCGGTGGAGGGGCGGAGGCTGCGGCCGACGACGCTGCCGGAGCCGGGGTCGCTGCCGTCGCAGCTGCCGCCGACCCGCTCGAGGCGACCGGCACCGCGCCGGCGCACGGAGCGCACGCGGCCTCCGGCCCGGTGGACGCCGCCCGGCACGGCGCGCACGCCGCGGAACCGGCGGCCGACGCGCGCCGCGACGGCGAGGAGCACCACGGCATCCACGCTGCGCCCGCGACCGACTGACGCGGCCACCCGGTGACGAAGGGAGGACTCCCGGGCCAATCTGGCCCGGGAGTCCTCCGTTCACAGCTTCCGAACGGCGTGTCGCCCCGGATCTCCTCCGATGCCTACGCCTCCGCGACCACCCGCACGACGTTCGCCCACGGGTCGTCGAACGACACCGACCGCCCGTCGTCCCGCGTCGGGACCCCGTAGTGCCGCATCCGCTCGGTCAGGGCGCCCACGTCGTCCGTGCTGGGCAGCCGCAGCTGCACCTCGCCGAGACCCAGCGCGAGCCGCCGCACTCCGGCGCCGCGGCTGTTCCACGTGTTCATGGCCATGTGGTGGTGGTAGCCGCCCGCCGAGACGAACAGGGCGGACGAGCCCAGGGAGGCCGTGGCCTCGAACCCGAGCCGGTCCACGTAGAACGCGCGGGCCGACGCGACGTCCCCGA
This sequence comes from Leifsonia shinshuensis, assembly GCF_013410375.1. Lineage (NCBI taxonomy): Bacteria > Bacillati > Actinomycetota > Actinomycetes > Micrococcales > Microbacteriaceae > Leifsonia > Leifsonia shinshuensis. The sequence goes on from NZ_JACCFL010000001.1 coordinate 729,798, forward strand.
CGGACAGGTGCACGTGGCCGACCACGGCGTCGCCGAAGCGCGGGTCGTCGGCGTGCGTCGAACCGTCCAGGGCGGGCAGTTCGGCCAACGCCGCGCCGCGCTCGCTGAGGTGCTCGCGCAGGAACGCGTTCGGGTCGAGGTAGAGCGTGTCCATCTCCACCTGTCCGTGCGTCCAGCTCCACTGGCTGCGGTCGCGGTCCCAGTACAGCTCGACGCCGTTCCCCTCCGGGTCGGTGAAGTAGAAGGCTTGCGAGACGAGGTGGTCGGCGCTGCCGGTGAACGTGCCGGGCGCGCGGCGGGCGACCGAGTAGACCGCCGCGGCGAGGGCCTCCTGGCTGTCGAACACGATCGCCGTGTGGAACAGGCCGGCCTCGCCGGGGGAGGCGTGCTTCAGTTCCGGCGCGTGCTCCAGGATCACCGACGGCGTGCTGCCGCGGCCCAGGATGACGCGCCCTCCCTCCGCGGCGAGCACGGAGAGCGTCACGGCGTCGCGGTAGTAGGCGGTCATCGCGTCGAGGTCGGCGACCCGGAGGGTCACCGCACCCATCGCGGAGTCGGCAGGGAGCAATTCGGGCATGCGTAATGCAACACGCGAGAGGCCCCGAGTATTTCAGGTCTCGATCGCCCCGCCGGTCTCCGTGAGGTAGCGACGGAGGGTGAGGGTCGGGTCCGCGGCCTGGAGCTCGCGGTAGCGGCTGAAGTCGAGCTGCTCGCGGAGCGACGTGCCCGCGCGCATCCGCTCGGACTGGGCGCCCTCCACCGACTGGATCCGGCGCGCCTCGGCGAACAGCTCGTCGCGGCGGTCGGCGCCGACGACCAGCACGCCGTCGTCGTCGGCGACGATCCAGTCGCCGGGCGCAACGGCGACGCCGTCGAGGGTCGCGCTGCGCATCGCGGCTCCGGCGGGCGGCACCCGCCGCGGTCCGTACGGGTGGGCGCCCAGGCTGAACAGCGGGAGGCCGATCTCGCGGAGCTGGGCGGTGTCGCGGTGCAGCCCCCAGATCACGGCGCCGGACATCCCGGCGAGGCGCGCCTCCAGCAGCATCAGGTCGCCCACGCAGGCCTCGTCACGGCGGCCGCCGTTGTCGACGACGAGCACCGCGCCCGGCGGGGCATCGTCGATGGTCTCGAGCAGCACGTCGACGCTCCCGAGGTGGGTGACCGGGGCCGCGGGGCCCTGGAATGCGCGGCTGGGCAGCAGCGGCGCCAGCGCGACCGGGGCCGTGGCGACAGGGATGCCGAGGCGGACGGCGGCGTCGGCGACGGCGGCGGTCGGGAGCGGGGCGATCGTGTCCATGCCGAGACGCTACCGCCGCGTCCATGCGGACGGGGGAATGCGTACTCCTGCACAGTCCCTCGTCCTGGCGGGTTCTCCACGGATCCCGGTCGGGTCTTCTGCGACGCTTCCCCGTGCTCAAGGATGGTCGCAGGAGGTCCCATGACACGCATCGCCCGGCTGGCTCGCCGGTACTGGGTCGTGACGCTCACGCTCGGCATCGGCCTGGTCGGCATCGTGCTCGCGCTCGCGGGCGCGGGCTGGCTGGTGCAGTGGCTGTTCAGTGTGTACGCGCTCGCCGTCGCGGTCTGGCAGGGCGTCGGCATGGTGCGCCAGATGGCGCAGGGCCGGTTCGGACTCGACATCCTCGCCATCACGGCGATCGTCGCCACGGTGCTGGTGGGCGAGTACGTCGCGGCGCTCCTCGTCGTCCTGATGCTGACCGGCGGCGACGCCCTGGAGGACTACGCCAACCGCCGGGCCAAGCGCGAGCTCGACGCCCTCCTCACGCGCGCGCCGCAGTTCGCGCATCTCGTCGTCGACGGCGGCTACCAGGAGGTTCCGGTCGACCAGGTGCGCGTGGGCGACGCGCTGCTGGTCCGGCCGTCCGAGATCGTCCCGGTCGACGGTGTGCTGATCTCGGCGCGCGGCGCGTTCGACCAGGCGTCCATCACCGGCGAGAGCATCCCGGTCGAGAAGACGACGGGCGACGAGGTGCTGAGCGGCTCGGTGAACGGGCAGGAGGCCGTCGAGCTGCGGGCCACCTCCACGGCCGCGTCCTCCCAGTACCAGCAGATCGTCGCGCTCGTCGCGCAGGCGGCGGAGAGCAAGGCGCCGGTGGTCCGGCTCGCCGACCGCTACGCCGTGCCGTTCACCGTGTTCTCGCTGGCGCTCGGCGCGGTGGCGTGGTGGGCGAGCGGCGACCCGGTCCGGTTCGCCGAGGTCCTGGTGCTGGCGACGCCGTGCCCGCTCCTGATCGCCGCCCCCGTCGCCTTCATCGGCGGGATGAGCAGGGGAGCGCGGAACAGCATCATCGTGAAGTCGGGCGGCGTGCTCGAACAGCTGGCCCGGGCCCGCACGGCCGTCTTCGACAAGACCGGGACGCTCACCTACGGGGCGCCGGCGCTGAGCGCGGTGCGCCCGCAGCCGCCCTTCGACGCGGACGAGCTGCTCGCGGCCGTCGCCAGTGCGGAGCAGTACTCGTCCCACGTGCTCGCGGCGTCGTTCATCCGCGCCGCGAAGGACCGCGGGCTGGAGCTGCGCGAGGCCGCGTCGGCGCAGGAGGCCGCGACCAACGGCGTGGTGGCGGAGATCGACGGCCGGGAGGTCGTGGTGGGCAAGTTCGCGTTCGTCGCGGAGCACGCGCCCGACGCGGTCCGCACCGCGATCGCGCCGGGGGAGCTCGCCGTCTACGTCGCGATCGGCGGCCGGTACGCCGGAGCGCTGCTCGCGAGCGACCGGCTGCGGGAGAACGCGGCGGCGACCCTCCGCGAGCTGTCCGCCCTCGGGGTGACGAACACGATGATGCTGACCGGCGACGCCCGCGAGACCGCGGAGCACATCGCCGCGGAGCTCGGGATCACCAACGTGCGCGCCGAGTGCCTTCCGGCCGACAAGGTGGCCGAGGTCGCGGGCATCGCGGAGCGACCGGTCATCATGGTCGGCGACGGGGTGAACGACGCGCCCGTCCTCGCGGCGGCGGACGTCGGCATCGCGATGGGGGCCAAGGGCGCCACCGCCGCGAGCGAGTCCGCCGACGCCGTGATCCTCGTGGACGACATCCACGGCGTCGCCCGCGCGGTCCGGATCGGCACGGACACCGTCCGCATCGCGCTGCAGAGCATCTGGCTGGGCATCGTCGTGTCGGTCGTGCTGATGGTGATCGCGGCGTTCGGGTTCATCCCGGCCACGGCGGGCGCGCTCATCCAGGAGCTCGTCGACCTGGCCACGATCCTCGCCGCACTGCGCGCGATCGGCGGGAGGCTCGACGCGCGGGAGGCGACGGAGCCGCGGGCGGGACCGTTTGCGCCCGCGACGCCGTCCAGCAGTTCGGGGTAGGCCGAGCGGTTCGCGATAGGGCTTCGAGCGGTTCGGGACGGAGGAGGGCGGCGGTCAGCGCCCGGTCAGCCGCTCCAGCAGTTCGCGGTAGCGGGCGGCCGTCCGCTCGACGACCTCCGCGGGGAGCTCGGGCGGCGTGCCCTGCTTGTCCCAGTTGGCGGAGAGCCAGTCGCGGACGATCTGCTTGTCGAAGCTGGCCATCCGCTCCGCCGGCGTCGCCGCCGTCGCGAAGACGCGGGCGTCCCAGTAGCGGCTGGAGTCGCTGGTGAGCACCTCGTCGGCCAGGGTGATCTCGCCGGTGGCGCGATCGGCGCCGAACTCGAACTTGGTGTCGGCGATGATGACGCCGTGCTCCTCGGCGATCGCCGCGCCGCGCGCATAGACCTCGAGGGACACCCGGCGGAGCTCCTCAGCGACCTCCGGGCCGACCAGCTCGACCGTGCGCTCGAAGCTGATGTTCTCGTCGTGCTCGCCGAGCGGGGCCTTCCACGCGGGCGTGTAGATCGGCTCCGGCAGGCGGTCGCCGTCCGTGAGCCCGGCGGGGAGCGGGACACCGCAGACGCTCTGCGTCCGCTGGTACTCGGCCCAGCCGCTGCCGGTCAGGTAGCCGCGCACCACGCACTCGATCGGGAACATGTCGAGCGGCTTCACGAGCATCGCACGGCCGGCGACCTCCGCGGGGATGCGCTCCACGACGCGGTCGCCGACGAGCTCGTGGTCGGGGATCAGGTGGTTGGCGACGCTCAGGCGGTCGAACCACCACAGGCTCAGCGTGGTGAGCAGCTCGCCCTTGCCCGGGATGCCCGGCTCCAGCACGTGGTCGAACGCGCTCACCCGGTCGGACGCCACGACGAGGACCGCGGAGGTGTCGTCCAGCCCGCTCGCCCCCTCGGGGACGTACAGGTCGCGGACCTTCCCGGAGTAGACGTGCTTCCAGCCTGCCAGTTCGCTCACCCGTCCATCGTAGGGGTCGCGCCGCGCGGCCATCGCTTCCTCACTTCCTCTCGCGACACGCCGCAGCGAGCGGGAGAAAGTGAGGAAGCGGTGGCTGCCGATCCGGGCCTCAGATCGTGCGGCCGCCATCGACGGCGAGGACGTCGCCGGTCACGTACGACGCCGCGGGGGAGGCGAGCCACGCGACCGCCGCGGCGACCTCCTGCGGTGTCCCCATCCGGCCGACGGGGACGTAGCCGCCGATCCGCTCCCGCGTCGCGTCGTCCAGCCGGAGGTTGCCGCCGGACAGGATCGGGCCCGGGGCGACCGCGTTGACCCGGATGCCCGACCGTGCCTCGTCCAGCGCCGCGGTGAGGGTCAGGCCGATCACGGCGTGCTTCGCCGCCGCGTACGCCGACATGCCGGGGGCGCCGCGGGTTCCGGCGGTGGAGGTGATGTTCACGATCGCCCGCGGGCCGGAGGAGGCGCGCAGGGCCCGCAGCTCCGCCCGCATCGCGACGGCGACGCTCCGGAAGTTCACGGCGAGCAGCTCGTCGAACAGCTCGGCAGGCATGTCCGCCAGCGGGACGGGCTGGTGGCCGCGGCCCACGTTGTTCACGGCGACGGAGAGCACGCCGAGCCCGGACGCCTCGGCGACCGCCGCCTCAAGTGCCGCGTCGTCTGTGGCGTCGAGCGGGAGGATCAGCGGGCACGCGACACCCGACCCGGTCAGCTCCTCCTGCAGCGGGCGGAGGGCATCGGCGTTCCGCGCGGCGGGCAGGATCGTCAGACCGTCGGCGCCGAGCGCCCGGCAGATCGCGTTGCCGATGGCCCCGTTCGCGCCGAGCACGAACGCGACGCGCGGCTCCGCGCTCGTGGCGGTGTGCGCGTCCTGTTCCGAGTCGCCGGTCGGTTTCCCACCCGCATCTGCGCGCCAGCCCGCGCCATCGACCCCGTCCGCCGCGCTCACGACCGCACCTCCTCGGGTGTCCTCCCGCGGTCCCGCACGTCGCGGCGATCGACCGGCAGCAGGAAGCCCGCGGCGATCAGCCAGGCCATGCCCGCGAAGCGCCCGATCGGGAGCAGGAACTGCAGCGGCTCGACGGCGAGGGACAGGAAGGAGAGCTCCGACAGCGCCGCCACGACCAGGCCCGCCCACGCCAGCCAGCGCGGCAGCAGCCCCAGGATGACGCCGGGCACGGCCATGCCCGCGATCAGCAGGCCCAGGCCGACGACGTAGCCGACGCCCCCGGCGACGAACGCCAGGAACGAGAACGCGAGCGCCAGCCGCGGGTCGGAGGTGAGCTCCGGCCGGCTGAGCAGGTAGCTGCCGAAGGCCGACACCATGAGCATGATCGACGCGGTGAGCCCTCCGGTGAAGCCGATCACCGGGCCGGGGACCCGGACGCCGAGCCGCTGCAGGCGGGCGAACGCGGTGGCCGCGTAGATCCCGAGCGGCACGGCCGACCCGAACTGCAGCATCGCGCCGACCCGGATGGCCGCCCCGTCGGCGTGGGCGTGCGCCGCAACGGCATCGGCGCCGGCGAACGGCGAGAGGAAGACGCCGGCCCCGGACAGGACGAAGCCGACGATCAGCGCGAGCAGGAACAGTCCCGCGTGGACGATCGCGAGGATGCCGAGAGGCGGCCCGCCCGAGCGGCGGCGGGAGATCGGCTGAATATCGTTCATAGTTGAAATGATTACACTGTGTAATCGTTACGCGCAAGCGCTATTCTGGATTCCGTGACGTCCACTCCCGAACGCGCCCGCCGTGGCGCCCCGCCGCGTACCGCGTTCCTGCTCGCCCAGGTCGGTGCGGAGGCCGCCGACCGTTTCGCCGAACGCGTCGCCGCGCTGGGGCTGACGCCGCGGGAGGCCGGTGCGATCCGGGTGCTCGGCAGGCGCCAGGGCCTCAGCCAGCGCGAGCTCGCCGAGCAGCTCGGCACGGTCCCGAGCCGGCTGGTCGCGCTCGTGGACGAACTCGAGGCGAAGGGGTTCGTCGTCCGCGAGCGCAGCGAGGGCGACCGGCGCAACAACGTGCTCACCCTCGCGCCCGACGGCGAGCGGATGCTGGCGCGGTTGCGGGAGGTCGCCGAGGCGCACCAGGGCGACGTGCTGTCCCCGCTCGACGACGACGAGCAGGTCGCTCTCGCGGCGCTGCTCGCGAAGCTCGCGGCCGCCTCCTCCTTCCCGCCCGACGGCCACCCCGGCTTCCGCCGCTGACCCCCTGGCCGGTCCCCCGGCTGTCATGCGCAACCGCCGAGTACGCCCGAATTCAGGCGAGAACCGCCGAGTACGCAGATAATCCGCGTACTCGGCGGTTGGTTCAGGCGAGCAGTTTGGCCTTGGCGGCGCTGAACTCCTCGTCGGAGAGGATCCCCTGCGAGTGCAGGGTGGCGAGCTGCTGGAGCTTCGCCATCATGTCGTCAGCGGGAGCCGCAGCCGGAGCCGCCGCCGGAGCCGCGGCCGCCTGTTGCGCGGCGGCCTGCTGAGCAGCCGCCTGCATCTGCGCCTGTTGCTGCTGCTCCTCGTACATCTGCTGCTCGTACTTGTCCTGTTCGCGCTGCGCCTGGCGGCGCTGCACGTTGCCCGACACCGCCGTCGCGGTGCCGGCCACCACGGCCGTGCGGGCCGCCATCCCGATCAGTCCCGGGCGTCCCATGCGTCCTAGAGGCATTTCCCCACTCCTCAGCTCTCGACCGACTCGACAGCGGCGTCGGACTCGACGTAGTCCTCGAACTCCCCGGCCACGACCGCGTTGACGACCGGCGCCGGGATGCGCTCGCTGTGGACCACGAGGCCGCCCGCCTGGAAGAACTTGCTGGCGAGGTCCTTCGCCCAGAGGTGCTCGATCACCAGGATCGCGCCGGTGGTGCCCGGCTCGATCAGCTCCGCGATCGAGTCCACGTCCTCGGCGCCCGCGAGACCGCCGGCGTCCAGGGTGATGTCCGCCATGCCGATCTCGTCGCCGATCTCCTCCAGCTCCACGATCTCGACCCCGCCGTCGGCGTGACGCATCACGAACACGAGGTCCAGGAGGCGGACCGTGCCGCTCTCCACGAGGTCGAGGATGGCCTGGACCACCCCGGGCGACGGTCTGTCGTTGTCGAACTGGGCGACGATGAACTCCGCCGGGCCGTACTCGAATTCAGCCATCTCACGCCTCCGTCAGCGGGCCCGTCCCGCTTTCACGGCAGACGATACACAGGCGTACTCAGCCCGGCAATGACTGATTTGAGGCCGACCGGCGGTGCGGAATGTGCACGGTCACATCCCTAGACTGGGAGCCTGCGGACACCGCCGTCGACGTCGAGAAGGGACCCTGGTGGGCGAGAAGAACTGGGCAGGAAACCACGAGTACCGGGGTCGGATCGCGCGCCCGACCAGCGTGGAGGAGCTCCGCGAGCTCGTGACGGGCGCGACGTCCGTGCGGGCGCTCGGCAGCAGGCACTCCTTCAACGACCTGGCCGACACCGACGGCCTCCTGGTCAGCACCGCCGGCCTCCCGGCGGGCATCCGCATCGACCCCGACGCGCGGACGGTGACCGTCGGCGGCGGCGTGCGCTACGGCGACCTCGCCCGCGAGCTGCAGGCGGCGGGCTGGGCGCTGCACAACCTGGCGTCGCTGCCGCACATCTCCGTCGCCGGCGCGATCGCGACCGCGACGCACGGCTCCGGCGACCGCAACGGCAACCTCTCCACCGCCGTGGCCGGGCTGCGCATCCTGACCGGGTCGGGGGAGCTCGTGGACATCGCCCGCGGCGACGCCGGGTTCGAGGGCGCGGCGGTGTCGCTCGGCGCGCTGGGCGTGGTGACGGAGGTCGTCCTCGACATCCGGCCGACCTTCGACGCGCGACAGCGGCTGTTCGGCGGCGTCCCGTGGGATGTCGTGATCGAACGCTTCGACGAGGTCACCTCGGTCGCGTACAGCGTGTCGCTCTTCACCACGTGGGACGAGGAGTCCGTCTCGCTCGCCTGGCTGAAGGAGCTGGACGGCGCCGCGACGACGATCGCCGACGACTTCTTCGGCGCACCCGCGCTCACCGAGGCCCGGCACATGATCGCCGCGATGGACGTCCGGAACACCACCGAGCAGCTCGGCGTGGTCGGCCCGTGGAGCGAGCGGCTCGCGCACTTCCGGTTCGAGTTCACGCCCTCCAACGGCGAGGAGATCCAGTCCGAGTACCTGGTGCCGCGGGCCCGTGCGGTGGAGGCCATCCAGGCGGTCCGCGCGCTCGCCCCGGTGATCGCGCCGCTGCTGCAGATCAGCGAGATCCGCACGGTCGCGGCCGACGACCTGTGGCTGTCGAGCGCGTACGGCACCGACGCGGTCGGCCTGCACTTCACGTGGTTCCGCGACCAGGCCGGCGTGGAGGCCGTGCTCCCGGCCCTGGAGGCCGCGCTGCTCCCGCTCGGCGCGCGCCCGCACTGGGGCAAGCTCTACCTCGACGTCGACGGCGTCGTCCCGTCGCTCTACCCCCGCCTCGACGACTTCCGCGCGCTGGCCGCGTCCTTCGACCCTGCGGGCCGCTTCCGCAACCCCTTCCTCACGCGCCTCCTCGCCTAACCCCGTTCCCCCTTCCCGCAGCCGCCGAGCACAGGAAAAACGTCGCGAATACTCCCGAGTCAGCGACGTTTTTCCTGTGCTCGCGGGCTGCGCGCACGGCGGGGTCAGGAGCGGGCGACGCGGGCGGCGATGTCGGTGCGGTACTGGGCGCCGGGGAGGTGGATGCGCGCGACCGCGTCGTAGGCGCGCTCGCGGGCCTCGTCGAAGCTCGTGCCGCGGGCGACGACGGAGAGGACGCGGCCTCCGGTCGCGAGCAGCGCGCCGGTGTCGGCGTCGAGCGCGGTCGCGGCGTGAGCGATCGTGACCTCCGGGACCTGCGCCGCCTCGTCCAGCCCGGTGATCGGCCGGCCGGTCTGCGGCGCCTCCGGGTAGCCCTCGCTGGCGAGCACCACGGTCACCGCGGTGTCGAGCGCGAACTCGGGGCGCGGCATCCCGGACAGCTCGCCGGTCGCCGCAGCGTAGAGCAGCGACGACAGCGGGGTCAGCAGCCGCGGCAGCACGACCTGGGTCTCCGGGTCGCCGAAGCGCGCGTTGAACTCGATGACGCGGATGCCCTTCGAAGTCACGATGAGCCCGCAGTAGAGGAGGCCGATGAACGGCGTCTGCTCGGCCGCCAGCTGCCGCACGGTCGGGAGGGCGATCGTGTCGATGACCTCGTCCACGAAGTTCTCCGGGAGCCAGGGGAGCGGCGAGTAGGCGCCCATCCCGCCGGTGTTCGGCCCGGCATCGCCGTCGAGGAGGCGCTTGTAGTCCTGCGCGGGGCTGAGCGGGAGGACGGTGTGGCCGTCGCTGACAAGGAATAGCGACACCTCCTCGCCGTCCAGGAACTCCTCGATCAGCACTCCGCCCTGCGCCAGGTAGTGGCGGGCGTGCTCGACGGCAGCGGCGCGGTCGGAGGTCACGATGACGCCCTTGCCCGCCGCGAGGCCGTCGGCCTTCACGACGTAGGGCGCGCCGAACTCATCCAGCGCGCGCTCGGCCTCGGCCAGGGTGCCAGCGCGGGCGGCGCGTCCGGTCGGGACGCCCGCCTCCTCCATGATCCGCTTCGCGAAGGTCTTCGAGCCCTCCAGCTGCGCGGCGGCGCGGCCGGGGCCGAACACCGGGATGCCGCGCGTGCGCAGCGGGTCGGCGACACCGGCGACGAGCGGAGCCTCCGGTCCGATCACGACGAGCTCGACGCCGTTCTCGATCGCGTACTCGGCGACGGCGGCGCCGTCCAGCGGGTCGAGACCCGGCTCGACCGGGACGTCGGCCGCGATCCCGGCGTTGCCCGGGGCCGCGACGATCGCGTGCCCGGCCTCCTCGGCCAGGAGCGCGGTGATGATGGCGTGCTCGCGGGCACCGGAACCGAGGACCAGAATCTTCACGCGACCCATGCTAGAGGGCGCGGCCGGCGCCGTCCGACCTGTGACGCCTCGGTGCGAGGATGGACGCATGGCCAGAGCGAAGATCACCGACGAGGTCGGCGGCGCGGCGGTCCGCGGCGCGCTCGCGGAGGGCGCCGACCGGAACACCACCGCCACCGCCGTGCGCTACCTCCTCCAGCTCCTGGCCGAGCGCGCCCCCGGCAACACCGTGGAGGTGCGGGTGCCGCCGTTCGGCGCCGTGCAGTGCATCCCCGGTCCGCGGCACACCCGCGGCACCCCGCCGAACGTGATCGAGACCGACGCGGCGACCTGGCTGGCCCTCGCCTCCGGGAGCCTCTCCTGGGACGCCGGCCTCGCCTCCGGATCCGTGCACGCCTCCGGCCAGCGCGCCACCCTCGAAGGCCTCCTCCCGCTCCGCTTCTGACGGGGCCCGCAGGCCGCTCCGCAGTGGGCGTCCGCTCAGGTGCGGTGCGAGAGAATGGACGCATGAGCTCGAACCCGGAGGAGTCCGCCGTGCCCGAAGAGGCGCACGCCGCCGACGCCGCCGCACCCGGGCACTCGGACGGCGCCGCCGCGCCCGCCGCTCCCGCCGCCGAGCCCGCTCCCGACCCCGAGGTCGACGCCACCGTCACGGAGGCCGAGGTGCGCGTGCACCGCTCGCCGCGCTACTTCCGCTTCATGCTCACCGGCGCCGTCGTCTTCGGCGTCATCGCGCTCATCCTCACCTACGCGTTCCCCGCGAACCCGACCTACGACCGCGGCCAGGTCTTCGGCTTCCTGCTGGCCATCTGCGCGACCATCGGCGTCGCCGTCGGCGCGCTGGTCGCCCTCCTGATCGACCGCGCGGTCACCCGCCGGGCGCGCACCGTGCAGGCGGATAGAATCGACGTGCGCCTTCCCGACACCGGCGCCGAACTCGACACCGAGGCCGGCGCGGAGCCGGGTCCCGATTCGGACGAGAAGAGCAACGGCTCGCGCCCGTCCGTCGACAGCTGAACATCCCGGAATTCCTCGAGAAAGGGGCCCGCTGTGGCCGGAGGCGACGGTCGTCTGAGTCATGATCTTCTGCCCGGTGAGAAGGGGCCGCAGGACGCCTGCGGCGTCTTCGGAGTGTGGGCGCCCGGCGAGGAGGTCGCCAAGCTCAGCTACTTCGGCCTCTACGCCCTGCAGCACCGCGGGCAGGAGTCCGCGGGCATCGCGACGAGCGACGGCAGCAAGATCCTCATCTACAAGGACATGGGCCTGGTCTCCCAGGTCTTCAACGAGAACGCGCTCAACTCGCTGACCGGCCACATCGCCGTCGGCCACACGCGCTACTCCACCACCGGGGCCTCCAGCTGGCAGAACGCGCAGCCGACCCTCGGCCGCACCTCCGGCGGCACCGTGGCGCTGGGCCACAACGGCAACCTGACCAACACCGCCGAGCTGATGCAGCTCGTGCACGACCGCTACCCGCAGCTCGACGGCGAGCTGTCCCGCGGCAACACGACCGACACCGCGGTGGTCACCGCGCTGCTCACCGGCGACCTCGACCACACGCTGGAGGCCACGGCCCTGGAGGTCCTGCCCCGGCTGCGCGGCGCCTTCTGCCTGGTCTTCATGGACGAGCACACCCTGTACGCGGCGCGCGACCCGCAGGGCGTCCGCCCGCTGGTGCTCGGCCGCCTGGAGCGCGGCTGGGTGGTCGCCTCCGAGACCGCCGCGCTCGACATCGTCGGCGCCAGCTTCGTGCGCGAGGTGGAGCCCGGCGAGCTGATCGCGATCGACGAGAACGGCCTCCGCACGCAGCGGTTCGCCGCCGAGAAGCGCGCCGGCTGCGTCTTCGAGTACGTCTACCTCGCCCGGCCCGACACCACCATCGCCGGCCGCGGCGTCTACGAGGCCCGCGTCGAGATGGGCCGCCAGCTCGCCCGCGAGCACGAGGTGGAGGCCGACCTGGTCATCCCGACGCCCGAGTCCGGCACCCCGGCGGCGATCGGCTACGCCCAGGCGTCCGGCATCCCGTTCGGCCAGGGCCTGGTCAAGAACTCCTACGTCGGCCGGACCTTCATCCAGCCGTCGCAGACCATCCGCCAGCGCGGCATCAAGCTCAAGCTGAACCCGCTCAAGGAGGTCATCAAGGGCAAGCGCCTCGTGGTGGTCGACGACTCGATCGTGCGCGGCAACACCCAGCGCGCGCTCGTCTCGATGCTGCGGGAGGCCGGCGCGGCCGAGGTGCATGTGCGCATCTCCAGCCCGCCCATCACCTGGCCCTGCTTCTACGGCATCGACTTCGCCTCCCGTGCCGAGCTGATCGCGACCGGCCTCGGCGTGGACGAGGTCCGTCAGTCGATCGGCGCCGACTCGCTCGGCTACCTGTCGGAGGACGGCATGATCGCCGCGACCGACCAGCCCCGCGAGCGTCTCTGCACCGCGTGCTTCACCGGGGTCTACCCGATCGAGCTGCCCGACGCGCACCACCTCGGCAAGAACCTCCTGGAGCGCCCGGGCGACGATGCCGTGGAGACCGCCGCCGAGCGCGCGGCCACCGTCACGGCGACCGACACCGGCGCCGACGCGACCAGCGACGGTTGCGAGCCCGGCCCCGACTCCGAGTACGAGCGCCTGATCGCCTACGGCGACCCCGGCCGCCAGGAGTAATCGCACCCCCGACCATCCGTTCCGGAGTTCTGCACGCTCTGCTCCGGCGTCTTGCGTGCAGAACTCCGGAACCGATGGCGTCGGCGACGACGGAGGCGCCCGGATACCATGGAGCAGTGACCGAGCCCACCGCATCCGCATCCTCGTCCTACGCCGCCGCCGGTGTCGACACCGCCGCCGGCGACCGCGCCGTCGAGCTGATGAAGGCGGCCGTCGCGCGCACGCAGGGCCCGCAGGTGCTGGGCGGCGTCGGCGGCTTCGCCGGCATGTTCGACGTGTCCGCGCTCAAGGACTTCCGGCGGCCGCTGCTGGCGACCTCCACCGACGGCGTCGGCACCAAGGTCGCCATCGCGCAGGCGCTGGACAAGCACGACACCATCGGCCAGGACCTGGTCGGGATGGTCGTGGACGACATCGTCGTGGTGGGCGCCCGCCCGCTGTTCATGACCGACTACATCGCGTGCGGCAAGGTCGTCCCCGAGCGGATCGCGGCGATCGTTGCCGGCATCGCCCGCGCCTGCGAGGCGACCGGCACGGCGCTCGTCGGCGGCGAGACGGCCGAGCACCCCGGCCTGCTCGGCCCGGACGACTATGACGTCGCGGGCGCGGCGGTCGGCGCGGTGGAGGCCGACGAACTGCTCGGCGCCGAGCGCGTCCGCGACGGCGACGTGGTGCTCGCGCTGGCGTCGTCGGGCATCCACTCCAACGGCTTCTCGCTTGTGCGCCACATCCTGGCCCAGCGCGGCATCGCCTTCACCGACCGGCTCGACGAGTTCGGCGGCACGGTCGGGGAGGCCCTGCTGGAGCCGACCCGCCTCTACACGTCGCCGCTGCTGGACGTGCTCGGCGCCCCGGAGTTCTCCGGCGCCGTCCACTCGCTCAGCCACGTCACCGGCGGCGGGATCGCGGCGAACCTCGCGCGCGTCCTCCCGGTCGGGTCGTGGGTGGAGGTCGACCGCGCGACCTGGTCGCCGACCCCGGTGTTCCGGGTGCTGAGCGACCTGGCCGGTAGCAGCCTGGAGTCGTCGGAGGGCACCTGGAACCTCGGCATCGGCATGTTCGCCGTGGTGGCCGCGGAGGCCGCAGACGCGATCGCGGCGACGATCACGGCCGGCGGCATCCCGACCTGGCGCGCCGGCGTCGTGTCGACGGCGGCACGCGACCTGGACGGCTTCGAGCAGGGCGCCAAGGGCGTCGACGGCGGCGCGGTCCGCCTGGTCGGCAGCTACGCGGGCTGACCGGCTCCCCCTCGCGCGCCGCTCCGGCGCCGCCACCGGAGGACTCCGGCCCTCCGCGCGCGCCGATCTCCTCCGCAGACTGCTTTCCGCGGGTCTGCGGCGGCGGATCTCCTCCGTTGGCGACGCCGGATGACGTGACCCCTTCGTGGACGCGCGAGCGGCCGCGGCCTCCCGCTAGAGTGGCCGCTGTGACCCCGCCTGCCAGCCTCCGCTCGGCGTGCGCGCTCGGGGTCGCGCTGATCGGTGTCGCGTTGACCGGAGGTCCGGCGCTCGCGGCCGTCGCGGCGCCCGGCCCGGCACCCGCAGCGACCTCGCCGGACCTCACGCCGATCGTCGACTGCGTGCAGGACGCGCCGCTCGGAGCGGTGACCTCCCGCACGGTCGTGCTCGGCTACCGCTCGGCCGCGACCGCTCCTGTGACGGTCGCCGCCGGCTCCGGCGCGAACGACCTGTCCGGCGTCGCGGACCGCGGGCAGCCGTCCACCTTCCAGCCGGGCGAGCACCACGGTGTCTGGCTGCTGACCGTCGATGCCGCGGCCGAGCCGTCGCTAACCTGGACGCTCGCCGGCCGGTCGGTGGCCGTCGACGCCACCGCTCCGGCGTGCACGGACGCGACCGCGGTCGCGATCAGCGCGCCCGCGACCGCCACCACCGGCGGGAGCATCGCCGTGACCGCGCTGGTCACCCGCTTCCTGCTCGCGCCCCCGGACACCGGTGCCGTGATCTTCGCGATCGACGGGACACCGGCACTGGCGGTGCCCGTCGGCCCCGGCGGTGTCGCGCGCGCCGACCTCCCGGCGCCCGCCGCCGGCCCGCACACCGTCACCGCGGCGTTCGCCCCCGCCACCGGCTCCACCCTCCGCCCCGCGACGGCCGCCGCGACGCTCACGGTCGCCGCGGCCTCCGGTCCGCTGGCCGTGGTGACCGACAGTGTCGTCGCGGGGAGCACCTCCGTCCGTGTCAGTGTGACCCGCACGGTCGCGTCCGGCCCGGCCACGGTGGACTTCGCGACGCTCGACGGCACGGCCCACGCCGGGACCGACTACGCGGCGGCCTCCGGGACGCTGGCGCTCGCCGACGGCCAGGACACCGCGACCACGACCGTGAGCCTGCCGGCCCGGGCGCCCGGCTCGCCCGCGTCCGTCTTCTTCGTCGTGCTGAAGCACGCGACGGTGGATGTCGCCGGCGCCGTCGCGGTCGTCTCCCTCCCGGCGGTGCCCGCAGCGCCGCTGCCGGCGGTGACCGCGGGAGGCGCGGGCGGCGGAGGGACGGCCGGACCGGCCTCCGCCCTGCCGCAGCATGACCCGACCTCGCAGTCCCCGGTCGTCGCCGCTCCGGTCGGGCAGGACCTCCTGCTCCTCCTCGGCGCCGCGCTGATCACGGCCGGCGGCATCGCGGGCGTCATCGGCCTCGTCCGTTCCGTCCGCGCGCGCGACGCCCTGTCCTGACCGGAGCGAGCTCCACAACACCGGCGTGCCGCACCGAGCGACGGCGCCTCCGCACATGACAAACGTCACCCCCAGGTCCTGACGCAGGCCCTGCGCGCTCCCTCCGGCGCCCCGGCACGCTGAGAGCGTGAACCAGTCACCAGCCATCCGCCTCAGCGGCCTCCGCAAGACGTTCGGGTCGCTCACCGCCGTCGACGGCGTGGACCTCACCGTCCGCACCGGCGAGGTCATCGCCCTGCTCGGCCCCAACGGCGCGGGCAAGTCCACCACCATCGACCTCGCGCTCGGCCTCGCCCGCCCGACCGCGGGAACCGCCGAGCTGTTCGGCGGCGACCCGCGCCGCGCCATCCGCGAGGGGAGGGTCGGCGCGATGCTGCAGGGCGGCGCGCTCCTGCCCACCCTCACCGTCGCCGAGTCGGTGGCGCTCGTCGCCTCCGCGCACAAGCACCCGCTCAGCGTGGCCGAGGCGCTCGAACGCGCCCGCTGCACCGAGATCGCGAAGCAGCGCGTCTCCAAGCTGTCCGGCGGCCAGATGCAGCGCGCACGGTTCGCCGTCGCCGTGGTGTCGAACCCCGACCTGCTGTTCCTGGACGAGCCGACCGCCGCGATGGACGTGGAGGCCCGGCGCATTTCTGGCTCTCGATGCGGGAGTTCACCGACCAGGGCCGCACGGTCGTGTTCGCGACGCACTACCTCGACGAGGCCGACGCCTACGCCGACCGGATCGTCATGCTCGCCCGCGGCCGGGTCGTCGCCGACGGGACGCCGGCCGAGGTGAAGGCCGTGGTGTCCGGCCGCCGGATCGCCGCGACCGCCGGCTTCGCGTGGACGCCCGCGGTCGCCGACGAGCTCGCCGCCCTCCCCGGCGTCCGCAGCGTCGACCAGCGCGCCGGCCGGCTCTCGATCGTCAGCGACGACTCGGACGCCACCCTCCGCGCCCTCCTCGCCGCGCACGACGACCTCCACGACATCGAGGTCACCGCGCACACGATGGACGACGCGTTCCTCGCCCTCACCGAGTCCCGCGACGACGCGGCGCACGACGCGCAGTCGGCGCAGCAGCAGCCGCAGCAGTCCCAGCCCGAAGGAGCCCTCCGATGAGCATCGCCTACCTGGGGCGCGAGTCCCTCCGCCAGCTCAAGAACATGCGCGCGATGATCTTCACCCTCGCCGTCCCGCTCGTCATGCTGCTCGCCTTCGGCGGGACGTTCGGCGGCCGCGGGCAGGTCGACGCCGTCACGCACCTCCCGTGGATCGTCGTCACGACCATCCAGGTGTCCGCGTACGGCGGGATGATGGCCGCCCTGTCGCAGGACTTCAACATCGTCACCGAGCGCTCGCTCGGCTGGAACCGCCAGCTGCGGGTCACCCCGCTGACCGGCACGGGCTACCTGGTCTCCAAGCTGGTCGCGGCCCTGGCGCTCGCGCTGCTCAGCATCGTCGTGATCGTCGGGGTCGCGATCATGCTGTACCACCCCGACCTGTCGGCGGCGAGCTGGCTGCTGGCATGCCTGGCGATCTGGGCCGGCGTCGTGCCGTTCGCCCTGCTCGGGATCCTGATCGGCCAGTTCGCCAAGCCGGAGTTCGCGCAGCCGCTCTTCATGGCGGTCTTCATGGGGATGGCGGTGCTGGGCGGACTGTGGATCCCGCTGCAGATCTTCCCCGCCTGGGTCGCGAACGTCGCCCAGGCCGTGCCGTCCTACTGGCTCAACCGGGTGGGCCAGCTCGGCGCGCTGCAGAGCGGCGACGCCCTCACGCCCGCCCTCGTGCTGACCGCGTGGACGCTCGCCCTCGGTGCGCTGATCGTCTGGCGCTACCGCCGCGACGCGGCGCGGGGCTGAGCCGCGGGCGACCGGCCACGGCTGGCTAGGGTAGGGACGTGTTCAGCAGCGAGGTCGACGAGTACCGGCCCACCGGGGTGTGGGCGCGGCTGACCCATCGGTCCGCCTACCGCTGGTATCCGGGCGCGGCGATCGGCCTGCTCTATCAGATCTCCGTGCTGGGCGGTCTGTGGGCGTCGTCCGGCGCCCTGGCCACCAAGATCGTCGCGACCGTGCTGCTGGCCATCGTCTACGTCGGGTTCCTCGCCCTCCCACCGATCCTGTGGTGGGAGAGCGAGCGCACGCGACTCGTCGGGGTGTTCGCGTACTTCGCGCTGACGCTGACGCTCATCCCGTTCGCCGGCGTCGACACGCTCTGGACCTGGGTCTACGTCGCGTGCGTCGCCGGGATGTCGATCGCGCGGACCTGGGTCGCGAACACGATCATCGGCAGCCTCGGCGCGGTGCAGCTGATCGTGCTCCTGCTCACGGGGACGTTCGGGGAGGCGTGGTACATCGCGCTCATCACGGTGTCGATCGGCATCATGATGAGCGCGTTCGCCCGCCAGATCGACACCCTCCGCCGGCTGCGGAACGCGCAGGGCGAGATCGCCCGGCTCGCCGTCGTGGACGAGCGCGCGCGGTTCTCCCGCGACATGCACGACGTGCTCGGCCACTCGCTGACGGTCGTGACGGTCAAGTCGGAGCTGGCGCGCCGGCTCATCCCCGTCGACCCGCACCGGGCGGAGGAGGAGCTCGCCGACATCGAGCGACTGACGCGCTCGGCGCTCGCCGACCTCCGGGCCGCCGTCGCCGGGTACCGCGAGATGAGCCTCTCGACGGAGCTGGCCGCGGCGCAGGCGGGCCTCGCCGCCGCGGACATCCAGGCGCACCTGCCTCGGAACGGCGAGGACGTCGCTCCGGAGCTGCGCGAGCTGTTCGGCTGGGTGCTGCGGGAGGGCGTGACCAACGTGATCCGCCACTCCGGTTCGCGCAACTGCTGGGTGACAGTCGAGCCGGACGCCCTCCGGATCGAGGACGACGGCCGCGGCCCTGCCCCGCTGGGCGCCGAGCGCCGCGAACTGGTGCACGGGTCGGGCATCGCGGGGCTGGCCGACCGGGCGAAGGAGTTCGGCGCCGCGGTCACCGTGGAGGCGGGACCGCGCGGGGGCACGCTGCTGACGGTGAGGAGAATGGCGTGACCATCCGGCTGCTGCTCGCGGACGACCAGGCGCTCGTTCGCGGGGCGCTCGCCGCGCTCCTCGACCTGGAGGCCGACCTGGAGGTGGTGGCCCAGGTGGGCCGCGGCGACGAAGTGCTGGACGCGGCGCGCGCGTCGTCCGCCGACGTGGCGCTGCTCGACGTGGAGATGCCCGGCCTCGACGGCATCCAGGTCGCCGCCGAGCTCGCGCGCGCCTTCCCGTCCTGCCGGTCGCTGATCGTCACGACGTTCGGCCGCCCGGGCTACCTGCGGCGGGCGATGGAGGCCGGGGCGTCCGGGTTCATCGTGAAGGACACACCCTCCGGCCAGCTCGCCGACGCGGTCCGCCGGGTGGCGTCGGGGCTGCGCGTCGTCGATCCGGCACTCGCCGCGGAGTCGCTGGCGTCGGGGGCGTCACCGCTCACCATGCGGGAGGCCGAGGTGCTCGCCGTCGCCGGCCAGGGCGGCACCATCACCGACATCGCGCGCCGCCTCCACCTCAGCGACGGGACGGTGCGCAACCACCTGTCCAGCGCGATCGGCAAGACGGGCGCCCGCAACCGCTCCGAGGCGGTCGCGATCGCGACGCGTCAGGGGTGGCTGTGACGGGGTGGGACCCGCGTTCGGGTGATCGCAGGGATGACGGTCGCGCTCAGGCGCGCTTCGGCGTCTCGGACTCGCTGTCCTCGTACTCGTCCTCGTCGGCGGCGTCGTACCCTTCGGTCTCGTCGTCGCCGTCCGGGTCGTAGTCGGCCCACGCGTCGTACTGGCGCTCGTCGTCGTGGTGGGAATGTCCGGTGAGCTCACGCTCGAGCGCGTCGTAGTTGACGTTCGGGCTGAACGACTTCAACTGACGAGCGATCTTGGTGTGCTTTGCCTTTTGACGGCCGCGCCCCATGCGTGACCCCCTTTTGATCCTGCCCGGGGAATGGCACCCGGGGATCCAACAGAAATAGTGAAAACTAGCGTCGAGTTTAGCATGGTGACCCCTATGGACCCCGAGTTCCCGCACAGCGTCGGATGATGGAATGAGCGCGTGATCAGTGGCATGACCGACACCCAGGTGGTGATCGTCGGCGCCGGGCAGGCCGGGCTGGCGGTCGCCTACTACCTGCGCCGGTTCGAGCTGACGCCGGGCGAGGATTTCGTCGTCCTGGACCGCGGCCCCGGCACCGGAGGGGCGTGGCAGCACCGCTGGGACGCCCTGCGGCTGGGCAGCGCCCACCACGTGAACGACCTCCCGGGAATGGCGGAGCTGGGGCTCAGCTTCGACACCGCCGATCGGTCGCTCCCGGCCAAGGACATCGTCGCCGGCTACTACCGCCGCTACGAGGAGCACTACGGGCTCCAGGTGCAGCGGCCGGTGACCGTCTCGCGGGTCTACGACCGCGGTGCGGACCTGGTGGTCGCGCACGACCACGGCGAGACCAGGACCCGGGTCGTGGTGAACGCGTCCGGGACCTGGGGCGCTCCGTTCATCCCGTGGTATCCGGGGATGAACGACTTCGCGGGACGCCACCTGCACACGTCGTCGTACGTGTCGGCGGAGGAGCTGGCCGGGCAGTCGGTCGTGGTCGTCGGCGGCGGCACGAGCGCGATCGGCTTCCTGCTGGAGCTGGAGGGCGTCGCGGGCAGCCTGACCTGGGCGACCCGGCGGCCGGTGGACTTCCGCGACGAGTCCGAGCTCACGATCGAGGGCGGTGTCGCCGCGGTCTCCGCGCAGGACGCGGCGGCGCGCGCGGGCCTGGCGCTGCCGAGCATCGTCAGCGGCACGGGGGTGCCGCGCACCCGGCGGATCGCCGCCGGGATCGAGCGCGGCCTGCTGGTGGAGCGCGAGATGTTCTCACGTATCGAGCGCGACCGCGTGGTCTGGGCGGACGGCTCGACCGCGCCGGCCGACGCGATCATCTGGGCGACCGGGTTCCGGCCCGAGCTGCGTCACCTGGCCCCGCTCAAGCTGCGCGAGAAGGCCGGCGGCCTGACCGTCGCCTCCGGTGCGTCCTGGCAGGACTCGCGGATCTTCCTGGCCGGCTACGGCCCGCAGGCGAGCACGATCGGCGCGAACCGCGCCGGCCGCGTCATCGCGCGGCAGATCATGGCGCAGATTTAGCGCATCCTTCGCCGCCCGCGCCGACATTCGCGCCGAATGTCGAATCCGGCCGCCCGAAAGCCGCGATTCGTGCCGAATGTGGGTGCCCGCGGAGAGGTGGGGGTGGGGTCGACATTCGCGCCGAATGTCGAATCCGCCCGACCGAAAGCCGCGATTCGTGCCGAATGTGGGTGCCCGCAGCGAGGTGGGGGTGGGGCCGACATTCGCGCCGAATGTGGGCTTTCGCGGGGCGAAAGCCGCGATTCGTGCCGAATGTGGAGACCGCCTGCCAGGCGCGCAAGGGACCGCGATTCGTGCCGAATGTCGACTTTCGCGGGGCGAGAGCCGACATTCGGCACGAATCGCGCGGCTACACCTCCAGGTCGCGGCGCGCGCCCGCGAAGCGGAGGCCGCTGACGCGGATGCTGCCCGCCCCCGGGGTGGGGCGCACGTCGAGCTCCCCCGCCTGCGCGTCGGCCCGGAGGCCGAGGCGGGCGGACAGCACCGCGACGGCCGCCGCCGCGGACCAGGCCTGCGGGCGGCACGCCGCCGGGTACGGGATCGGCGCGCTGGTCTGCTCGGCGGAGTCACCGGAGTGCAGTTCCGGCATCCGGTAGCCGAAGCCGTCCGCCGCGGCGAGCAGGCCGTCCGCGAGGAGGTCGGCCTCCGCCGCGTGGCCGTCGCGCGACAGCCCGACAATCGCGATCGCGGTGTCGTGCGCCCACACCGAGCCGCCGTGGTAGCTGAGCGGCCAGTAGCCGCCGGAGTCGGTCGACATGGTGCGGAGGCCGTAGCCGGAGGACAACTCGGGCGACGCCAGGCGGCGCGCGATGAGCTCCGACTGCTCGGGGGTGAGGATGCCGGTGCCGAGCAGGTGGCCGATGTTGCTGGTCACCGTGTCGACCTTGCGCTTGGCGGCGTCCAGCGCGACGGCGGGGTAGGCGCCTGCGGGGTCGTCGATCCAGAACGCGGCGCCGAAGCGGCTCTTCAGCTCCGCCGCCCAGGCGCGCCACTCGTCGCCACCGTCCAGGCCGAACGCGTCGAGCAGCTCGGCGCCGCCGACCGCGGCCTCGTAGGCGTAGCCCTGCACTTCGCAGAGCGCGATCGGGCCGTCCGCGAGCGTGCCGTCCTTCCACTGGATGGAGTCGCCCGAGTCCTTCCAGCCCTGGTTGGCGAGACCGTGGCCGGTGGTGTCGACGTACTCGAGGAATCCGTCGCCGTCGCTGTCGCCGTAGTCGCGCATCCAGGCGAGCGCCGCCTGCATCGCCGGGAGCAGCTCGCGCACCTCGTCGTCCGCCATCCCCCACTTCCACGCGTCGTGGAGCAGGCCGATCCAGAGCGCGGTCGCGTCGACGGTGCCGTAGTACAGCGGCGGGAGCACGACACCCTCGCCCGGGATGGTGAGCTCGGCCGGCCGCAGCTCGTGCATGATCTTGCCTGGCTGCTCGGCGGTCGCGCCGACGTTCTCGGTGCCCTGGAAGTGGGCGAGGACGCGCAGCGTGGAGGCGGCGAGGTCGGTCCCGAGCGGCAGCAGCAGACGCGCGGCCCAGAGCGAGTCGCGCCCGAACAGCGTGAAGAACCAGGGAGCGCCGGCCGCGAGGAAGGTGTCGTCCGGCCGGGCCGTGGTGGACATGCGGAGCGACTGGAGGTCCGTGAGCGCCCGGTCGAGCCAGGAGGACAGCCGCGAGTCGCCGGTGGCCGCGCGGAACGCTGCCCAGTCGGCGGACGGCTCCGCGCCCGCGACGACGGCCGTCGGGTCGTCGACGTCGACCGCCCACTCCACGACGGCCTGACCGTTCGCGGGGACCTCGACCTCCCAGCGGAGCGTCGCGTCCTGGCCGTCGACGGCGACGTGCGCGCCGGCGGCCCGGAGCCGGGCGGTCACCCGCCCGGAGCGGAAGACCACGCCCGCGTCGGCGCCCTGGGTGGCGGCGACCTCCGTGGAGACCGGATGCTCGGCGCCGGTCAGCCCGGCCTTCACCGTCTGCATGGGGGTGAAGTCGCCGCGGACCGCCACCTCGACGGTCGTCGCGATCGGGGAGCGGAGGGCGTTGCGCAGCACGATCCGCTCCCGCAGGCTCCCCGCCGCGACCGTGCGCGTGCGGTCCAGCCGGACGCGGGGGTCTGCCGTGGCATCGTCGATCCGCCGGGCCAGCGCGGTGAAGACCGCGTTCGCCGCGTCGGGGCCGGCGGTGGCGATGTGCTCGGGCAGCTCGCCGCCGACGGTCAGGAGGATGCGGTCGAGCACCCGGAGGTCCGAGTGGTAGAACCCGTGGATCCCGCTGCCGTCGACGGTGCCGTCCGCGGCGGACCAGGCTTGGCTGGGCGCGGTGAGCACCACGACGCTGTCGTGCAGCAGGGGTTGGAGCGGCTGGGTCATCGTGGCGTTCGCGCCTCCTCGATCGTGGATGGTGTGGGGGATGGGGAAGTCGTGTGGGATGGAGGCATCGCTGCGGACTCGATGGGGGCGTCCGGGGTGGGGGACACGGGGGCGCCGTTCGGCGAGGTGATCGAGACTGCGGCGTCCGAGGCACGGGACGCGCCGTCGCCGACCGGCGACGCCGCCAGGACCGTGGTCTCGCGAGCGGCGAGGCCCGCTGCCGGTTCGAGGAGCGGCGGCAGCAGCCGCGGCTCGATCCGCGTCTCGCTCACCCCCGTCGTCCCGCCGGCCTCCGTGCGCTGCACGCGCCAGACGGTCGCGCCTTGGCGCTCCGACACCACATCCACCAGCGTCGTGCCCTGGTAGACGAGACCGGTCCCCTCCTCGAGCGCGTAGCCGCCGGGCAGCTCACCCGACGCGACTCCCGCCTGATGGGCGGGCCGCCGGCGTGGATCGGAGTCGTAGTGGACCGCGAGTGATCCCGGCACCAGTCCGAGGCCGTCGGGCAGCGCCGAGATGTCTGGTCCGCGGGACGCCGTGGTTCCGCCCTCGTGCCAGCACAGCGCTCCGGCCGAGCCGCCGGCCAGCACGACGCCGCGCTGCCAGGCCTCCCGGAGGATCTCGTCGAGCCCGTGCGCGCGCCAGACCGCCAGCAGGTTGAGCAGGCTCCCGCCGCTGACCCACACGACGTCCTGGGCGAGAACGTGCGCGCGGAGGTCGGGGATGTTCGGGTGCGGGAAGAAGCGCACGTGGCTGGCGTCGACGCCCGCGGCGCGCGCGGCTTCCAGCTCGGCGCCTTCGACGTGCCGCTGGTCGCCGCCGGCCGTGTTGATGTGCGTCACCCGAGGGCGGCGGCCGACGACCTGCGCCAGCTCGATCGCGTGGTGCAGCAGCGGCCCGTAGAGCGAGTCGGTCCAGTCGCCGGCGACGAGGCCGCCGCAGGTGGCCAGGACCGTGGGGGCGATGGCCGTCACTCCTTCACCGCTCCCTCGCTGGAGTTCATGATCCGGCGCTGGAAGATGAAGAACAGCACGGCGACCGGGATGGTCATGATCGCGGCGGCCGCGAGCTTGATCGGGTACTGGCTGCCCTGGCTGAGCTGCCCGCTCGCGAGCCCGGCGACGCCCTTGGTCAGGGTGGTGAGCGACGGGTCCTGCGTCGAGATGATGAAGTGCGCCAGCTCGTTCCAGGATCCCTGGAAGGACAGGATGATGATCGTGATGAGCGCCGGCCGCGCCATCGGCAGCACGATCGACCAGAACACCCGGAAGGTTCCGGCGCCGTCGATGCGCGCCTGCTCCTCGACGCTGGCCGGGATGGACTCGAAGAACCCCTTCATGATGAAGACGCCGGCCGCGTCGGTGAGCAGCGGCAGGATCATGCCGGTGTACGAGTCGTACATGCCGAGCTGGTTGATGACGAGGAACTTCGGGATGAGCAGCACGACCATGGGCACGGACATCACCGCGACCAGCGCTGCGAACACGAACCCGCGCCCGCGGAAGTGCAGCCGGGCGAGGGCGTAGCCGGCGAGGGAGTTGAAGAACACGCGGCCGAGGGTCACGAACACCGTGACGATCGCCGAGTTCATGAACCAGATCGGGAAGTCCGAGTTGACGAACAGCTTCGTGTAGGCCGCCGTCGTCCACACCTGGGGGATGAGCGACACCGGGTTGGCCGTCGCGTCGGCGTCGGTCTTGAACGACGTCGCCACCTGGATGAGGAACGGCATGATGTACACGACCGCGAGCACGACGAGGATCGCGTAGCTGACGGACGTGGCCGCGATGCTGCCGGTGGTGCGGCGGCGTCGGCGCGCCGGTCGCGGAGCGGAGGCGCCCGGCGACGTCGTGGCCGACGCGGCGACCGTTGAGGTGGCGGTCATCCGAGGCCTCCCTTCATGGCGGAGCCGGACGAGTTGCTCGGCGCGGTCGCGGCGATCACCATCGCGTCGTAGGGCCGCATGCGCCGCTTGGAGACCGTGCGCTCGCGCAGCACCCAGCGCTGGAAGATCGTGAACAGCACGATGATGACGAACAGGATGAAGGCGATCGCGGCGCCCTGGCCCCACTCCTGGTTGGTGAACGAGGTCTGGTACGAGAGGTACGCCGGCGTCAGCGTGGTCTTGCTCGGCGCGCCCTTGCTGCCGGTGTAGATCTGGTCGAAGACCTGCCAGCAGCCGATCAAGCCGAGGGTCAGGACGGTGAAGAGCGTCGGCCGCAGCTGCGGGAGCGTGATGCGCCAGAACCGCTGCCAGCCGTTGGCGCCGTCCATCATGGCGGCCTCGGTGATGTCGCCGCCGAGGTTCTGCAGGGCCGCGATGAACAGCAGCATGAAGGTGCCGCTCGTGGTGAACACGGCCATGATGATGTACGCGGTCATCGCGACGGACGGCCCGCCCAGCCAGTCCCACCAGGAGACGCCGAGCAGCGTGTTCTGGGTGAGGGCGGCGGGGCCCGTGCTGACGCCGAACACGCCGAGCAGGTTGTGGATGATCCCGCTCGGGTCGTTGAACCAGTTCGGTCCGTTCACGCCGAACCAGGAGAGCACCTTGTTCACCGCGCCGGAGGTGCTGAACAGGAACAGCCACAGCACGGTGATGGCGACCGAGCTGGTCACCGACGGGAAGTAGAAGGCGGTGCGGAAGAAGCCGCGCCCGCGCAGGACGGCCCGGTTGACGAGCACCGCGAGGAAGAGCGCGACCGCGGTCTGGATCGGGACGACCAGCACCACGTACCAGGCGTTGTTCTTCAGCGCCATGCCGAAGTCCTGCTCCGCGAGCCCGCCGCCCGCCAGCAGGGTCGTGTAGTTCTTGAGCCCGACGAAGTTCACGTCGGAGGAGAAGGGGCTGCCGCGCCCTCCCCAGTCGGAGAAGCTGACCCACAGCGCCATGAGCACCGGGATGACGAGGAACACGCCGAGCAGCAGGATGACCGGGGCGGTGAACAACCACCCCGAGGCGGCCTCGCCGCGCCGGATTCCGGAACGGCGAGACCGACTCGTGGCTTGCGACATGGTGGCTGCAATCCTTACTTCAGCGCTTCGAGGTTCTTCTGCGTGGCGTCGAGGATCGTCTTCGGGTCGCTCGTGGCCAGCGTCTCCAGCTTGCTGTTGAGGTCGGTCACGACGTCGGCAGCGCCCTTGGCGGTCGGCACGCCCTTGGCGTAGTCGGCGGCGTTGAGGAACGGGACGAGGTCGGGGTTGGCCGACTTCCACTCGCTCGCGGCGGACTTGATCGACGGCATCGGGCCGAACGCCTTGGAGAAGGCGAGCTGGTCGTCCTTGCTGGTCAGCTGCTCGACGAGCTTGAGGGCGGCGGCCTGGTTGGGGCTGTCGGCGGCGATGCCCCAGCAGTTGGTGAACTGGAGGGTGCCCTTGCCGGCGGGGCCGGCCGGGAGCTCGGCGACCTGGTACTTGACGTTCGGGTAGTCGGACTTCATGGCGCCGGTGATCCAGTTGCCCTCGATGGTCATCGCGGCCAGGCCCTTGCCGAACGCCTCGCCGCCCCAGCCCGCTCCGAGGTTCTTGGCGTACTTGAGGTCGCCCGCGTTGAGCATCTGCTTGACGAAGTCGAGCGCCTTGACGTTGGCGTCGCTGTTGGCGGTCGCCTTGGTGCTGTCGTCGTTCATCAGGTTGCCGCCCGCCTGCACCATGAAGGAGCCGATGCGCGCGTACTCGCCCGAGATGCCGAGGCCGACGTGGCCGGCCGCGGTGAGCTTCTTGGCGACGGCCTCGAGCTGGTCCCAGGTCTTGGGGATGTCGCTGTCGGTCAGGCCGGCGGCGCTCCACATGTCCTTGTTGATGATGAGCTGGAGGGTGGAGAAGTCCTTCGGCGCGCAGTAGAACTTGCCGTCGTAAGTGAAGGACTTGACCAGGCTCGGGTAGAAGTCGCTCTTGTTGGCGAGCTGGTCGCCGTACGCGAGCAGCGAGCCGTTGGAGGCGTAGCCGGCGAGCGCGTCGGTCGAGAGGTAGAACACATCCGCCGGCTTCTTGGCGGCGAAGCCCTGCGAGAGCTGCTGGTTGAGGTCGCTCGCGGCCACGACGTTGGCCGTGGTGCCCGAGCTCTTCGACCAGTCGCCGACGGCGGACTTGACCGCGGCCGTCTCGGCGTCGCCGGACGAGCCGATCATGACCGTGAGCGCCTTGTTCGACGAGGTCAGCTTGCCGGTGTCGCTGCTGCCGCTGCCGCCGAAGCCGGAGCCGCAGGCGGTGAGGGCGAGGGCGGCCGCGGCGGCGACGGCGCCGCCCGCGAGCCAGCGGGATGTGATTCTTCGCATGTGTTTCTCTCCTTGGTGTGAGTGTGCCCGAACGGCCGGGCCGACGCGGTCGGGGTCGCCGAAGTCGTGGATCGTACGCGGTGAACGCAGGCCTGTGGAGGACACGACGACGGGAGCGGTGGGGATGGCCCGCTGCTCTGCGCGCATCCGACCTCCTGCGGTCTCGTTCTGGGTGGACGCCCCTTTGATCGATCAAATTCGATGATGCTACAGTGCACTTTGAACGATCAAATGGGGACGCTGTCACCATAGTCACGGCCTTCCGGACGTGTCAAGCGGGGCAGCCGACGAGCACGGCGACGCAGCGGTAAGGTCTGAGACAGCGTTTCTCGGGTCCGCCCGGGAGCGCGCCGGGGAGGGATGAGCATGGGTGCGCAGCCGACGGTCAGCGACGTCGCCGACGCCGCGGGCGTGTCGCGGCAGACCGTCTCCAACGTGCTGAACACCCCTGCGATCGTCCGCCCGGAGACCCGCGAACGCGTCGAGGAGGCCATCCGCTCGCTCGGCTACCGGCCGCACGCCTCGGCGCGCCGGCTGCGCACGCAGAAGAGCTCCACCATCGGCATCCGCCTCGACCCGATGACCCGCGACGGCATCTCCGGCAGCGTGCTCGACCGCTTCCTGCACGCGCTCACGGAGCAGGCCGATCGCAAGGGCCTGCGCGTCCTGCTCTTCACGGCGGACGATCCGCAGGACGAGATCGAGCAGTTCCGGCGGCTCTCCGACGGCGCCGACGTGGACGCGTTCGTGCTGACCTCGACCTTCCACGGGGACCCGCGCACGGAGTGGCTGATCGAGCACGGCCAGTCGTTCGTCACGTTCGGCCGGCCGTGGGGCATCGACGACATGACCGACCCGCTGCACCTGTGGGTCGATGTGGACGGCCGGGCCGGCCTGCGGGAGGCGACCGACCACTTCCTCGCGCTGGGCCTGCGGCGGATCGGCTACCTGGGCTGGCCCGCCGGCTCCGGGACCGGCGACGACCGCCGGGCGGGCTGGCTGGAGGCGATGCGCGACGCCCGCGCGGTGGACGAGACGACCCTCGCGACGCTGGAGGAGGCCGCCGAGGACGGCGTGCCGTTCGGCGCGGAGGCCATGCGCCGCCTCGCGGCGCGCGTCGACGTGGAGGCCGTGGTGTGCGCGTCCGACTCCCTCGCCCTCGGGGCGCTCACCGCGACCGGAGGCAGCATCCCGGTGATCGGCTACGACGACACCCCGGTTGCCGCGTCGCTGGGCTTCTCCAGCGTGCGCCAGCCGCTGGACGAGGTGGCCTCCGGCGTGCTCGAGCTGCTGACCGGCGCCCACGGCGGCCGGGTGCAGTCCTCGGTGGACGACCCGCGGCACCGGCTCGTGACGCCGCAGCTCGTGCTGCGGGAGGGCGCGACCCTCCTCGGCGCGCGCTGAGCGCAGGGCGCTGCGAAAAAGCGCAGAACCTCGTCGGGGAGAGCAGAAACGCCGCCGGCGACGTCGCGTGGGAATGGCGGTCGCTTGATGCGGCGCTGTGCGCCGCGTCCGAGCGTGATGTCGGGATCGGTCGGCTGACGTCGTCGTTGCGGCATTGACGTCGCCTGCTTACTACCAGACGCGCAGCTCCCTGTCTATCATTGAAATGTAACCACAACAACGCTAGATTTTCGTCACACGTGAGGCTCTGAAGGCGTACGACGCCTTGCTTCCTCGTCGCACAATCGAAGGAGATATCGTGAGGAAACTTGTTCGACGGCTCGGTGTCGTGGTCGCGACCGTCGCAGCGACTGCGGCGCTCGGGCTCGCTGTCGCCACACCGGCGAGTGCTGCATCCAATTGCCAGACTCAATCCGTGGTCCCGACCGCCGGTGGCTACCTGGCCACCATCTCGTGCTCGGAAACCATTCATGATTGGTCGGTCAGCACAGATGGGACCATCGGCTGGGGGCAGTCCCTGCAATGGAAGACGTTCAAGGGTGTCGGGAACACTCCCGCCGACGCCGCCGGCAATGCGGCTTGGATCGCCTACAACTCGACGACGAGCGTGTACTGCTCCGATGTTCAGACGTGGCCGGTCGCGGGTGGCTACAACGTGGTGTACACCTGCCCGGGAGGGCGGATGCCGTTCCCGAACGCCTCCGGACCCGACTTGAACACGGCTGTCTCCTGGACCAACTACATGTGGATCCTCTACCGCTGACGCCGACCGGAGGGTGACGCCTGGCTATCGGGGCAGCGGCACCCGCGGCGCCGAAACGCGCCCGAAACCCGCGGCGGCGACAATGGAGGCATGACTCCACAAGAGCCGAACGCCTCCGCGCCACAAGCGCAGCACCCGGACACTCCCCCGCGCATCCCCGTCACCGTCTCGATCACCCGCCGCGTCGACCCCAGCCGTCTCCCCGAGGTCACGCACTGGGTCCAGGCGGGCGTCAATCTGGCCAACACCTACGAGGGCTTCCTCGGCTCCGGCTGGGTGCGCGCGAACGCCCACTCGCACGAGTGGCACATGCTCTACCGCTTCGCCGACGCCGCGTCCTTGGAGGCGTGGGAGGCCTCGGACGACCGTGCCGACTGGCTGTACGAGGGCCGCGAGCTCGTCGAGGTGTCGCGCGTGGAGCGCCGCACCGGGATCGAGGGCTGGTTCGACGAGCCGCAGCCCGGCGTCCCGGCCGCCCCGCCGCGCTGGAAGCAGGCCGTGACGATCTGGCTGGGATTCTTCCCGCTCTCGCTCGCCTTCACCTACTTCACGTTCTATCTCGTGCCCGGCTGGCACCAGCTGTGGCCGCTCGCAACCGTCCTCATCACGACGCTGCTCCTCACTCCGACGATGACCTACTTCCTGCTCCCCTTCGTCACCCGCCTCCTGCACCCCTGGCTCGCCCGCCGCTGACCACCCCAGGCACCTGCCGAGTACGACGAATATCTGCGCACTCGGCGGTTTTCGCCTGATTTTCTGCGTACTCGCGGGTTGGGCAGGCGGGAGTGCGCGGGTGGGGGATGTCCCTGAGGCGACCCTGAGATTCGGGGCGGAGGGTTGCGTCGCGTTCACTCGCGATATATCGTGAATTTGTCAACATCGCGATATATCGCGAGTCACCGAGGGCTCCGCCGGAGCCCGAACGCACGAAGCACGTACGCACGTACACGAGGCAAGGAGCGCGAGAGCATGGCACAGGAGAAGTGGCTGATCCAGCCCGGCGAGAGCCGCACGATCGACGTGGAGCTGGTCCGCTCCCTCAAGGTCGGGCTGCTGGGCGGCCAGATCGACATCATCGGTCACGACGAGCCGGGGGCCCGGGTGGAGGTCCACTCGGTGTCCGGCCGCGACCTCAAGGTCAGCATCGACGAGGACCGCCTCGAGATCGACCACCCGCAGCTGCGCTGGGACAACTTCATCGACGTCTTCAAGTCGATGCGCTCCAGCGCCCGCGCCGACATCAGCGTGCTGGTCCCGCGCGACGTCGCCCTCAAGTTCGGCGTGGTCTCGGCCGGAGCCCTCATCTCGGGCCTGAAGACCGACGCGCGGCTCAGCACCGTCTCCGGGGACGTGGTGATCGACGGCCTCGAAGGCGCCCTCGAGCTCAACTCCGTCAGCGGAGAGCTCTCCGCCCGCGGTCACACCGGGCGCATCACCGCGCACACGGTCTCGGGGGACATCACGGCCACCGGAGCCATCCCGCGCTTCACCGCGGACGGCGTCTCCGCCGACATCATGGTGGACATCTCCGGCACACCCGACGAGATCCAGGTCAACACCGTCTCGGGCGACACGACCATCCGCATCCCCGAGGCGCTCGGCGCCCGCTACCGGGCCAACACCGTCTCCGGCCGCGTCCAGCTCGACAACGTCATGGTCGTCGGCTCCGCCGGAAAGGGGTACACCGCGACCACCGGCAGCCTCGACGGCTACTGGGTCGACATCACGGTCAACTCCGTCTCCGGCGCCGTCTCGGTGCTCCGCAGCTCCGCGGCTCAGCGGGAGGCGTCGGCGTGACCCCCGTCTTCGCCCACGGCAGCCTCCGCCTCTACCTGCTCAGCCTCCTGGCCGAGGAGCCGCGCCACGGCTACGAGCTCATCCAGGCGCTGAGCGACCGCTTCGGCGGCACGTACGTCCCGAGCGCCGGCACCATCTACCCCCGGCTGGCGAAGCTGGAGGAGGAGGGGCTGGTCACCAAGACGACGGACGGCCGAAAGACCGTCTACGCGATCACCGACGCCGGCCGCGCCGAGCTCGCCGCCCGCGAGCCCGAGCTGGACGCGATCGAGGACGAGGTCACCGACTCCGTCCGCCGGCTCGCGGACGAGGTCCGGGCCGGCGTGAACGACGCCATGCGCACCCTGCGCGCCGAGCTGGCCTCGGCGGCGCGGGAGGCCAAGCGCGACGCGCACCGGGTCGACGCGCGGCAGGAGGCGCGCGAGGCGGGCCGGGACGCGCGCGCGGCCGCGAACGCGGCGGCGCGAGAGGCGGAGGTCGCGATCAACGAGTTCCGCCAGCAGCTGCGCACCGACCTGCGCTCCCAGGCGGCGCGCGGCGCGCTCCCGGAGGACGTCGTGCCGCTTCTCAAGAACGAGCTGCTCCGTGTGCGCCGGGCGATCGTCGAGGCGATCGGCCGCGGCTGAAATCGGCCGGTGAGAGCGGGTTTTCGGAAGAATCCCAGAAAGTCTCAGCCCATGCTCATCTCGCTCCCAGTGAGGCCGATGACGAGCCGACTCCCGCGAGAATCCGCGGCAACGGACGCTCCGCGGGGCGCCGACCCAGTGTTGGCGGAATCCCGGACCGGCGAGGACGCGACGCGCCGATTTGACAGCATTTTGGCAGCGAGTATTCTCGACCCTCGTGACAAATGAGGGGAGATCCCCGAAGCGCTGGTTGATCGGCGACCCGCTGCCGAGCGAGAAGCTCGAAGGGCAGCTGCTCCCGAAGCACCTCGCCCTACCCATCTTCGCCAGCGACGCACTGTCCAGCGTCGCGTACGCGCCGCAGGAACTCCTGATGATCCTGCTGCTGGGCGGGCTGTCCTTCCTGACGTTCGCGCCCTGGGTCGCGGCGGCCGTCGTCGTCCTGATGATCACCGTGGTGCTGAGCTACCGCCAGCTGGTCAAGGCCTACCCCTCGGGTGGCGGCGACTACGAGGTGGCGCACAAGAACCTCGGTGAGAAGGCCGGTCTGGTCGTCGCCTCCGCCCTGCTCGTCGACTACGTGCTGACCGTCGCCGTGTCGGTCGCGTCCGGCGTCGACAATGTCATCTCCGCGCTGCCGTTCCTCGCGCCGTGGCGGGTCGAGCTCGCCGTGCTCTGCGTGATCATCCTCGCCGCGGTCAACCTCCGCGGCGTTCGCGAGTCCAGCAAGGCGTTCGCGCTGCCGACCTACATCTTCATCGGCAGCATTGCGGTGATGATCGTCACCGCGCTCGTCCGCACCGTCCTGGGGAGCGCGCCGGTCGCGGAGTCGGCCGGCTACGTCGTGCACACCAGCAGCGTCACGCAGGCGGCGATGGTGCTGCTCCTCCTGCGCGCCTTCTCCAGCGGCTGTTCCGCGCTGACCGGTGTGGAGGCCGTCGCCAACGGCGTCCCCGCCTTCCGGACGCCCAAGATCCGCAACGCCCGCACCACGTTGGCGATGATGGGCGGCATCGCGATCGTCCTGTTCGCCGGCCTCACCGCCACCGCGTTGATCAGCGGCGTGCACTACGCGGAGAACCCGTGCGACCTGCAGGGCTGGGCCCAGTGCGCCACCTCCCCGCAGCGCTCGCTGATCGCGCAGATCGCCGCGGCGACGTTCGGCAACAACACCTTCTTCTTCTTCATCGTGCAGGCCGCCACCGCGGTCGTGCTGCTGCTAGCCGCGAACACCGCCTTCAACGGATTCCCGCTGCTCGGCTCGGTGCTCGCCCGCGACTCCTACGCACCCAAGGCACTCAACACCCGCGGCGACCGGCTCGTCTACTCGAACGGCATGATCCTGCTGGCGCTCGCCGCGACGGTCCTGCTGCTCGTCTACCAGGCGAACCTGACGCAGCTCATCCAGCTGTACATCATCGGCGTCTTCGTCTCGTTCACGCTCGGCCAGTCCGGGATGGTGAAGCACTGGGTCACGATGCTGCGCGGCAGCGGCACGGACGGCGCGGCCGTGCTGAGCCAGCGCGAGCGCAGCAGCATCGTCCGTTCGCTCTGCATCAATGCGTTCGGCGCGACCCTGACCTTCGTCGTCCTCATCGTGGTGACGATCACGAAGTTCACGCACGGCGCCTACCTCGTCTTCATCTTCATGCCGATCCTCTGGTTCCTGATGCTCGGCGTGAACCGGTACTACCGGGACGTGGAGAAGGAGATCGAGGTCGACCCGGTCACGACCTTCGGCAGCGTCGGCGACCACGCCGTCGTCCTCATCGGCAAGATGCAGAAGCCGGCGTTGAAGGCGCTGGACTACGCGATCGCGGCGCGGCACGACTCGATCGAGGCGGTCCACGTCTCCATCGAGGAGGAGGCCACGCAGAAGCTGCAGCGGCAGTGGATCGAGCAGAACATCCACGTCCCGCTGACGATCATCGAGTCGCCGTACCGCGAGTTCGGCGTGCCGGTGATCAAGTACCTCAAGCACCGCCGCGAGGAGCACGGCTCCGAGGTCGTGACGGTCTACCTGCCGCAGTACATCGTCGGCCACTGGTGGGAGTCGCTGCTGCACAACCACCGCGCCCGCCGGCTGAGCAAGCAGCTCATGCTGTGCCACGGCGTCACCGTCGCGCTCGTCCCGTGGCTGCTCGACTCGTCGTCGCTGATCTACGGCCGCCGGTCGCGCCCGCTGCCGGGACAGGACCGGCGCGGCGAGCCGACGCGCCCGATCGCGCGGCGTCCGCTGGCGCCGGCGTCGGCGGCGCGAGCGCGGATCCACATCCACCCGACGCCCATCACCTCGGGGGAGCAGAGCGAGTTCGCGGCTCCCGGGGAGCTGGCGGTGCCGCCGGTGGGTGGGAGCGAGCGTGCGTCGCAAGGCTCCGGCGAGCAGGAGGCCGTGCCGGCCAAGGCGAAGCGCTAGCCGCCTGACAACCGCAGCGCCGGCCCGTGGCCGGGCAGCACCCAGCGCGCGTCGCACAGGCTGAGCCTCCGAGCGCTCGCCTCCGCCCCGGCCGCGTCGTGGTGGAAGAACGCCGGCAGCTGTTGCAGCTCGCCCTCGTCGTCGAGCAGCGCGTGTCCGGAGACGAGCGCGTCGCCCGTGATGAGGACCTCGGCGTCCGGCTCGAAGAAGCAGGCGTGGCCCGTCGTGTGGCCGGGGGTCGGCAGCACCTCCAAGCGGTGCCCGGTCGACAGTTCGAGCACGTCGGCCGTGATCGCCTGCGCCGCCGCGACGCCGACGTCGCCGAGACCGCCCGCGCGGATGGCCGAGACCGCCCACGGGATGGTGCCCGGCGGAGCGCGACCGGCATCAGATCCGCGACCGTCACCTGCTCCGTGACCTCACGGCGGACGTTCGGCAGCTCGCCCGGGGCGGCCAGCACCTCCACCCCGGAGCGCTCGCTGTAGTCGCGCGCCGCGCCGAGGTGGTCGGAGTGCCCGTGCGTGACGACGATGCGGGAAAGGGCCGAGACCTCGAGCCCCGTCGCGGCGATCGACTTCTCGACCAGCGGGCGGTCGGCCGGATAGCCGCAGTCGACCAGCTCGACGTGCCCGCGCCCGTGGAAGACGGTCCAGTTGGAGGCCGGTCCCTCGACGAAGAGGATGCCGGGGGCGACGGTGGTCATCGAACGGATTTCACGCACACGCAGACAGTATCGCGCCGAGCTTGACCTTGACGTAACGTCAACTTCTAACGTGGTTAGCGCATCCCACGAGAGGAGACGGATCATGGTGGAGGCGACCGTGGACTGGAGCATCCAGGACATCGCGCGCATCGCCGGCACGACGAGCAGGACGCTGCGTCACTACGACGAGCTCGGCCTGCTCCCGCCGAGCCGGATCGCCGCCAACGGCTACCGCCACTACGACCGCGACTCCCTCGTGCGGCTGCAGCGCATCCTCCTGCTGCGGGACCTCGGGCTCGGCCTCCCGGCCATCGCCCGCGTGCTCGACGACCGGCAGGATGCGGTCCCCGCGCTGCGCGACCACCTGACGTGGCTGCGCAGTGAGCGGGAGCGGCTGGCGCGGCAGATCGCGTCGGTCGAGTCGACGATCCACGCTGTGGAGGAAGGAGGGGAGATCGTGGCTGAGGAGATGTTCGACGGCTTCGACCACACCCAGTACAAGGAGGAGGTCGAGGAGCGCTGGGGGAAGGACGCGTACGCGGCGTCCGACCGCTGGTGGCGCGGGATGACCGCTGAGGAGCGCTCAGGCTGGCAGCAGCGGCAGAAGGCGCTCGCCGCCGACTGGACGGCCGCCGCCGCGCGGGGGGTCGACCCTGGGTCGGAGGAGGCGCAGGCGCTCGCGCGCCGGCACGCCGACTGGCTGGCCGACATCCCGGGCACGCCCGGCTACGGCACGGGCGCGCCGCGTCCGGCCTATCTGACCGGGCTCGGCGACATGTACGTCGCCGACCCGCGCTTCGCCGCCAACTACGGCGGCGTGGAGGGCGCCACCTTCGTGCGCGACGCCCTCCGCATCTACGCCGAGTCCCTGCCCGCCTGACCCTCGCCCCCTCGCCTGCCCGCGAGCACAGGAAAACCGTCGCGATCCGGACCCGGATCACGACGGTTTTCCTGTGCTCGGCAGCTGGCGGGGTGCGGGAGCGGGTCAGGCGCGGCGGGTGCGGGGGCGGCGGGAGCGGCCGGTGAGGCGGTCGTCGAGCCAGTGGGCGGCGATGAGGCGGGACGGGCGCGCGGCCGGCGGCTCGGCGGGGGCGCGGTCGGGTTGCGGGCCGCGCACCAGCGGGGAGTCCGCGCGGTCCACCGCACGCGACCGGGCGGCAGCGTCGGACTCGAGCAGGATGCCGTCTCGCACGTCGAAACGGACGGCATCCCGCTCGTCCGCACCCTCCGCGCGGAGGCCGGGGCCCTGCTCCGCCGTGCCTTCCAGCTCGCCCTCCAGCGCGGCGTCCGCGGGCGCGGGCTCCGGCAGCCGGATGGCGAAGAACGGGAGGGTGAGACTGCACAGCGGCCCGACCAGCAGCGCGAACGCGAGCGTCCCGATGCCGACGTTGCCGCCGAGGAACCAGCCGATGATGAGCACCGTGACCTCGATCGCCGTCCGCACGGCCCAGATCGGGCGTCCGGTGCGGGCGTGCAGGCCGGTCATCAGCCCGTCGCGCGGTCCCGGGCCGAGCTTCGGCCCGATGTAGAGGCCGGTCGCGACCGCGAGCAGCAGCAGGCCGGCGGCGAACACCAGCACCTGCGCCCACAGCACGGTCTGCTGCGGGATGAGCCACAGCCCGAGCTGCGCGCTCGGCCCGACCAGGAGCACGTTCAGCACGGTCCCGAGCCCCGGCCGCTGCCGCAGCGGGATCCAGAACGCCAGCACGACGAGCCCGACCAGGTTGGTCACCAGCCCGAACGGGATGCCGGTCTTGTACGACACACCCTGCGCCAGCACGTCCCACGGCGAGACGCCGATCCCCGCGCGGACCATCAGCGCGATCGCGATGCCGTACAGGAACAGTCCGACGAGGAGCTGGCCGATGCGGCGGACGAGGAGGAAACGGGACATGTTGACAATCCAATCGCTCAATTGGCCTTACAACAAGATGCCAATTCAGATAAAGTGGCCCGCATGCCCGACGCCGTTCTGACCGCACGCTCCCTCGAGTCCCTCCTCGGCGACTGGAGGGGAGCGGCCCCGGGCTACCAGTCGCTGGCCGACCGCGTCCGCCTCCTGGTGCTCGACGGTCGCATCCCGATCGGCACCCGCCTCCCCGCCGAGCGCGATCTGGCCGGCCGGCTCGACCTGAGCCGCACGACGGTCAGCGCCGCGTACCGGCAGCTCAGGGAGGGCGGCTTCCTCGACAGCGTGCGCGGCTCCGGAAGCGTCGCGCGCCTCCCCGGCCCGGCGCTCGCCCTCCCCGCGACGGGAGGCGAGGGGATGCTCGACTTCACCAAGGCGGCGCTGCCCGCGGCCACGTCGCTGCCCGCCGCCGCCCGCGCCGCGGCGGAAGAGCTGCCGCACTTCCTCCCGGACTCCGGCTACGACCCGGTCGGCCTCCCGCACCTGCGCCAGGCCATCGCCGACCGGTACGCCGAGCGCGGCCTCCCGACCACGGCCGACCAGGTGCTCGTGACGGTGGGGGCCCAGCAGGCCATCGCCCTGATCGCCCGCACGTTCCTCTCGCGCGGAGACCGTGCCCTGGTGGAGATGCCGACCTACCCGCACGCGACGGAGGCGCTCAAGCTCGCCGGCGCCCGGCTCCTCCCGATCACGGTCACGCCGCCCACCGACGCGCCGCACGCGCTCGCGGCGGACGGCAGCGAGCCCGCTGGGGAGGACGGCTGGGACGCCGACGCTGCCGAGCAGGCGATCCGGCGGGCGAACCCGGCCCTGGCGTACCTCATCCCGGACTTCCACAACCCGACCGGCGCCTCCATGTCGCCCGCGACCCGCGAGCGGATCCTGGCGGCCGCCGCGGCGCACGGCACCGTGGTCGTCGGCGACGAGACGACCGCAGACCTCGACATCGACCGGGTCGGCGAATACCTGCCGCTGCCGCGTTACGCCCATCGCAGGGCCGGCGACCCGCCCGTCCTGCTGATCGGCTCGGCCTCCAAGAGCCTCTGGGGCGGCCTCCGGATCGGCTGGATCCGCGCCGAGCGCCCGTTGATCCAGCGGCTCACGGCGGCCAAGCCGTCGACCGACCTCGGCACGCCCATGATCGAGCAGCTGGTCGTGGCGCGGATGCTGCCGCAGCTCCGCGAGATCCTCGAGGAGCGCCGGGTGCAGCTCGGCGCGGGGCGGGAGACCGTGCGCCGGCTGGCGGGGGAGGTCTTCCCCGAGTGGCGCCTCCCGCGCCTGCACGGCGGCCTGGCGGCCTGGGTCGGGATCGGTGCGCCGGTCAGCTCGGCGCTCGCGCTCGCCGCGCGCAACCACGGCCTCCTCATCGCGGCCGGCCCGCGCTTCGGCCTGGACGGCGCGTTCGAGCGCTTCCTGCGCGTGCCGATCACCTACAGCGAGGAGGAGACGCAGCGCGCCTTCGCCGCGCTGGAGCGCGCCTGGGCCGTCGCGTCGGCCGAGCCCGCGCCGTACTTCGACGCGGCGGCGCTGCCCAGCGTGGTCTGAGAACTCCTCCACCGGTACCGCGCCGACGAGGACAGACGTGGTACCTGGGGATGAGGAAGTTGCACAGCCTGCAATGAGATACTTTGGCAGCGCCGCCGTCGTCGCGCGCCAGCAATCACACTCCGCCGAGGGGACCCTCCGTGCACTATCTCGCCGTTCTCAGCATGAAGAACCGCGCCCTGATCGCGCTCGTCACGATCGTGGCCGCCATCTTCGGCGGCGTCGCGCTCAGCAGCCTCAAGCAGGAGCTGGCGCCCTCCATCTCGTTCCCCCAGCTCGTCGTGCTGTCGACCTACTCCGGCGCGTCGCCCGAGGTCGTCAACCACGACGTGAGCACGCCGGTGGAGGCCGCGATCCAGGGCGTGCCGAACCTCGACTCCACCTCGGCGGTCAGCAGCACCAACCAGTCGATCATCACGGCGAAGTTCACGTACGGCACCGACCTGGCGACGGCCGAGCAGAAGATCGACCAGGCGATCAACCGGATCAAGTCGACGCTGCCCTCCGGCGTCGACCCGCAGGTGCTCTCCGGCTCGATCGACGACCTCCCGGTCATCCAGCTCGCGGTCAGCGGCGACACCGACCAGCGCACGCTCGGCGACGCCATCACCAAGCTCGCCCTGCCCGACCTCAAGGCCGTGAACGGCGTCAACGACGCGCAGCTGGTCGGCGAGGTCGGCCAGCGCATCACCATCACGCCGGACCCGGCCAAGCTGGCCGCCGCCGGTGTCAGCTCCTCCGCGATCAAGGACGCGCTGCAGCAGAACGGCGTGCTCCTCCCCGGCGGCTCGATCACCGAGAACGGCAAGACGCTCACCATCCAGTCGGGGGCGCAGCTGACGTCGGTGGCCGACATCTCGGCGCTGCCGCTGATCAAGTCGTCCACGAGCGCCGGAGCGTCCGGAGCTTCGGGCGCGTCCGGGGCTTCGGGCGCGTCCGGTGCTTCGGGTGCGTCCGGTGCGGCGGGTGCGTCCGGCGCCCCCGGGGCCGCCGGAGCCGCGGGCTCCGCTGCCGGAGGTGCGGCCGCGAGCCAGGCCGCAGCAGCCGCGGCCGCCGCCGCGAACACCACGCCGCACACGATCGGCGAGGTCGCCACGGTCGCGCAGACCGACGACCCGGTGACCTCGCTCTCGCGCGTCAACGGCAAGCCGGCGCTCACCATCGCGGTCACCAAGCTGCCCTCCGCCAACACGGTCGCCGTGTCGCACGCGGTGTCCGCGCTCATCCCGAGCCTGGAGACCAAGCTCGGCCACAACGCCACCATCACCGTGGTGTTCGACCAGGCGCCGTTCATCACGCAGTCGATCAACTCGCTCGCGGAGGAGGGCCTGCTCGGCCTCGCGTTCGCGGTCATCGTCATCCTGGTGTTCCTGCTCTCGGTGCGCTCCACCCTGGTGACGGTCGTCTCGATCCCGACCAGCGTGCTCATCACCTTCATCGTGATGTGGGCGAGCGGCTACACGCTCAACATCATCACGCTCGGCGCGCTCACCATCGCGATCGGCCGCGTCGTGGACGACTCGATTGTCGTCATCGAGAACATCAAGCGGCAGCTCGTGCCCGGGGTGGACCGGGCCGTCACGATCATCCGCGCCGTGCGCGAGGTCGGCGGCGCGATCACGGCCTCCACCATCACGACCGTCGCGGTGTTCCTCCCGCTGGCGTTCGTCGGCGACGTCACCGGCGAGCTGTTCCGGCCGTTCGCGCTCACCGTCACCATCGCGCTGCTCTCGTCGCTCCTGGTCGCGCTGACGATCGTCCCGGTGCTGGCGTACTGGTTCCTGCGCGCGCCGAAGGCCCGCAAGCACGAGGGCGGCGAGCACGACGACGAGGCCGCGCACCTGTCGGTCGCGGAGGCGACGGCCTCCGGCCACGACGAGCTGGAGCACCCGTCCCTCCTGCAGCGCGGCTACCTGCCGATCATCCGCTGGACGCTGAAGCACTCGGTGCTCACCGTGGTCGCCGCCGTGGTCGTGCTGGTCCTCACCTTCTTCTCGTTCCCGCTGCTCAAGACGAACTTCCTCGGCTCCAGCGGCCAGAACTCGCTCACCGTCTCGCAGACGCTCGAGCCGGGCGCCAGCCTCCAGACCAAGGACGACGCCGCGCGCAAGGTCGAGGACAAGCTCCTGCACACGACCGGCGTGAAGACCGTCCAGGTGTCGATCGGCTCCAGCGGCTCGACGCTGCGCGACGCGTTCACCGGCGGGGGCGGGGCGACGACCTTCTCGGTCACGACCGACCCGAACGCCGACCAGGACAAGCTGCAGACCACCATCCAGAACGAGATGGCCTCGATCACCGGCGCCGGCGACATCACCGTGTCCGCGTCCAGCGGGTTCGGCGGGTCCACCGACATCCAGGTGGACATCAGCGCGAGCACCAACGCCGATCTCCAGAAGGCCACCGACTCGGTCGTCGCCGAGCTGAAGAAGAAGTCGTCGCTCAAGCAGGTCACGGACAACCTGAGCGCGTCGCTGCCGTACGTCTCGGTGAGCGTCGACCGGACGAAGGCCGCCGAGGCGGGCCTCAGCGAGGCCGCGGTCGGCACGCTCGTGTCGCAGGCGATGCAGCCGACCCAGATCGGCTCGGTCGCGATCGAGAACGCGACGCTCAAGATCTATCTGCAGAGCGACAATCCGCCGACCACGGTCGCCGGGCTGTCCGAC
Source organism: Leifsonia shinshuensis (assembly GCF_013410375.1). Classification (NCBI taxonomy): domain Bacteria; kingdom Bacillati; phylum Actinomycetota; class Actinomycetes; order Micrococcales; family Microbacteriaceae; genus Leifsonia; species Leifsonia shinshuensis. The sequence goes on from NZ_JACCFL010000001.1 coordinate 770,921, forward strand.
CTGCCGATCCCGACCGCCAAGGGCGTCGTGCCGCTCAGCTCCGTGGCGACCGTCGCCGAGGCCAAGGGGCCGGCGACCGTGACGACCGAGCGCGGGCTGCGCACCTCCACGGTCACCGCGACGCCCGCCACCGACAACCTCACGACGGCGAATGCCGACGTGACCAAGGCGCTCAAGGACGCCGACCTGCCGGCGGGAGCGACCGCAAAGATCGGCGGCGTCTCGTCCAGCCAGTCCAGCGCGTTCGGCCAGCTCGGCCTCGCCCTGCTGGCGGCGATCCTGATCGTCTACATCGTCATGGTGGCGACGTTCCGCTCACTGCGGCAGCCGCTGCTGCTCCTGGTCTCGGTGCCGTTCGCGGCGACCGGCGCCATCCTGCTGCAGCTCGCCTCCGGGATCCCGCTCGGCGTCGCATCGCTCATCGGCGTGCTGATGCTGATCGGCATCGTGGTGACCAACGCGATCGTGCTGATCGACCTGGTGAACCAGTACCGTGCGCGCGGCCTGACGGTCAGCGACGCGGTCGTGCACGGCGCCTCCCGGCGTCTGCGCCCGATCCTGATGACGGCCCTCGCGACGATCGCCGCGCTGACGCCGATGGCGATCGGCCTGACCGGGCACGGCGGCTTCATCTCGCAGCCGCTCGCCATCGTCGTGATCGGCGGTCTGATCTCGTCCACGGTGCTCACGCTCGTGGTGCTGCCGACGCTCTACAACCTGGTGGAGGGCGCCCGCGAGCGCCGGCTGGCGCGCAAGGCGGCCAAGGGCGGCGGCGCCGCCGGTGCGGGAGGCGGCCCCGGCTCGGGCGGGCCCGGTTCCGGTGGCCCGGGTGTGGGTGACTCGGTGACGGATGACGGCTCGCCGCAGCCCCCCGTGTTCACGACCCCGGCGGGCGGCCGCCAGCTCTGACCCGTCGCCGAAGGGCACGTAGACGCCTCTGAGACCCTGTTTCAGGGGCGCTTGCGTGCCCGTCGGCATGTGGGCGGAGGGTGGGCGTGTCCGGGATACCAGACGGCCGATGGTGAGGCGGCGGCGCCGCTGACGGCGGGCGTTGCTACCGTCGCCGTATGAGCCTCTCCGTCGATCCGCTCTGGCCCCGTGCCGGATCCTGGCCGTCGCTCGCCGAGCTCCCGGACGGGGAGCAGGCGGACCTCACCCTGATCGGCCTGCCGACCTGGCGGAGCTCCCTCTCCCCGACGGGCGCGCACGCCACTCCCGGCGCGGTGCGCGAGGCGCTGCGGCGCTACTCGGTCCACGTCCCCGACCTGGCGGTCGAGGCGCTGCGCTTCGCGGACGCCGGGGACGTCGCCGAGCCGGACGGCCCGGACGGCGAGCGGCGCGCTGTCGACGCGGTCCGGGAGGCCGTCTCCCGATCGCGGCTGACCGTCGCCGTCGGCGGCGACAACTCCCTCACCGTCGCTAGCGCGCTCGGCGCCTGGGGCGGCGACGCGTCGCGTGCCGGGCTGGTGACGCTCGACGCCCACCACGACCTGCGCGACGGCGTCTCCAACGGTTCCCCGGTGCGCCGCCTGGTGGAGGCCGGCCTCGACGGCCGCCGGATCGTGCAGATCGGCATCGCCGACTTCGCCAACTCCGCCGCGTACGCGCTACGGGCCGCGGAGTACGGCATCACCGTCGTCCACCGCGACGAGCTGCACAGTCGCCCGATCGACGAGGTCATGGCGGAGGCGCTGGAGCGTGCGGGCGCCGCGGGCGGCCCGATCCACGTCGACCTCGACGTGGACGTCTGCGACCGCTCCGTCGCCCCCGGCTGCCCGGCCTCCGTGCCCGGCGGCCTCGCGGCGTGGGAGCTGCGGAGGTTCGCGCGCCTCGCAGGGGCGGACCCGCGCGTCCGCTCGATCGACATCGCCGAGGTCGACGCGACCGCCGACACCGCCGACCAGCGCACGGTCCGCCTCGCCGCCCTCCTCGTCCTCGAAGCCGCCGCCGGCCTCGCCTCGCGCTGATCCGCGCCTCCCGCTCGCCGGCCAACGCTTCCTCACTTCCTCCCGCAACACGCCGCGCGCGGGCGGGAGAAAGTGAGGAAGCGATGGCTGCACGGCCGCTGGGCAGCCATCCGTTCCTCAGCTTCTCCCGCAACACGCCGCGCGCGGGCGGGAGAAAGTGAGGAAGCGGTGGCTGCGTCAGGCGACGTGGGTGCGGGCGACCAGCGGAACGCCGGGGCGGTACGCGAGGTGCACGTACGACGGCGCGTCGAGCACGACGTAGTCGGCACGGGCGCCCGGGCGCAGGTGGCCGACGTCCTCGCGGCGCAGGGCCTCCGCGCCGCCGAGGGTGGCGGCGCGTAGCGCTTCGGCCACGGTCATCCCCATGTCGCGCACCGCGACGGCGACGCAGAACGGCATCGACGACGTGAATGACGAGCCCGGGTTGCAGTCGCTCGCCAGCGCGACTCGCACGCCGGCGTCGATCAGTCGGCGGGCGTCCGGGTACGGGTGCCGCGTGGAGAACTCCACCCCGGGCAGCAGCGTCGCGACGGTGTTCGATCCGGCCAGCAGCTCGACGTCGCGGTCCGTCAGGTAGGTCCCGTGGTCGACGCTCGCTGCATCCAGCTCCACGGCCAGCGCGACGCCGTCGCCCGGGCCGAGCTGGCTCGCGTGCACCCGGACGCCCAGCCCGCGGGCGGCGCCGGCCTCCAGGATGCGCCGCGACTGCGGCACGGTGAAGGCGCCGGTCTCGCAGAACACGTCGACCCAGCGGGCGTGCGGCGCGCAGGCGTCCAGCATCGGGCCGGTGACCAGCTCCACGTACGCGTCCGGGTCGTCCGCGTACTCGGTCGGCACGACATGCGCGCCGAGGAATGTCGTCTCGTCCGTGACCTCCCGGGCGATCCGGAGGATGCGCGCCTCGTCCTCGACGGTGAGCCCGTAGCCGCTCTTGATCTCGAAGGTCGTGGTGCCCTGCGCGCGCAACTCGCGCACGAAGCCGGCGAGCCGGCGGCGCAGCTCCTCGTCGGAGGCCGCCCGGGTCGCGGCGACGGTGCTGCGTATGCCGCCCGCGGAATACGGTCGCCCGGCCATCCGCGCCTCGAACTCCGCCGAGCGGTCGCCGCCGAAGACGAGGTGGGTGTGGCTGTCGACGAAGCCCGGGATCACGGCCGCTCCCTCGACGTCGATGACCTCGTCCGCGTCATCGCGCGGCGCCGCCGACGCGGGACCGGTCCACTCGACCCGGCCGTCCACTTCCAGCAGGGCCGCGTCGGGGAGGATGCCGAGCGGTCCGGGGTGGGCGGGATCCAGGGTGACGAGTTCGCCGATCCCGGTCAGCAGCGTCGCGCCGGGCATCAGGCGACCGGCCCCGAGGGCACCGCGGCGGCCTCCTGCATGGGGATGCGTAGTCCGCGTTCGCGGGCGATGTCGGCGGCGTGCTCGTAGCCGGCGTCGACGTGCCGCATGACGCCGGTGCCGGGGTCGTTGGTGAGCACGCGTTCGATCTTCTGGGCGGCGAGGGGGGTGCCGTCGGCGACGACGACCTGGCCGGCGTGGATGCTGCGGCCGATGCCGACGCCGCCGCCGTGGTGCAGGGACACCCAGGTGGCGCCGGAGGCGGTGTTGAGCAGTGCGTTCAGCAGCGGCCAGTCGGCGATCGCGTCGGAGCCGTCCTTCATCGCCTCGGTCTCCCGGTAGGGGGAGGCGACCGAGCCGGAGTCGAGGTGGTCACGGCCGATCACGATCGGGGCGGAGAGCTCCCCGGAGGCGACCATCTGATTGAACTTCAGCCCGGCGAGGTGGCGTTCCTTGTAGCCGAGCCAGCAGATCCGCGCCGGGAGGCCCTCGAAGTGGACCTTCTCGCCGGCCTGGGTGATCCAGCGGGCCAGTTTGTGGTCGTTCGGGAACAGTTCCAGGATGGCCCGGTCGGTGGCGGCGATGTCGGCCGGGTCGCCGGAGAGCGCCGCCCAGCGGAACGGGCCGCGGCCCTCCTCGAACTGCGGGCGGATGTAGGCGGGGACGAAGCCGGGGAACGCGAACGCCCGGTCATAGCCGCCGAGCTGGGCTTCGGTGCGGATCGAGTTGCCGTAGTCGAAGACCTCGGCGCCGGCGTCGAGGAAGCCGACCATCGCCTGCACCTGCTTCGCCATCGACAGCCGCGCGGCGATCGTGAAGGCCTCCGGATCGGCGGCGGCACGGTCGTGCCACTCCGCGACGGTGATGCCTTCGGGGAGGTAGCTGAGCGGGTCGTGGGCGCTGGTCTGGTCGGTGACGATATCGATCGGCACCCCGCGGGCCAGCAGTTCCGGGAAGACGGTGGCGGCGTTGCCGACCAGCCCGACCGACAGCGCCCGGCGCTCGTCCTTGGCGGCGAGGACCCGGGCGATCGCGTCGTCGAGATCGTCGGTGAGCTCGTCGAGGTACCCGTGGTCGACGCGGCGCTGCAGGCGGGTGCGGTCGACGTCCACGATCAGCACGACGCCGCCGTTGAGGGTGACGGCCAGGGGCTGTGCGCCGCCCATCCCGCCACAGCCGCCGGTCAGGGTGAGCGTCCCGGCCAGGGATCCCCCGAACCGCTTGTCGGCGATCGCCGCGAACGTCTCATAGGTGCCCTGCAGGATCCCCTGCGAGCCGATGTAGATCCACGAGCCCGCGGTCATCTGCCCGTACATGGTCAGGCCGAGCGCCTCCAGGCGGCGGAACTCGGGCCAGGTCGCCCAATCCCCGACCAGGTTGGAGTTGGCGATCAGCACCCGCGGAGCCCACTCGTGGGTGCGGAACACACCCACCGGCTTGCCCGACTGCACCAGCAGCGTCTCATCCGCCTCCAAGTCGCGGAGCGTCGCGACGATCGCGTCGTACGCCTCCCAGCTCCGCGCGGCCCGGCCGGTGCCGCCGTAGACGACCAGATCGTCGGGCCGCTCGGCCACCTCCGGGTCCAGGTTGTTCATCAACATGCGCAGCGGCGCCTCGGTCTGCCAGCTCTTCGCGCTGAGCTCCGTGCCGCGAGCAGCCCTCACGGGTCGTGATCCCTGCATCATCTGGTCCTTTCAGTTCGTATGGTCCCGCCCGGCAGCCATCTGTTCCTCACTTTCTCCCGCATCCCTCCTGTGTGTCGCGGGAGAAAGTGAGGAAGCGATGGCTGGGGGCGGGAGGTCAGGAGAGGTCGGTGGTGGTGAGGGCCGCGGCGACGGCTTCGCCGGAGGCGACGAAGGCGACCGCGGCCTCGATCTCGGGGGAGAGGTGGCGGTCCGGGCCGGGGCCCGGGACGGTGGCGCGCAGCGCTGTCGTGACCGCGGCGGTGGCCGGTCCCTGGCGCAGCGGGGCGCGCAGGTCGGCGCCGCGCGCGGCGGTCATCAGCTCGATCGCGAGCACCCGGGTCAGCCCGTCGATCGCGCGGCGCAGCTTGCGGGCGGCGGCCCAGCCCATCGACACGTGGTCCTCCTGCATCGCCGACGACGGGATGCTGTCCGCCGACGCCGGGACCGCCAGGCGCTTGAGCTCCGACACGATCCCCGCCGCGGTGTACTGCGCGATCATCAGGCCGGAGTCGACGCCGACCTCGTGCGCGAGGAACGGCGGCAGCCCCTGGTTGCGCGCCGGGTCGAGGAAGCGGTCGGTGCGCCGCTCCGACATGCTCGCGACGTCCGCGACGACGATCGCGAGGAAGTCGAGCACGTACGCGACGGGCGCGCCGTGGAAGTTGCCGTTCGACTCCACCCGGCCGTCCGGGGCGAGCACGGGGTTGTCGATCGCGGAGGCCAGCTCCCGCTCCGCGACCATCGTCGCGTGGGCGACCGTGTCACGGGCGCCGCCGTTGACCTGCGGCGAGCAGCGCAGCGAGTAGGCGTCCTGAACGCGGGTGCACTCCGGGCCCTTGTGGCTCGCCACGAGCGGGGAGTCGGCGAGCAGCGCACGGAGGTTGGCGGCGGAGACCGCCTGGCCGGCCTGCGGGCGCAGCTGCTGGAGGTCGGCGGCGAACACCGCGTCGGTGCCGAGCAGGGCCTCCACGCTCATCGCCGCCGCGATGTCGGCTGTGGTGAGCAGGGCGCCGAGATCGTGCAGCGCGAGCGACAGCATCCCGAGCATGCCGTCGGTGCCGTTGATGAGCGCGAGGCCCTCCTTCTCGGCGAGGACGACGGGCTCGATGCCGGCGGCGGCGAGGGCGTCGGAGGCCTCGACCAGGCGACCGTCGACGCGCACCTGGCCCTCGCCCATCGCCGCCAGCGCGCAGTGCGCGAGCGGGGCGAGGTCGCCGGAGCAGCCGAGCGAGCCGTACTCGCGCACGATCGGCGTGATGCCCGCGTTGAGCAGGGCGGCGTAGGTCTCGACCGTGCGGCGCTGCGCGCCGGTGCGGCCGGTCATCAGCGTGGCCAGCCGGAGCAGCATGAGGGCGCGGACGACCTCCCGCTCGACCTCCGGGCCCGACCCGGCCGCATGCGAGCGGACGAGGGAGGCCTGCAACTGCGCGCGGCGTTCCGCGGGGATGAACGTGGTCGCCAGTGCGCCGAAGCCGGTGGAGATCCCGTAGTGCGGCTCGACGTCGTCGGCGAGCGCTTCGATGATCGCGCGCGACGCCTCGACGGCGTCGAGGGCCGCGGGGTCGAGGACGACGGGCGCGTCGTGCCGCGCCACCGCGACGACCTCCGCGATGGTGAGCGGGCGGGCGCCGACGGTGACGGGCGCGGCCTCGGCGGGGACGCGGCGGGTGGTTGCGGAGGTGGAACCGGTGGTGACTGCGGACATGCTCCGATCATGCGCCGCACCGCCTCCGTGGCGCCCGGGGGTTAGGCTCATCGGTGTCCGGGATACCAGACGAGCCGCCGAGCGGAGCGGGGAGGAGCACCATGAGCAAGGTCCCCGCAGCGGAGAACACCCTGCGCATCCTCGCCTACCTCGCCACCCAGCGCGGCCCGGTCCCCGCCGCGGGGATCGCGACCTCCCTCGGCCTCCCGCGCTCGACCGTCTACCACCTGCTGACCGTGCTGGCCGAGCACGGCTTCGTCCTGCACTTCCCCGAGGCGCGCAGGTATGGGCTCGGCGTCGCCGCCTACGAGCTGTCGAGCGGGTTCTCCCGGCAGCAGCCGCTCAGCCGCCTCGGCCGGCCGATCGTGGCCGCGCTCGTGGACGCGATCGGCGAGTCCGGTCACGTCGCCGTGCTGCACGGGCGGGACGTCGTCTACATCGTGGAGGAGCGCGCGCCGCGGCGTCCGCGGCTGGTCACGGACGTCGGCGTCCGCCTCCCGGCCCACCTGACGGCGAGCGGACGCGCCCTGCTGGCCTCCCTCCCCGCCGGGCAGCTGCGCGCGCTGTACCCGGACGCCGGCGCGTTCGAGGACCGGACCGGAGCGGGGCCGCACTCGTACGCCGAGCTGCGCCGGCTCGTGACGGAGGCGCGGGAGCGCGGCTACGCCACGGAGGACGGCGACGTGACGCCCGGCTTCGCGTCCGTGGCGGTCTCGGTGCGCGACCACGCCGGCTGGCCCGCCGCCGGCATCGCCGTCACCTTCCCCCGGGAGAACGTGCCTGCGTCCGAGTGGGAGGCGCTCGCCGCCCGGGTGCGGGAGGCCGCGGCCGAGCTGTCCCGGCGCATCCGCGGCAGCTGACCCGCACTACTGGAGCGTGACGGTCGTGGTGTGCTCCGCGCCGCCGCGGACGTACTCGACCTTCACCTCGTCGCCGGCGTTGCTGGTGACCTGGATCGCGGTGAGCACGTCGACGTTGGTCGCGGGGTTGCCGTTCACCGCGGTGATCACGTCCCCGACCCGCAGGCCCGCCTGCTGCGCGGGGCCGCCGGAGACGATCGACTGCACGAACAGCCCGTCGGTCACGCCGAACGCGGCGGCGGCCCCCGGGGGGATGGGCACGACCGTGAGCCCCGCGGTGGGGTGCGAGACCTCGCCGTGCGCGATGAGCTCGTGCGCGATCGGCAGCGCCAGCGACTCCGGGATCGCGAACCCGATCCCGACGCTGCCCGTGCTCGCCTGCCCGCCCGAGCCCGGCACGGTCGCGATCGCCGTGTTGACGCCGACCAGGCGCCCGTCGCAGTCGACCAGCGGGCCGCCCGAGTTGCCGGGGTTGATCGACGCGTCGGTCTGGATGGCGCCGGCGAGGACCGCGTTCCGGTCGTCGTCGCTCGGCACCGGGACCGTCCTCCCGAGCGCGCTCACGATGCCGGCGGTCACGGTCGAGGAGAGACCGAGCGGGGCGCCGAGGGCGACCACCGGCTGCCCGACCACCAGCGCTCCGGAGTCACCGGTCTCGATGATCGGCAGCGGCGCGTCGTCCTTCACCTTGATGACGGCCAGGTCGGTCTTCGGGTCGCGGCCGGTCAGCTCGGCCGGGAGCTCGTGGCCGTCGCTGAACCGCACCGCGAGCGTCGCCCCGGACGCCGCGTCGGCGATCACGTGGTTGTTGGTGAGGATGTAGCCGTCGCCGGTGATGATCTCGCCGGTGCCGTTGCTCGTCCCGCGGGAACCGGTGACGCCGATGGTGACCACCGTCGGGAGCACGCGGTCGCTGACGCGCGCCGCGTCGCACGAGCCGCTGCGTCCGGCGGAGACGACGGCGACGGCGAAGCCGCCCGCGATCATCCCGCCGCCGATCAGCACGAGCGCCGCGCCGAGCACGAGCAGTGCGATCGTCCAGCTGCGCAGGGTGGTCTTCTGCTCGGTCACGGTCTTCCCCCTGTCGACGGTGGCGCCAGGCTAGCGGGACGGGCCGCTGACGGAACAGGGGTGTTCCCGCCGGGTACGGAGGCCGCTAGCCTGCGTGCATGGTGAGATTCCTGATCCGAGCGGCGATCTTCGTGGTCACCGCGGCCCTCGGCCTGCTGGTGGCGTCCTGGCTCCTGCCGGGGTTCCACCTCGACTGGGAGGGGCTGCTGGTCGCGGTGCTGGTCTTCGCGGTGGCGCAGAGCATCCTCGCGCCTTTCATCTTCAATCTCGCCCGGAAGTACGCGTCCGCGCTGCTCGGCGGGATCGGGCTGGTGTCGACGCTGATCGCCCTGCTGGTCGCGTCGCTGCTCCCGGGCGGCATCCGGGTGGACGATTTCGTGACCTGGATACTCGCGGCGCTCGTCGTCTGGGTGGTGACGGCGCTCGGCGGCTGGCTGCTGCCGCTGATCTTCCTCAAGAAGAAGGTCGCGGCGCGGAGCTAGAGCGCCTTCGCGTAGCAGACCGAGTGCGGGTCGCCGACGTACTCGCCGAAGTTCGGGATGCGCGCGTAGCCGCGGCTCTCGTACAGCGCGATCGCGGCGTGCTGCAGCGGGCCGGTCTCGAGCTGCAGGGTGGCGACTCCGGCGCGGGACGCCTCGGCCTCCACCGCCCCGAGCAGGCTCCCGGCCAGCCCGCGGCCGCGCGCGGCCTCGTGCACGAACATCCGCTTGAGCTCGGCGCTGCCGTCGGTCTTCCGCACCAGCGCCGCCATACCGAGCGCGCTGCCGTCCTCGTCGCGCCCGACGAACACGGTCACGCCGGGACGCTCGAGCTCGGAGATGTCGAGCAGGTAGCAGCTCTCGGCGGGGTACAGCGCGAACGTGAACTCATCGCTCATCCGCAGCAGCTCGGCGACGCCGGGGGAGCGGGCGGGCTCGGCGGACACGCGCGTGGTCGTCATGCGCCCGATGCTAGCGAGCCCGTATGTCGGGCAGATTTCGGCGCTCAGCCCGCCTTGTGCGACTTCTGCCGCGAGATGCCGCGTGCGACCCACTCCAGTCGGCGCAGCGCCTCCCGGTTGCGGATCCACAGGATGGGATCGATGATCGGCGTCGGGATGCGCGAGGCGATCCCGGTGATCGCGTGCTCCTCCATGCGCACGAGGCACCCGGAGCCGCGCGGCTGCACCTCGATGACGACGCGCTCGGTCCCGACCGGTCGCGTCTTGGCTTCCAGCACGAACCGTTTCGGCCGGTCCCACACCTCGACGCTGGTCTCGTCGTTCAGCACGAACGGCCAGATCCCGATCGAGTGGTGGAGGCGGGAGCCCGGTTCCGGGAAGTGCCCGTCCGCCCCGCGCATCCGCGAGGCGCCGACGACCCAGGTCGGGAACACCCAGGGGTCGGCGAGGGCGGTGAAGACTTCTTCGGGCGTGCACGCGAAGCGGCGGACGTTGACGGACATCAGGCGATCTCCTCCTCGATGAAGCCGGTGGTCTGGTTGAAGCCGCTGGCGGGCGCGCCCGGCGCCGCGGCCGGACGGTCGGGCGCCAGCGACGGCATCCTGGTCACCCCGAACTCGTGCCGGAGCGCGCTGCGCGCCGCGTAGTAGCCGGCCAGCCCGTGCACGCCCGGCCCCGGCACGGCGGAGGACGAGGCCAGGTAGAGCCCGCGGCCCGGCATCCGCCACGGGTCGGTCGACAGCACCGGCCGCATGACCAGCTGGGAGAGGTCGGGCATCCCCGAGGAGATGTCGCCGCCGATGTAGCTGGGGTTGTAGCCCTCCAGCTCGTGCGCGGTCCGGGTGGTCTTCGCGAGGATCAGGTCGCGGAAGCCGGGCGCGAACCGCTCGATCTGCGCGATCACCGCCTCGCTGCGATCCGACGTGGAGCCGCGTGGAACGTGCGTGTACGCCCACAGCACGTGCTTGCCGGCCGGCGCGCGCGAGGGGTCGAACAGCGTGGGCTGGGCGACGAGCACGTAGGGGTCGTCGCTCTCGCGTCCGGCCGCCACCACGCGCTCGGAGCGGGCGATCGCGCCGCGCTCGCCGCCGAGATGGACGGTCGCGGTCTCCAGCAGCTCGGGGTTCGTCCACGGCACCGGGCCGGACAGCGCGAAGTCGATCTTGAAGACGCCGTTGCCGTCACGGAAGCCGGCGACGCGACGGAGGTAGTCGGCGGGCAGGAGGTCCTCGCCGAGCCGGGCCGCGATGGCGACGTGGGTGTCGAACAGGATGGCGCGGGCGTCGGGCAGCTCGCCGAGCGACTCGATCGCCGCGCCGGTGACGACCTCTCCGCCGTGCGCGCGGAGGTCGTCGACCATCGCGTCCGCGATCGCCTGCGATCCGCCGACCGGGATGGGCCAGCCGCGCGCGTGCGCGTAGGTCGCGAGGGCCAACCCGGCGGCCGACGCGGCGAGGTTCGGCAGCGGCAGCGTGGCGTGCGCGATCACGCCGGTGAGCAGGGCGCCCGGCTTCGGCGTGCGGAACGGCAGGTTCCACCACGGGCCGCCCTGCGACAGCGCGGTGAGGCCGAACCGCGCGGCGACGAGCGGATTCCGCGGCACCTGCAGGAGCGACGACCCGGTGAACTGGGCGACCGCGTCCGCGTTGCGCGCGAGCGGGCCGAGGAGGGCGCGCCAGGCGGGGCCGTCGGGGCCGAGCGCGTCTGCCGTGCGCTCCAGGTCGCGGTAGGCGACGGCGACCTCCCCGTCCGGCAGCGGATGCCCGTACGAGGCGGACGGCGTGATGAACGGCACGCGGTCCGCCAGCCCGAATTTGCGGAAGAAGCCCGAGGCGAGCGCGAGCGGGTGCACCGCGGAGCAGATGTCGTGGCGGAACCCCGGCAGCGTGATCTCCTCCGTCCGGACGCCGCCGCCCGGCGTCGCGTTGCGTTCGTAGACGTGCACGCTCAGCCCGGCCCGGGCGAGGGTGACGGCGGCCGCGAGCCCGTTGGGGCCGGACCCGATGACGATCGCGTCGACGGAGGTCATGCCCCATGTATACCCCGGCGACCGTGGCCCGGGAGGGGGTTGCGGATCGGCAGCGTCCTCCCAGGCGCGATCCTGTATCGTTGGGAGGTCGGCTCTTGACACCGCGCCTATTTGTCGCGCGGATGGGTTTGTAAGTCAAGTGGGCCGGTTCCGCAGCCAGTCGGTGAGCGGATTCATCACGATGTGAACGGCCCCGGGCGATGTCTGCTGGGGATACCTCCGGTGCGCTTCAGCGTGCCGCCGCGCATTTCGCAACAACAACCCAGGAAGAACCACGCATGCCCCCGTACAAGAAGAACACCCGACAGCAGAGCTCCGGCCGCCCCGCGCAGCAGCACGCGCCGAAGGGTGCGGGCAGCCGCAGCCCGAAGCACCGCGGCTACCGCGACGAGGCCCCCGAGACCGGCAAGAAGAACCGCTGGAGCGCCGAGGACCGCGCCGCCCGCGGCCGTGACACCTACGGCGCCCGCGGCGACTCCCGCACCGGCTCCGGCCGTGGCGAGCGCCCGAACTGGGAGCCGCGCGGGAAGGACGCCCGCCGCACCGAGCGCGAGTGGGAGGACCGCGCCCGCGCCGGCCGTCGCGACGACGACCGTCCGCGTCGCTTCGATCGGGACGACCGTGCGCCGCGCCGCGAGTACGACGACCGTCCGCGCCGTCAGTTCGACCGCGACGACCGCGCCCCGCGCCGTGACGTCGACGACCGCCCGCGTCGCTTCGAGAGGGACGACCGCCCGCGCCGCGACTTCGATCGTGACGACCGCGCGCCCCGTCGCGACAGCGACGACCGTCCGCGTCGCTTCGAGCGGGATGACCGCCCGCGCCGTGACGTCGACCGCGACGACCGTGCGCCCCGCCGTGACCGTGACGACCGTCCGCGCCGCGACTTCGACCGCGCCGACCGTGCTCCGCGCCGTGAGTTCGACGACCGCCCGCGTCGTCAGTTCGACCGGGACGACCGTCCCCGCCGGGACGCCGACGACCGTCCGCGCCGCAGCTTCGACCGCGACGACCGCGCCCCGCGCCGCGACTCCTCCTTCTACCCGTCGCGCGACGAGAAGCCGTCGTTCTCCCCGCAGGAGGACGTCGTCCTCGAGCGCCTGGAGGCCGAGGCCATCCAGGCCGCGGACGTGGAGGGCGTGACCTTCGCCGACCTGGGCCTCGGCGGCAACATCGTCCGCGCGCTTGCCGAGCTCGGCGCCGAGACGCCGTTCCCGATCCAGGCCGCCACCACCCCCGACGTGCTCGCGGGCAAGGACGTCCTCGGCCGCGGCCGCACCGGCTCCGGCAAGACGATCGCGTTCGCCGCCCCGATGGTCGAGCGTCTCATGCAGCTCTGGGCGGAGTCCGGCAAGTCCGGCGGCAAGCGCCAGCTGGGCCGCGCCCCGCGCGCGCTGATCCTCGCGCCGACCCGCGAGCTCGCCCTCCAGATCGACCGCACTGTGCAGCCCATCGCGCGTAGCGTCGGCCTGTTCACCACGCAGATCTACGGCGGCGTCCCGCAGGGCCGCCAGGTCGGCGCCCTCCAGCGCGGTGTCGACATCGTGATCGGCACCCCCGGCCGCATCGAGGACCTCGTGGAGCAGGGCCGCCTCGACCTCAGCGAGGTCGTCGTCAGCGTCCTGGACGAGGCCGACCACATGTGCGACCTCGGCTTCCTGGAGCCGGTGCAGCGCATCCTGCGCCGCACCTCCGAGGGCGGCCAGAAGCTGCTGTTCTCCGCGACCCTCGACTCCGGGGTGGCGCAGCTGGTGGACGAGTTCCTGGTCGAGCCGACCGTGCACGAGGTCGCCGGCGAGGACCAGGCGTCCTCGACCATCGACCACCGCGTGCTGGTCATCGAGCACCGCGACAAGCCGGCCATCATCGAGCAGCTCGCGGACCGCGACGGCAAGACGCTGATCTTCGCCCGCACCCGCGCGTTCGCCGAGATGCTGGCCGACCAGCTGGACGACGCCGGCATCCCGGCGGTCAGCCTGCACGGCGACCTCAACCAGTCGCGCCGCACGCGCAACCTGGCGCAGCTCACCAGCGGCCGGGTCAGCGTGCTGGTCGCGACCGACGTCGCCGCCCGCGGCATCCACGTGGACGACATCGACCTGGTCATCCAGGCCGACGCGCCGGACGAGTACAAGACCTACCTGCACCGCTCCGGCCGCACCGGCCGCGCCGGCAAGCAGGGCACGGTCGTGACGCTCATCCCGCGCCACCGTCAGCGCCGCATGAGCGAGCTCCTGGAGCGCGCCGAGATCGCGGCAGACTTCGTGCCCGCCGCCCCCGGCGACGACGTGGTCCTCACCCTCTCGCAGGCGTAACACCCGCCGAGTACGCCATAATTCAGGCGAAAACCGCCGAGTACGCAGATTATCTGCGTACTCGGCGGTTTGTTCTCAGGCCAGTTGGTCGAGGGCGTGGCGGGCCAGGGAGGCCATGCGGGGGTTGTCGTCCGACGACATGGCGAGCGCGCTCCCCATCGTGACGGCCCAGCCCCGGGCGCGGAGCCAGGTCGCGCGATCGGGCGCGACGGGGAGCGCCGCCCGGAACCGCTCGCGGGCGTCCCCGTCGAAGGTGAGCCACGCGGTCGCCAGGTCGGTCGCCGGATCGCCCGAGGTGACGTCGCCGAAGTCGATGACCGCAGCCAGCCCGCCTGTCTCGGTGAGCAGCAGGTTCCCCGGGTGGAGGTCGCCGTGCAGCAGCAGCGGAGGGCCGTCCCACGCCGGCGCCGCGAGCGCCTCCCGCCAGGCCTGCTCCAGCGCCGCGACCTCCATCCGCCCGGACAGGGAGCGGAGCCGGGTCGCCACGACCTCCCGCCGTGACGCGAGCGGGACCCCGCGCACGGGGTTGTGCGGCGCGTCGGGCGCCGGCACGGCGAGCTCCCCGACGAACTCCGCCAGCGCCTCGGCGATCCCCGCCCGCTCGCCCGCGCCGACCGACGCGCCGTCGACGCCGTCGATCCACTCGACGATGCTCCACGGCCAGGGGAACAGGTCGGACGGCGCCCCGACCCGGACCGGAGCGGGGACCCTCGCGCTCACGCGGGCGGCGATCCCCGGCAGCAGCTGCTGCTCGTGCTCGATCAGGTGCGCGGCGACCTCCCGCCGCGGGATGCGCACGGCGTACGCGTCGCCCAGCCGGTAGAGCTGGTTGTCCCAGCCGTCCGACACCAGCCGGAGCGGGCCGGCGAGATCCGGGTGCTGCGCCGCGACCAGCGCGGCGACGAGGTCGGCGTCGGTGGGGATGTCGGCGGGCGGGGTCAGCGGCACCGGACGAACCTAGCAGACGGTCATCCGTCGAGTCTGCCGAGCGGCGGAGGCGGCGTCCAGAGGCCCCACGACGCGCCATCCGTCCCGTCGGAACGCGGGGCCGCGCAGATTCGCTGCGTCCGGCCGGTCGGATGCGCAGCGAACACGCGTACCGCCGCGAAAACGTGCTGAAGTCGTGTGTCAGCATTGGTGCGGAGGCCTCATGACTACCGACCCCGCCCGTATGCACAGCGTCACCGGCGACACCACCGAGCTCGTCGACCTCGTCCTCGACTACTCGCGCCGCCGCATCCTCGCGACCGACACCCCGCTCGACAAGCCGCTCCCCGAGTCGGAGCTGCGCCGGCTGGCCGGGCGCACCGTCTCCGAGAACGGGATGGGCGCCGAGCGCGCGCTCGCCGTCTTCGAGCACGTGCTCGCCCCCGCGTGCATCACGACCGACCACCCGCGATACCTCTCCTTCATCCCGACGGCTCCGACGAAGGCGGCCACCGCGTTCGACCTCGTCGTCTCCGCGAGCGCCGTCTACGGCGGGTCGTGGCTGGAGGGCTCCGGCGCCGTCTACGCCGAGAACCAGGTGCTGGCCTGGCTGGCCTCCGAGTTCGGGCTCCCGGCGACCGCCGGCGGCGTGTTCGTGCAGGGCGGGACGCTCGGCAACCTCTCCGCCCTCGTGGCCGCCCGCGACCACGCGCGCAGCGAGCGCGGCAACCCGGCCGGGCGCTGGATCATCGTCTGCAGCGCGGAGGCGCACTCCTCCGTCGCCTCGGCGGCACGGGT
Organism: Leifsonia shinshuensis; assembly: GCF_013410375.1. Lineage (NCBI taxonomy): Bacteria > Bacillati > Actinomycetota > Actinomycetes > Micrococcales > Microbacteriaceae > Leifsonia > Leifsonia shinshuensis. The sequence goes on from NZ_JACCFL010000001.1 coordinate 786,556, forward strand.
GATGGACGTGGACGTCGTCACCGTCTCCCCCGGGGAGTCCGGCGTGCTGAGCGGCGACGCCGTCCGCCCGGCGCTCGCCGAGCACGGCGGCGCCGTCTTCGCGGTCGTCGCGACCGCGGGCTCCACCAACTTCGGCATCGTCGACGACATCGCCTCCATCGCCGCGTTGAAGGACGAGTTCGACTTCTGGCTGCACGTGGACGGGGCCTACGGCCTCGCCGGGATGCTGTCGCCGCTCGCCCGGCCGCGGTTCGCCGGCGTCGAGCGCGCCGACTCGCTCATCGTCGACCCGCACAAGTGGCTGTTCGCGCCGTTCGACGCGTGCGCGCTGCTCTACCGCGACCCGGAGCAGGGGCGGCGCGCGCACACCCAGCACGCCGAGTACCTCGACACGCTCACCGAGGCCACCGAGTGGAGCCCGTCCGACTACGCCGCACACCTCACCCGGCGCGCCCGCGGCCTGCCGTTCTGGTTCTCGCTCGCCTCCCACGGCGCGGCCGCCTACCGGGACGCCGTCACGGCGTCCCTGTTGCTGGCCCGGCGGATCGCCGACGAGATCGACCGGCGGGACGGCTTCCACCTGGTGCGGCAGCCGCAGCTCTCGGTCGTGGTGTTCGAGCGCGAGGGCTGGACCAAGGAGGACTACGCGCTGTGGTCCGCCCGGCTCCTGGACGAGCAGCGCGCCTTCGTCACGCCGAGCTCGCACGCCGGCCGGACCAACACGCGCTTCGCCATCCTGAATCCGCTCACGACCTTCGAGGACCTCGTCGAGATCCTCGATTCGATGGAGGACTGACCGGAGGCCGGACGCGACGAGGCCCCCGCCGTGTGGCGGGGGCCTCGTCCTTTCCGGGGGGTTCCGACTCCGAGCTCTCCGACTCAGACGATGTCGTCGTCGACGCCGCGGCGGGTGACGCGGTCACCCGTCACCGGGTCGACGGCGGTGCGCGTCGTCGCGATCGTGCGGCGGCGACGCGTCAGCAGGATGATCCCGATGATGATGCCGACCACGCCGGCGACCATCAGGATGTAGCCGACGAGGTGGAGATTGATCCAGTCGACCTGGATGTTGAGGGCGAACGCGAGGATCGCACCGATCACGAACAGGACGATTCCGGTGCCCAGACTCATGGGGGCCTCCCTTATACGCGTCGGCTGCCGGTCAGCAGCCGCACGAGCCAGACGATCACTGCCAGGACCAGCAGGATGATGCCCACCCAGAGCAGGAAGTTCAGGGACGACACGAATCCGCCGGTGAGCAGAAGAACGATCGCGATGATGGCGATGATGATGAGCAGGATGTTCATGGAGGGGTTGTCCTTTCCTTGACCCGACCCACGCAACAACTGCTTCGGTTATCGAACAATCCCCTTGACGTCAGGGCCTTTCCGGCCTATTCGCGTGTCGTTCCGCGCCGATGCCGTCCACGGTCTCGCGCATCCGCGTGAGGAACCGGGTGACGGTCCTGGCGTCCTCCTCGCTCAACTCGGCCGCCTTGGCCGCGATCTGCTCCTGCGCGATGACCAGCGGGCCGGTGTCGCCGAGGGCCGCGCGGGTCGGCACGAGGTCCACCGACCTGCGGTCGGCGTCGTTCGTCCGGCGCTCGATGAAGCCGCCGCGGACCAGCCGGTCGATCAGCGCGGTGGTGGAGGCGCTCGACACTCCGACGTACGCGCTGACGTCCTTCGCCGACGTCCGGCGCCCCTCCGCGGCATTGTCGAGGATGAGGCGCAGAGCGAGGAAGTCGTTCTCGCCGATGCCCATGGCCGCTCCGGTGCGCCGTCGCATCGCGGTCTCGGCAGCTCGGTAGACCTGCAGCGCCTCGAGCACGCCCGTGTCGGGCGGGGGTGTCTCGGAGCGTTCAGTCACTCTTGACACTCAGCCCCCGCCTGGTGAGGAACGCAACGGGAGGGGCGCGGATTTTCGGCGGATTCACGGCATGGCGGAGTGCGCGTATGCTCGGGCGGTGCACCCCGACACCGTCCTGCTCGACCGCTACGAGCTCCGCGCCCGGCTCGGACGTGGAGGCATGGGCACGGTGTATCGCGCCTTCGACCGGCAGCTGGAGCGCTTCGTCGCGGTGAAGGTGTTCGCGGCCGGGGAGGCGCAGGAGGACGCCCGCCGGCGCGCGGAGGCGACCGCGCTGGCGCGGGTCTCGCATCCGAATCTCGTCACGCTGCTCGACGCGCACCTGTCGACCGAAGGCGACGACGGCCCGAGCTTCCTCGTCCTGGAGCTGGTGGACGGCGAGGACCTCCGCTCCCGGCTCGACCGCGGCCCGGTGGCCCCGGAGGAGGCCGCGGCGATCGCCGGCGGCATCGCCGAAGCGCTGGTGGTCGTGCACGGCGCCGGGATGGTGCACCGCGACCTCAAGCCCGCGAACATCCTGCTGGCCGACCCCGGCGTGCCCGGCGCGATGCCGCACGCGAAGCTGGCGGACTTCGGCATCGCGCACCTGATCGGCGCCGAGCGGCTGACCACGGCGGGAACGATCATCGGCACCGCGGGCTACCTCAGCCCGGAGCAGGCGAACGTCGCCGAGCCGGGGCCGCCCGCGGACATCTACGCGCTCGGCCTCGTCGCGCTGGAGTCCCTCACCGGCGTGACCGAGTATCCCGGCACCCCGCTGGAGGCCGTGACGGCGAGGCTCGCCCGCGACCCGCGCATCCCGCGGTCGCTTTCCGAGGACTGGCGCGGGCTGCTCGGCGCGATGACGGCGCGCGACCCCGCTCTGAGGCCGACCGCGCTGGAGGTCGCCGTCATGGCCAGGGAGCTGGCTCCCCAGCTCGCCGGCTGGACGCTTCCCGCGGTGGACGTCCCCGGGTGGGTCGCCCCGACGGCCGCCCTGCCGGTGAGCGAGTTGGGGGCGGGCGCCCTGGGGGCGGGCGCGCTGAGGGCGGGCGCGCTGGGCGACGCTCCGACCGCGGGAACGGACTCCGGGCCCGCCGCGGGGCGGACCGACGCGAAGCGGCGCCGGGTCCTCGCCGGCGCGGTCGCGGCAGGGGCCGCAGCACTCGTCGGGCTGGCGCTGGCCCTGGGCGGTGTGCTCGCCCCGGCCTTCACTGAACCGACCCCGTCACCGACGGGCGCAGTCGGCACGCCCCGGCCGACTCCGAGCGTCGTGGTCCCGGCGCAGACGGTCGCACCCGCCGTGACGACGACGGTGGCGCCGGCCGCACCGGCCCCGGCCGCACCGGCACCGGCCGCACCGGTCCCGCAGAAGCCGGTCCCTCAGAAGCCGGCCCCGCAGAAGCCGGCTCCGAATCCGGGGAACGGTCCCGGCCACGGCCACGGCAAGGGCAAAGGCGGCGGCTGAGCCCGCCGTCGGCGGTCAGGAGACGCCGACCGCCGCCGCGGAGCGGCGCCCGAGCCCGCGGTAGTCCCAGCCCGCGCGGATCCACGCCTCCGGGTCCAGCGCGTTGCGCGCGTCGATGACGCGGCGCTCCGCGGTCAGGCCCGCGACCGCCACCGGATCGAGCGTCACGAACTCGGTCCACTCGGTGAGCAGAATCACGAGTTCGGCGCCGGCCAGCGCCTCGGCCGCCGTGTCGACGGTCCGGAGCCCGGGGTCGCGCAGGCGGGCGTTGGCCGCCGCGTGCGGGTCGGCCGCCACCACGACGGCCCCGGCCGCGCGGAGAGCGCTCGCGATCTCCAGCGCGGGCGAGTCCCTGACGTCGTCCGAGTCGGGCTTGAAGGCGAGGCCCAGCACCGCGATGCGGTGTCCGGCGGGCTCGTCGCCGAGCAGCTCCGCGGCCAGCCGCACGACGCGGTCGCGGCGGCGCAGGTTGATCGTGTCGACCTCGTCCAGGAACCGAACGGAGTCGCCGCGGCCCAGTTCCCGGGCGCGGGCGCTGAACGCGCGGATGTCCTTGGGCAGGCAGCCGCCGCCGAACCCGACACCGGCGTTGAGGAAGCGTCGGCCGATCCGGGCGTCGTGGCCGATCGCGTCCGCCAGCTGCGTCACATCGGCGCCGGTGACCTCCGCGATCTCCGCCATCGCGTTGATGAACGAGATCTTCGTGGCCAGGAACGCGTTCGCCGCGACCTTCACCAGCTCCGCCGTCGCCCAGTCGGTCACGATCAGCGGCGTGCCTTCGTGCAGCGGCCGGGCGTACACGCGCTCGAGCGCCGCGGCCGCCGGAGAGTCCGCCGAGCCGTCCGCGACGCCGAAGACGAGGCGGTCCGGAGTCAGCGAGTCGGCGACCGCATGGCCTTCGCGGAGGAACTCCGGGTTCCACGCCAGGGTCAGGTCCGGGCCGTCCGCGGGGATCGAGGCGGCGAGACGTTCCACCGTGCCGACCGGGACCGTCGACTTGCCGACCACGATGTCCCCGTCGGCGCCGTGCGCCAGCACCTGGGCGAACGCGGCGTCCACGAACGAGAGGTCAGCGCCGTCGCCGTCGCCCCGCTGCGGGGTGCCCACGGCGATGAAGTGCAGCTCGGCGGAGGCCAGCGCGGCGGGGTCGGTGGTGAAGCGCAGCCGGCCGCTGCCCAGGCCGGAGTGCAGCAGGTCCTGGAGGCCGGGCTCGAAGAAGGGCGCTTCGCCCCGGGAGAGCCGCTCGATCTTCCCCGCGTCGACATCGATCCCGACGACGTCGTGCCCGAGGTCGGCCATCGCGGCCGCGTGGACCGCTCCGAGGTACCCGCAGCCCACTACCGAAAGTCTCACGCTCTCACTCCTCGCGCCCCGGTGCGGGCGCCGCTCATGTCAGGGGACGACGCCCGCACCTCTCGCCGCCGGAGGGGATAGGCAGCGGACACATCGCAGCGAATCCCGAAAAGTGACGCTGCGATGTGTCACATTTTGTGCTTCATGGCGTCGAGACCGCAAGTCTCTGGGGCGGATTTCACCCGCCCCGCCCTCCCGGATCACCCCGGGCGACGGGGTGACGGCGCCCGTCGCGAACCCTGAGGCATCTCTCAGGTGAGCATCGTGGACGTGGCGTATGATCTCTGCAATGTTACCTGCAAGCGTTCGGGTGATTGGCCGTGTGAAGACGCGGAGAGGCGCCCGCGACTCTCCGAGAAAGTCTTCCACTGAGTGGATATTCGAGACCGGGCGCCTGCGATCATCGCAGCGCTCCCGGGTGCAGACAACCGCGCGTGGGTGCAGGCGATCCGGTTGACGGGGGCAGGACTACGAGGGGGAACGGAATGGGTGATGCACGGGTGATGTCACGACGAGGGCGCGTCATACTCCGGCGCGTGAACGGGTCACACGCAGTGACAACGAGCGTAAGGAGCCCGGCATGACGACGATAGAACTGCGTGACGCGCCGACCACGGCGTTCGACGACGGGGGAGCCCAGCGGGGCCTGCCCCGGCTCTCCCGGTACACGATCGAGCGGACCGCGCTGAGCGAGCGCCTCGATCGCGGCCTGCGGGAGCAGGCGACCGTCGTGCGCGCCCCGGCCGGCTACGGCAAGACCTCCCTCGTCCGCAAGTGGCTCGAACGCCCGGGCGGATCCCGCTGGGCGGCCGCGGCCTGGATCGACCTCGACGTCGTCACCGGCGAGACCAGAGGGTTCTGGGACGCGTGCCGCACCGTGCTCGACCCGCAGGAGGCGTCGGCGGGCTGGGACACCGACCCCGAGGCGGCCGCGCAGGACGCCATCGGCCGGCGGGGCGGGACCGTCGTCCTGGTGCTCGACGGCTACAGCCGGCGCTGGGACGGTCTGATGACCTCCCGGCTCGTGCACCTGCTGCGGCGCACGCCGAACCTGCACCTCGTCGTCCTCACCCGGGCGCTCACCGCGTTCGAGGCGCCGGCGCTCGCCGCGATCCTCGACCTCGTGGTCGTGCAGAACGACGACCTCGCCTTCGACCGCGACGAGCTCGACGAGGTCGCGCGCGCCATCGGGCTCGACGTCGAGCACCGCATCCTCGACCACGTGTGGCGCCAGAGCCGCGGCTGGCCGCTGGCGGCCCGCGCGATGGTCCGTCTGTTCGACGACCCGCGGTCCGCGCTCGCGGAGCCGGTCGCGGCGCGGGCGCTCGACGAGATCATGGACACCGTCGTGACCGAGCTGCTGGCCCAGGCCCCCGACGGGGACGAGGGCCGCCTCGGGCTGCAGCGCGCGTCGGTCGCGCCTTACCTCGACCCGCACATCGTGGAGCGGATCGGGGCGGACGCGGCCGCCGACGGCGTCCTCGCGGTCGCGGAGTCGGCCGGTCTCGGCGTCTGGACCTACGCCCGCGGCCAGGGCAGGCTGGTCTACGAGCTCCTCGACGCGGTCCGCACGGTCCTGAGGGCCGAGCTCGACGCGGCGTCGCCGGGCGAGGGAGACCGGCTCGCGGCCGAGCTCCTCGACGTCCTGGAGGCGAACGGCGACTCCATCGCCGCACTCCGCCAGGCCCTGCGGACCAACGACCTCGCCGCGGCCGAGACGATCGTCGCCCGCAACTGGACGTCGGCGTTCAGCGACGACGCCGCGGAGTACCTCCAGGAGCTCGGCGCCATCGAGCTCGGCGCGCTGCGCTCGTCGGTCATCCTGCTCACGGTGACCGGTCTCCTGCGCGAGAACGCCGGAGCCGAGCCCGCGGCGGCGCTCGAGCTCTACCACGCCGCCGCCGAGCCGCAGGCGCTCCGCGGCAGGCGGCTCGACCCGGTCCGGCAGTACTGGACGGATCTGGCCAGCATGGTCGCGCTGCGCAAGGTGGGGCGGCTCGCGCACGCCGACGACTTCCTGAGCGCCCTGTCGACGCCGGATCCCTCGGTGCCGGTCCCGCCGCTGGCGTGGCTGGAGATGGGGTTGACGCAGCTGCGGCTCGGCCGGGAGCAGGAGTCGATCACCTCCTTCGAGCGCTGCGCGATCGGCGTCTCCGACGACCCCGACCTGTACCTCTTCGCCTCCGGCGCCGCGGCGCTGGCCTACGCGCTGCACGGCGAGCTGGACCGCGCCAAGACGGTGGCCGACCGGCTGCGCTCGTTCGTGAGCGATGACAGGAAGAGGCTCCCGCGCGCGCTCGCGCCCCTCGCGATCGCGCGGCGCCTGATCGAGACCGAACGCGCGCCGTTCGCGGCGTCGGAGGCCGAAGGCGAGGCCCGCGCCGGCCGGGAGCCCCGGGACGAGACGCACATCGGGGAGCTGCACAGCTACAGGGCCTACGCGTCCGCGCTGCGCGCCCTCGCCACGGGCGAGCTGGAGGAGGCGCAGCGGATCATCGACGCGGAGCTGCTCAGCAAGGGGTCGCACACGCCGAGCAACAGCGAGAGCGCGCGCTTCGTCGCGCTCAGCGCCGACCTGCTTATGTCCCAGGGCAACCTCGTCGCCGCCCAGAAGCTCATCAAGGTGTTCCCGGACGGGACGAACGCGCTGCGCCCGGTCTCGGCGCGCCTGCTGCTGATGTTCCGCGAGTACCGGAGCGCTCAGCTGCTGGCGGAGGCGGTCCTGGCGGAGGGCGCCGGGCCGCGGACGCGGGTGGAGATGCTCCTCGTCCAGGCGGAGGCGCTGCAGCGGCTGAAGAGCGCCAGGGCGACGGCGATCCGGCTGAACGCGCGGCAGCTCGCGGAGGCGAACGCCCTGCTCACGCCCTTCGTCCTCACGATCGAGGGCCAGGTCGCCCCGCTGCTGCCGGCCTCCGCCGCGGAGGCGGACGGCGTCGAGGCTCAGCGCCGGCGGATCAAGCCGCTCTTCTCGGAGGCGGCGATGGCGGCACAGCTCACGCAGCGGGAGCGGATCGTGCTCGACCGGCTCCAGTCGACCGCGAGCCTCGAGTACATCGCCCGCTCGCTGGTCGTCTCCATCAACACGGTGAAGACGCAGACCAGGAGCATCTACCGCAAGCTGGGGGCCAACTCCCGCGAGGAGGCGGTGCGGATCGCGTACGACCTCGGGCTGCTGCGGCCGCGGCTGCCGATCGGGAAGAACCGCTACGAGGGCGACGACCGGATCGCCTGATCCGGCCGCCCCGGCTCAGCGGGGCGGTCGCGCGGGGGCTGCGCTGACGATCTGGATCAGCGCGGCCCGCAGCGCCGCCGGGTCGTCGACCGTGGGGAAGACCTCGTCCTCCAGGCCGCGCACCGCCTCGAACGCGGCGTGACCGCGTTCGGTGATCGACACGATGTGGCGCCGGCGGTCGGCGGGGTCGGGCGTCCGGATGACGAGCCCTTCGCGCTCCAGCCGGTCGACCGTGCGCGACATGGTCTGCGCCTCCACCTGCGCCGCCCGGGCGAGGTCGCTCTGCGAGTCGAAGCCGAGCTCGAGGAAGTGCAGCACGATGAGGCCGGCGTGGGTGAGGCCGCGGGCCTCCAGCGCCTCGTACCAGGCCCGCTCGACGGCGCGGGAGGCGGCGCCGAGCAGGCGGCCGAGCGGCCAGTGCTCCGGCTCGTGCGCGCTCTCCGGTCCGGGCTCCGGCTCGCGCTCCGCGGCGCCGAGGCGGCCGGGCGCTCCGGCGGGGCCCTGCGTCACCTCGTGCGCCATCGGCTGCGCCTCAGTCGGTGCCGGCGTCGAACGCGGCGCCCTCGGAGGACGCGTCGATCTCGCGCGACAGCGCGTCGTCGGTCGCGCTCACGTCGAGCTCCAGGATCGAGCGGGCGCTGCCCTCCTCCAGCTCGCCGACGAGCTCGCCGGTCGGGCCGCCGATCAGTCCGGCCGCCGCGTACTGCTCGAGCCGAGAGCGCGAGTCGGCGATGTCGAGGTTGCGCATGGTGAGCTGGCCGATGCGGTCGGACGGACCGAAGGCGGCGTTGCCGACGCGCTCCATCGAGAGCTTGTCGGGGTGGTAGCTGAGCGCCGGACCGGTCGTGTCCAGGATCGTGTAGTCGTCGCCGCGGCGCAGGCGCAGGGTCACCTCGCCGGTGATCGCGGAGCCGACCCAGCGCTGCAGCGACTCCCGCAGCATCAGCGACTGCGGGTCGAGCCAGCGGCCCTCGTACATGAGTCGGCCGAGGCGGCGGCCCTCGTTGTGGTAGTTGGCGACGGTGTCCTCGTTGTGGATCGCGTTGAGCAGCCGCTCGTACGCGATGTGGAGGAGCGCCATGCCCGGCGCCTCGTAGATCCCCCGGCTCTTGGCCTCGATGATGCGGTTCTCGATCTGGTCGGACGCGCCGAGACCGTGGCGGCCTCCGATCGCGTTGGCCTCCAGCACGAGCGCCACCGGGTCGGAGAACTCCACGCCGTTCAGCGCGACCGGGCGGCCGGCCTCGAACCCGACGGTGACGGTCTCGGGAGTGACCTCGACGTCCTCGCGCCAGGCGGCGACGCCCATGATCGGGTCCACGATGTCCAGCCCGGCGTCGAGCTCCTCGAGCCGCTTGGCCTCGTGGGTGGCGCCCCAGATGTTGGCGTCGGTCGAGTACGCCTTCTCGCTCGGGTCGCGGTACGGGAACCCGCGCGCGACGAGCCACTCGCTCATCTCGGTGCGGCCGCCCAGCTCCTCCACGAACGCGGTGTCCAGCCACGGCTTGTAGATGCGCAGCCGGGGGTTGGCGATGAGGCCGTAGCGGTAGAACCGCTCGATGTCGTTGCCTTTGTAGGTGGAGCCGTCACCCCAGATCTCGACGCCGTCGTCCATCATGGCGCGCACGAGCATGACGCCCGTGACGGCGCGGCCCAGCGGCGTGGTGTTGAAGTAGGTCTTGCCGCCCGAGCGGATGTGGAAGGCGCCGCACTGCAGCGCGATCAGCCCCTCCTCGACCAGCGCGCGCTTGGCATCGACCAGGCGTGCGACCTCCGCGCCGTACTCCTTGGCGCGGCCGGGCACCTCGTCGATGTTCGGCTCGTCGTACTGGCCGATGTCCGCGGTGTAGGTGCAGGGGACTGCGCCCTTCTCGCGCATCCACGCGACCGCGCAGGAGGTGTCGAGACCCCCCGAGAACGCGATGCCGACTCGCTCACCGACGGGAAGACTGCTCAAGACTTTGGACACGGCTTCCAGCTTAGTGCGGGCGGTGGGGGTGCGTCCTGCGGGGTGGTCGCACGGGCTGCACGAAAGGGAATGGTTAGATTTGCGCTCTAGAAATGTGAGATGCTAATGTGGATCTCGCCGCCTCGTTTCGCGAGCCGGCACCTGGAGGGGACCAGGGGAAACAAGGGGGACAGCAGCGTCACGGCGGCCCCGCCGCGCGAAACCGCCGTGGCGCTGCTCATCGCGTCGCCCGGCCCTAACCCCTCCCGTCCGCCAGGGGCGCCGGGCAGTCGCCGCCCGGTCGGGTCAGCAGCTCGAAGTGCCAGCGTTCGTTCGCGTAGGTCTGGCACAGGCCCCACTCGGAGCCGAACCGGCTGAGGAAGTCCATCGCGTCCGCCGTCCCGATGTCGACCGCCGCGCCCGCGACGTGGGCCGAGTCGGCGCCGCGCTTCACCCAGCGGGACGCCTCCTCCTCGCTCCCGTACGTTCGCACGGCCTGCGCGAACAGGTACTCCTGGTAGCGCTCGGAGCGCCAGCCGTCCACGATCGTCACCTCCGCGCCGTGTTCGGCCGCCGCCGCGGCCGCCGACCGGAGCGCGTCCAGCAGCGCGGGCTCCAGCCGCCGCACCGCCGGGAGGTCGCTGTCGAGCGTGAGCGACGAGCCGTCCGGGATGTAGCCGTCGTCGTCGGTGAGCTGCGCGGCGTCCGACACCGGCGGCGCGACCGCGGCGGCGCTGCACCCGGTGAGGGCGACGAGGGCGGAGAGGGCCAGGGCGAGATGCAGGAGCGGCCGGTGGGAGGGCATTGCCCCACGCTCTCAAGCGGTGCCCGGGCCGGGCGTCCTCCGCGGGAGGTATCCGGGTCCGCCGCGGGGCGGACCCGGCGGGGCGGGTGGGCGTGCCCGGACGCCGAGGCGGCATCCGCCGGATGCGCGGCGCCTAGCCGAGTCCGGGGGTGCGCGACGGCTCGGTCCCTCGCCAGCCCGTCGAACCGGCCCGCGCGGGTGCCGCACCCGGACTCCCCGGAGGCGGCACCCGCGCGCCGCGGACCCCTAACCCAGCCGCGGCGTGCGCGGCGGCTCTGTCCTCCGCCGGCCGGTCGCCTCGAACGCCGCGGCCAGCGTCAGCAGCGCCGCGTCGTCGTAGGCGCGGCCCGCGAAGGTCAGGCCGACGGGCATGCCGGTGTCGGTCATGGTCCCCATCGGGACCGTCACGGTCGGGATGCCGAGGTGGCGGGGCACCAGGTTGCCGTTCGCCACCCAGACGCCGTTGCGCCAGCCGAGGTCTGCGGAGGCCGGGTTCACGTCCATGTCGGCCGGGGCCACGTCCGCGACCGCGGGGAAGACGACGGCATCGACGCCGAGGCCGGCCATCCACTCCTCGAGGTCCACGCGGCGGGTCTCCTCGAGGCCGCGCAGGCCGTTGGCCAGCTCCGGGATGCCCTCGAGCGTCGTTCCCGGGTGCTCGCGCACCCAGGCCGGGTACTCGGCGATGTCGTCGTCGAAGCCGGTGTACCGGTCCGGCAGCGCGCCTTCCGGCTGGGGGAAGATCCGCGCGCCGTCGACGTCGGCGAGCGTGTTCAGCGCCGGGTCGCCGTTGGCGGCGAGGAAGTCGTCCCAGCTCCACGCGGAGAGGTCGATGATCTCCCGGCGCAGGTACGCGGGCGAGACCAGGCCGCGGGTGGCGATGGTCGGGGCGCCCGGGCGGTCGCCCTCGTAGTTCGACACGACGGGGAAGTCGGTCTCGACCACCTCGGCGCCGGCGGCCTCCAGGTCGCGGCGGGCGGCCTCCCACAGCGCGATCACCGAGTCGCGGGTGCGGATGCGCTGCCCGGTCGGGCCGCCGATGCCGACGTGCTCGCCGGTGCCGGCCTCCTCGTCCTTGTTGATGTACATGCGCGGGACGGCGATGCGGCGGCCGGCGAGGCTCGCGCCCTCGGCCAGCGCCGGGTATGACGCGGGCCGCAGTTCCGAAGCGGGCGGGATCGGCACCCACGGCTGCGCGCGCCAGAAGTCGCCGCGGGTCTCGGTGTCGTCGGCGACGATGACGTCCAGGACCTCCAGGAGGTCGGCCATCGTGCGGGTGTGCGGGACCACGACGTCCATCGTCGGCACCAGCGGCCAGTTGCCGCGCACGGAGATGACGCCGCGCGACGGGGTGTAGGCGCAGAGCGCGTTGTTGGAGGCCGGGGCCCGGCCGGACGACCAGGTCTCCTCCCCGAGACCGAACGCGGCGAAGCTCGCGGCCGTCGCGGTGCCGGAGCCGTTGGACGACCCGGAGCCGAACGCGGCCGTGAGGTAGTCGCCGTTGTAGGGGCTCTCGGCGCGGCCGTAGACGCCGCGCTGCATGCCGCCGTTCGCCATCGGCGGCATGTTGGTGAGGCCGAGCAGGATCGCCCCGCCGGCGCGCAGCCGCTCGATGGTGAAGGCGTCGCGCTGGGCGACGAGGTGCTCGAACGCCGGGGAGCCGGCCGCCGCGGTGAGCCCGCGGGCCAGGTAACTGTCCTTGGCCGTGTACGGGATGCCGTCCAGCGGGCCGTGCGTCTCGCCGCGGGCGCGGCGCTCGTCGGCGGCGCGGGCCTCGGCGCGGGCGTCGGGGTTGCGCACGATCACGGCGTTGAGCCGCGGGCCGGCGGCGTCGTACGCGTCGATGCGGGCGAGGTAGGCGTCGACCAGTTCGGCGCTGGTGGTCTCGCCGGACTCCAGGGCCCGGCGGAGGTCGGCGATGCCGGCCTCCACGACGTCGAAGGCGGTCATGCGCGGGCTCCTTCGGTGCTGCGGTCGGCTCCGGAACTCCGGAGGGTGCGGGCGCGGCCCGTCATCGCTGCACCGCCGGCTGCTGCTGCGTGATGCAGTGGATGCCGCCGCCGCGGGCGAAGATCGGGCGCGAGTCGACCATGCTCACCCGGCGGCCCGGGTACGCGGCCGCCAGGATCTCGGTGGCCTCGGCGTCCGCGGCCTCCTCGCCGAAGCCGCACGCGATCACGCCGTCGTTGACGACGAGGTGGTTCACGTAGCTCCAGTCGACGAAGCCCTCCTCGTCGCGGAGGGTCGTCGGCGCGGGGAGGTCGATGATGTCCCAAGCGCGGCCGGCGGCGTCGGTCGTCCCGGAGAGGAAGGCGCGCAGCTCGCGGGACACCGCGAAGTCGGGGTGCTCGGGGTTGCGCTGGGTGTGCAGCAGCAGGCGGCCGGGGGAGGGGATGGTGGCGACGATGTCGACGTGGCCGTTGGTGCCGAAGTCGTCGTAGTCGCGGGTGAGGCCGCGCGGCAGCCAGACGGCGTGGGTGGCGCCGATCGTGCGGGCGAGCTCGGCCTCCACGCGGGCCTTGTCGGCGTACTTGTTGCGGCGCGGGTCGAGCTGGACGGTCTCGGTGAGCAGCACGGTGCCGTCGCCGTCGACGTGGATGCCGCCGCCCTCGTTCACGAGGACCGAGCTGACCAGCTCGGCGCCGGTGCGGTCGGCGACGAAGCGGGCGATCTCCGCGGACTTGCGCCACTCGGACCAGGCCGGGTCGCCCCAGCCGTTGAAGGTCCAGTCGACGGCGCCGAGCACGCCGGGGCGCTCGTCGTCGACCACGAAGGTCGGGCCGAAGTCGCGCATCCAGAACTCGTCGAGCGGCGCCTCGATCTGCTCGACGTGCGAGCCGAGCATGCGGGCGGCGCGCTCGCGCTCGGACGGGTCGACCACCATCGTGACCGGCTCGAACTCGGCGACCGCGTGGGCGACGGCGGTCCAGGCGGCGTAGGCCTCCTCGGCGGACGCGGCGTCGTCGCCGAGGGTGATGCCGGCGCGCGGGAAAGCCATCCAGGTGCGCTCGTGCGGTGCGGTCTCGGCGGGCATGCGCCAGGTCATCGTGAACCTCCGGGCTCTATTGATCGGATGATCAATAGATACCTATACTGGACCCACGATGTCAAGAGCAGCCCGCAGACCGCCCGCCGAGCGCCGCGCCGAACTGGCCGCCGCCGCCCGCGCGCTCGCCCTCGACGAGGGCCTGGCCGCCGTGACGCTGCGCGCCGTCGCCGCCCGCGCGGCGGTCGCGCCCGCGCTGGTCGCGCACTACCACGAGTCGATGGACGCACTGGTCGCCGAGACCTTCACGAGCATCGTCGCCGCGGAGATCGCGGAGCTGCGCGGCCTGCTCGCCGCGGCCCCGTCCCCGGCCGCCGGGCTCGCGACGCTGCTGCGCACGCTCCTCGACGGCAGCCGCGACGACGTCACCGTCGTGTGGGTGGAGGCCTGGGCGCTCGGCCGCCGAAACCCGGTGCTGGGCGCGGCGGTCCGCGACCAGATGGACGCCTGGAGCGACGTGTTCGAGGGCGTGATCGCTGAGGGAGTCGCGGCCGGATCGTTCCGGGTGGAGGACCCGCGCGCGGTCGCCTGGCAGCTCCTCGGGATGCTCGACGGCCTCAACGCTCAGGCGCTGGTCCGCTGGGGCGGCGCCGCCGACCGCGGGTCGCTGCTCGGGCATGCGGTCGAGGGGATGCTGGGGGTGGAGCGCGGGGTGCTGGTGGGGTAGGAGACCTACTGCACCCACGCCACCAGTTCCGCCAGGAACTCCTCCGGCTTCTCGATGTGCGGCGAGTGCCCGCAGTCCTCGAACACCACCTCCCGCGTCACCCCGCCCTGCGCCTGGTAGCTCTCCAGCACCGCGCGGATCTGCTTGAGCATCGGCTGCGGGGGTGCGACCTCCTCGCCGGGCCAGCCGGGGATGACGCCGGCGGCGCCGAGCTGGTTGAGGTCGAAGAAGGACGCGTCGTTGACGATCGCGTCGAGCGCGCCGTGGATCCAGAGGATCGGCGGCTTGACCGGGAGGTCGATGATGTCGGTCGTGTCGAAGTAGGTCGGCGCCATCGTGTTGAGGACGCCGTGCGGGCCGGGCGCGAAGCCCGGCCACTCGTCGGTCGCCGTCGCGTCGCCGGGGTAGTTGTCCACGCCGGTCGCGGTCGTGAGCATCGACTGCACCCAGAGGTCCTCGTACTCGGTCGTGAAGCCCGGCGCCACGTAGGCCGAGCGGTAGACGGCGCGCGGCGAGGTCGGCGAGTCCTCGCCGGTGTCGTGGGCGGCGAGCCGCTCCACGAAGTCCGGGTTCGCTCCGCCGCCGCCGGTTCCCGAGGCGTCGGAGTTGAGGAGGCTGCCGTCGAGCGCCGTTCCGCCGAAACCGTACGGGGAGACCGTGGATACCAGCGTCAGGCTGCGCACCAGGTCGGGACGGTCGAGCAGCAGCTGCATCACCACACCGCCGCCCATGCTCCAGCCGACCAGGTGCACCGGCCCGCTGTCGAGCGCGTCGAGCACGGCCGCGACGTCCTCCGAGAAGTCGCCGACCCCGCGGGTCGCGTCGACGGGCAGCGTCTCGCTCTCCCCGAAGCCGCGGAGGTCGATCGCGAGGGCGCGCGTGCCCTCGGGGAGCGACAGCATCAGCGGCTGCCAGAACAGCGACGACGACACGTTGCCGTGCACGAACACGATGGTCCGGGTGGCGTCGGCGGCGACGGTCGGGTCGGTCGTGCGCGCCAGCACGTTGGCCGTGTAGCGGGGCGTCGTGACGCTGCGGGCGACGATGCCGGGGAGCAGGGTTGCGGTCACTTACGTCTCCTTCGGGTCGGAGGTGCCGGGATCGGAGGTGTGCGGGTGGGAGTGGTAGTGCGGGTGGGCGGGATACGCGCCGGGCAGGTGCGGAGTGAGCTGACGGACCCCGGCCTCCGTCATCACGATCGTGTAGTGGTTCACGTCCTCGGCCTCGAACGCCTCGAACCAGGGCAGCCGGGTGCGCCACTCGGCGGGCTCCTCCGGCGGGTAGAGCGGGTCCGTGTTCAGGAGGCCGCGCGGCGCGCGCACGAACGCGATCGGCAGCGTCAGCCCGGCGAGGGCCTCTTCGTAGCCGTCGGCGCCGCCGACCTCGATCGCGTTGGCCGACATGGCCTCCTCCGACACGCTCGACCGCAGCTCGGGCGGCGCGCCGACCAGGTCGTACAGCGCGTAGGCCTCGACAGCGTCGTTCCACCAGGGCCCGAGCGCGGGATGCCGGCGCCAGAACGCCAGGTACTCCTCCTCGCTCGCGAAGGTCATCCGCAGCCGGTCGCGCGCGGGGCCGAGGTCGGCCGTGCCGTAGACCGGGAGACCGCCGTCGATCAGCACCAACCGCTCCACCCGGTCGGGGTGGCGTTCGGCCAGCCAGACCGCCACGAACGCACCCATCGAATGCCCGGCGACGATGGCGCGCTCGACGCCGAGCCCGTCGAGCATCCGGGCGATGTCATCGGCGTGCTGGGTCAGCCCGTACGGCCCGGGGAGGCCGTTGCTGCGGCCGCGCCCGCGCAGGTCCGGCGCGATCAGCCGAACGCCCGGCAGTGCCGCGGCGACCATGCTCCACGAGACGTGGTTGGCGGTGATCCCGTGGATGCCGACCAGCGGCGTCCCGCCGGCGTCCGCGTGCCACTGTCCGCCGGCGAGCTCGCCGCCGGCGACCGGGACGCGGAACGGCTCCGCCGGCGTGAAGCCCGTCACTTCGCGCTCCAGCCGCCGTCGATCGTGTAGCTCGCGCCGGTGACCATCCGTGATCCGCTGCCCGCGAGCCAGAGCGCGAGGCCGGCGACCTCCTCCGGCTCGACCAGGCTCTTGATCGCGGGCTCGGTGAGCATGATCCTCTCGACCACCTCGTCCTCCGGGATACCGTGCAGCCGGGCCTGGTCCGCGATCTGCTTCTCGACCAGCGGCGTGCGGACGTAGCTGGGCTCGATGCAGTTGGAGGTGACGCCGTGCGCGGCGCCCTCCAGCGCGGTCACCTTCGAGAGGCCCTCGAGGCCGTGCTTCGCCGCGACGTAGGCGGACTTGAACTCGGAGGCGCGCAGGCCGTGGACGCTGGAGATGTTGATGATCCGCCCGAAGCCACGTTCGTACATGCCGGGGAGGGCGGCGCGGATGAGGAGGAACGGCGCCTCCAGCATGATCCGCAGCAGGAGTGCGAAGCTCTCCGGCTCGAACTCCGGGATCGGCCGCACGTGCTGCAGACCGGCGTTGTTGACGAGGATGTCGGTGTCGAGGCGGAGGTCGCCGAGCGCGGCGGTGTCCGAGAGGTCGACCTCCCACGCGTCGCCGCCCAGCCGGTCGGCCGCGGCACGTGCCGCGTCGCCGTTGAGGTCGGCGATCGTGACCCGCGCGCCGGCGGCGGCGAAGGCCTCGGCGCACGCCAGACCGATGCCGCTCGCACCGCCGGTGATGAGGGACCTGCGCCCCGAGAGGTCCGCCATAGCCGCTTTCCTTCCCGGGCGCGTCCGCCCACACCGGCACCCTACCCGCGGGCCGCGGCCCGGCGGAAGAAGGGGCTGTCGGGAACGGAGGAGATCGAGGGCGACACGCCGCCGAAACGCAGCGAACGGAGGAGATCGCGGCCGGGGGAGGGCGGATCTCCTCCGTTCGCGGAGGGGAGGGGGAAGCGGGTAGGGGTCAGGCGGTGGGGGCGGGAGCGGAGGCGGCGACCGTGGTGCGGACCAGGCGCGCGTCGGCCGGGGTGACCGCGTGCTTCGGGCCGGTCAGCGCGATGCGCGTCTCCGTCTCGCGCTCGGCGCAGGACGGGCCCACCCAGAGCTCGACGTCGCCGGGCTCCACGATGCGGACGCCGTCGAGGCCGGTGAAGGCCAGCCGGGTGGACGGCACCTGGAAGGCGACCACGGCCTCCTCGCCCGGCTCCAGCGAGACGCGGGCGTAGCCGAGCAGCTGGGCGACCGGGCGCGTGACGCTCGCGAACACGTCGCGGGCGTAGAGCTGCACCAGGTCGGAGCCCGCGCGCTCGCCGCTGTTGCGGACGGTGACCCGCACCTCGAACTCGCCGCCGGCGGCCACGGCCGCGTCGGCCTCCAGCCCGGTGCGCTCGAAGGTCGTGTAGCTGAGGCCGTGACCGAACGGCAGGACCGGGGTGCTGTCGGCGCTCGTCACGTCGGACGGGCCGCCGAGCAGCGGGTGCAGGTACGAGAACGGCTGAGCGCCGGCCGACCGCGGCAGCGACACCGGGAGGTGGCCGCTGGGCGAGACCCGGCCGGACAGCACGGCGGCGATGGCTCGGCCGCCCTCCTCGCCGGGGAAGAACGCCTGCAGCACGGCCGCGGGCGCGTCCGGTCCGGTGATGGCCCAGTCGATCGCGTACGGGCGGCCGGACAGCACGATGACGACGGTCGGCGTCCCGGTGCGGACGACGGCCTCCACCAGCTCGCGCTGCACGCCGGGGAGCTCCAGGCTCTCCACGTCGTTGCCCTCGCCGACCGTGCCGCGGCCGAACAGGCCCGCGCGGTCGCCGACGACGACCACGGCCACGTCGGCGTCGGCCGCCGCGCTGACCGCGGTGACGATGCCGGAGCGGTCGTCGCCCTCCACGTCGCAGCCGCGGGCGTGCACGAGTTCCGCCGCGGGGAACTCCTCGCGCAGCGCCTCCAGCACCGAGGGGAGCTCGAAGCCGAGCGGGACCTCCGGGTGGTGGGCGAGCACGTGGTTGGCGAACGAGTAGCAGCCCATCAGCGCCTCGGCGGCGTCGGAGTTCGGGCCGACGACCGCGATGCGGGCGGCGGCGCGGTCGCCCTCGAGCGGGAGGGCGCCGTCGTTGGTGAGCAGCACCAGCGACTCCTCGGCCAGGCGCAGCGCGAGCGCGCGGTGCGCGGGGGAGTCCAGGTCGACGGACGTCGGCGGCTCCTCGAAGGTCTCGTCCAGCAGGCCGAGCTCCTCCTTCTGCGCGAGCAGGCGCAGCACGGCGCGGTCGACCAGCGCCTCGTCGGCGAGCCCGGCGCGAATGCGCTCGGCCAGCGGGGCGAGGAACGCGTCGCCGGTCGGCAGCTCGACGTCGATGCCGGCCGCCAGGGCCAGCGCGGCCGCCTCGCCGCGGTCGGCCGCGACGCGGTGCATGGTGTGCAGGAACGCCACCGCGAAGTAGTCGGCGACGACGGTGCCGTCGAAGCCCCACTCGTCCCGGAGCACGCCGGTGAGGTAGGCCGGGTTCGCGGCGACGGGCACGCCGTCGATCTCCGCGTACGAGTTCATCACCGAGCGGACGCCGCCGTCGCGGACCGCCATCTCGAACGGGGGCAGCAGCGTGTCCCGCACCTCGCGCGTCCCGGCGTGCACCGGAGCGTGGTTGCGCCCGGCCTGCGACGCCGAGTAGCCGACGAAGTGCTTGAGCGTGGCGTGCACGCCCGACGACTGCAGGCCGCGCACGTACGCGGTGGCGATCGTCCCGACCACGTACGGGTCCTCCGCGATGCACTCGTCCACCCGGCCCCAGCGCGGGTCGCGGATCACGTCGAGCACGGGGGCGAGGCCCTGGTGGATGCCGAGCTCGCGCATCGAGGCGCCGATCACCGCACCCAGTTCCTCCACCAGCTCCGGGTCGAACGCGGCGCCCCAGGCGAGCGGGGTCGGGAAGGTCGCGGCCTTCCACGCCGCCAGCCCGGTCAGGCACTCCTCGTGCACGAGCGCGGGGATGCCGAGCCGGGTCTGCTCGCGCAGCCGGCGCTGCTCCGACCACAGCCAGGAGGCGCGCTCCACGGGGTCGACGGGGCGCGTGCCGTACACGCGGGTGAGGTGGCCGATGCCGTTCGCGGTGGCGTCCTCGTAGCTCTGGCCGGTGGTCATCTCCCCGTCGAGCGGTGCGACGTTGTCGTCGCCCTTGTCGACCCAGTAGCCGACGATCTGCGCGAGCTTCTCGTCGAGAGTCATCCGGGCGTGCAGGTCGCGCACGCGCTCGGAGACGGTGGGGAGGTTGTCAGTCGTAGTCATGCTTCTTTCCTGCATACGGGTGGTACGGGAACGTGTCGGGAACGCGAGCGGGGAGCCGGGCTCAGCCCTTGACCGCACCGGTGAGACCGCCGACGATCCGGCGCTCGAACAGGCTGAAGAAGATCAGCGCGGGGATCATCGAGAGCGACGTGAACGCCAGCACCTTGGAGGTGTCGGTGGCGTACTGCGACGAGAACGCCTGCACGCCGAGCGGCAGGGTGAAGGTCGCCTGGTCGTTGAGGATGAACAGCGGCAGCAGGTAGCTGTTCCAGCTCGCGATGAAGGCGAGGATGCCCACCGTGATCACGCCGGGGAGCGAGAGCCGCAGCACCATCCGGAAGAAGAAGCCGATCCGGCTGCAGCCGTCGATGAAGGCGGCCTCCTGGATCTCGTCCGGGATCGCGCGGAGGAACGGCACCAGGATGATGATCGTCGTCGGCAGCGCGAACGCGATCTGCGGGATGATGACGCCCGCGAGCGAGTTCATCAGGCCGAGGTTGCGCACCACGATGTAGAGCGGCGTGATCGCGACGGTGATCGGGAACATCAGCCCGGCGGCGAACAGCGCGTAGAGGAAGCCGCTGCCCCGGAAGGTGTACCGGGCGAGCACGTAGCTGGCCATCAGCCCGAGCGCCACCGCGCCGACGGTCGTGACGAGGGCGACGACCGTGGAGTTGAGGACCTGGCCCCAGAAGACGCTTCCGGTGAGCACGTCCAGGTAGTTCGCCGGGTTCCACGGGTTCGGGAAGCCGGCCGGGTCGACGGTGATCTGCGAGTTCGTGCGGAAGCCGCCGATGATGATGTACGCGATCGGCACGATCATCAGCGCGATCACGATCAGCGCGACGAAGTAGACGGCCGGCGATCCCCAGGGGAGGCTCTTCCGCTCGGCGCGGCGCGCGGCGCGGGTGGAGACGGTGAGGGTGGTCATCACGCCGTCCTTTCTGTTGCGGCCCCGTTGCGGCGGCCCGTGCGGCCTTCGGCCTTCTTGGCGGTCGTGACCGCACCGGCGGTGTCACGGCGGAGGACGAAGCGCTGGTAGATGAGCGCGACGATCAGGGAGATGAGGAAGATCACGACGGCCACGGCGTTGCCGTAGCCGTAGTTGCCGGCGTTGCGGCCGTTCGCGACCATGTAGGTGGCCATCGTCGAGGTGCCCGCGGTGGAGGCCACGTACTGGCCCCAGATGATGTAGACGAGGTCGAACAGCTGGAGGGCGCCGATGATCGAGAGGAACGCCCAGATCCGGAGCGTCGGGCCGAGCAGCGGCAGGGTGATCCTGCGCTGGATCTGCCAGTACGACGCGCCGTCGAGCGCTGCGGCCTCGTAGAGCTCCTCCGGGATGCCCTGCAGGCCGGCGAGGAAGAGGATGACGGCGAAGCCGACGTACTTCCAGGTCAGGATGCCCATCAGGGTCCAGATGGCGATGTTCGGGTCGGACAGCCAGTCGTGGGCCATCCAGCCGAGGCCGACATTGTGCAGGAAGCCGTTGAGCGCGCCGTTGGTGGCGAGCATCAGGCTCCAGCCGGTGCCGACCACGACCTCCGAGATCACGTAGGGCACGAAGATCAGCACGCGGATGAGCGACTGGCCCCTCATGCGCCGGTTGAGGAGGAGCGCGAGGAGGATGGCGATCGGGCCCTGGATGACGATGGACATCACGACGATGAAGGCGTTGTGCCCGAGCGCCGCCAGGAAGGCCGGGTCGGTGAGGATGACGACGTAGTTCTGGAGGCCGACGAAGTCGGTGGGGGTGCCGTACCCGGCCCAGCGGAAGAAGCCGTAGTAGGCGGCCATCACGACCGGGAAGATCACGAAGGCCAGGAAGACGATGACGGCGGGGCCGGCCAGGAGGAGGATCTCGGCGCGGAGGCCCCAGCCCGCGCCGCGGCGGCGGCGCGGCTGCGACGGGAGCGACGCGGTGGCGCCGCTCCCGTCGTGCTGCGCGAGATCCGCCGTCGACACGCGCTCGGTCGAGGTTGACTCGCGGGTGTTGCTCACTATCGGGCCTCTCAGCCCTTCTTCGCGGCGTCGTTCGCGGCCTGGATCATGCCCTTGGCGTCGGTCTTGCCGGCGAGCATGTCGACCACGGCGACGTTCAGCGCGTTGCCGATGTTCTGGCCGAGGACGGTGTCGAGCCACTGCGAGACGTACGGCGCCTTGTTGTAGGCCGCGAGGACCTCCTTCAGGTAGGGCTCGGTGACCTCCTTCTGGGCGTCGGTGTTGACCGGCGGCGAGTTGAACGCCTTGTAGTAGGCGATCTGCTGCGGGGTCGTCGCGATGAAGTTGAGGAAGTCCACGCACTCCTTCGGCGCCTTCACGGAGCAGGAGTAGCCGTCGACGCCGCCCATGATCGAGCCGGGCTCGCCCTTACCGCCGGAGAGCTCCGGGAAGGGGTAGAAGCCGAGGTCGGGGAGGGGCTTCTGGTCGGGGGTGAGCGAGGCGATCACGCCCGGGTCCCACGCGCCCATGAGCTCCATGGCGGCCTTGTGGTTGGCCACCAGGCCGGCGGAGGAGCCGGCGCCCTGCTGGGCGGAGGTGGTCAGGAAGCCGTCGTTGAAGGGCTTCTGGCCGGCGAAGTTCTCCAGGTCCTGAGCGGCCTTGAGCCAGCAGCCGTCAGAGAAGCTCTTCGAGTCCGCCGTCTTCTCCATCGTGGTGCCGGAGCACTCGCGGAGCGCGAACCAGTAGAACCAGTGCGCGGCCGGCCAGGCGTCCTTGGCGCCGAGGGCGATCGGGGCGACGCCCGTGGCCTTCAGCTTCTGGACGTCGGCGCTGAGGTCGTCGATGGTCTTGGGAGCCTCGGTGATCCCTGCCGCCTTGAAGAGGTTCTGGCTGTAGAAGAGGCCGCCGGGGAGGACCGCGAGGGGCATCGCGTAGACCTTGTTCTGGTAGGTCTCCGCCTTGAACGAGCCCGAGGAGATGACCTTCTTGGTGTCGGCGGAGATCTTGTCGGTGATGTCCATGACCTGGCCGGCCTGGACCATCGCGGCCATCTTGCCGCCGCCGCGCTGCAGGAAGATGTCCGGGGCGTCACCCGAGTTGAGCGCCGTCTGCAGCTTGCCGTCGAGGTCCTCGTTCTGGATCGACTGCATCTTGATCGTGACGTTCGGGTTGGCCTTCTCGAACGCGGCGATCGCGTCCTTCCAGTACTGCTGGCCGGGGCCGGTCGTCGAGTTCTGCCAGAGCGTCATGCTGACTTTGCTGTTGCTGGAGCTGTCGGAGGAGGTGCCGCTGCACGCGGTCAGCGCGAGCGAGCCGGCGGCCAGGACAGCAGCTCCGATGAGGAGCTTCTTGGCTTTCATGTGATTCCAACCTGTTCTCTTCGTTGAGCGGCATCCGCGGATTCGCGATGCCTGTGACGGAAGTCCGTGCCGGGGGCTGCCGGCCGGGCGAAGCCTCTCGCCTGGGGCCGGACAAGGACTCGTCGGGTCCGGGAGGCTGACCGGACCACGTCAGTGTCGCAAGCCCACCTGGGAGTGTCAAACGTTTTCGAAATCCTTTTCGAAATCCTTTTCGAGGTTGCTATGCTGCTCGATCATGGGACGACGTCCAACCATCAACGACGTGGCGGAGGCCGCCGGCGTGTCCGCCGCGACGGTCTCCAAAGCGGTCAACGGCCGCTACGGCGTCGCCTCGCACACGGCCGAGCGCGTGCTCCAGGTCGTGGAGGAGCTCGGCTACGAGTCCAGTCTCGTCGCGAGCAGCATGCGGTCGCGGCAGACCGGCGTGATCGGCGTGCTCGTGGCCGACTTCGAGCCGTTCAGCGCCGAGGTGCTCAAGGGCGTCGGGGCCGCGCTGTCCGACTCGCGCTACGACCTCCTCGCCTACAGCGGCTCGCGCCAGCTCGCGCCCGAGGGCTGGGAGCGCCGCTCGCTCAGCAGGCTCAGCGGCACGCTCATCGACGGCGTCATCATGGTGACGCCGACCGTGGTGAACGTGAACGCGGACGTCCCGATCGTCGCCGTCGACCCGCACACCGGCCGCGCAGACCTCCCGACCGTGGAGTCGGACAGCTTCGGCGGCGCCCGGAGCGCTGTCGACTTCCTGATCGGCCTCGGCCACCGCCGCATCGGCTTCGTGGCCGGCCGGCCGGACCTGCGCTCCTCGGCCGCGCGCGACGCGGGCTACCGGCGTGCGCTCGCGGAGGCCGGCATCCCGTTCGACCCGTCGATCGTCGGCGTCGGCAACTACGAGCAGGAGAGCGCACGGGAGGCCGCGCGCCGGCTCCTCGCCGCGCCGGAGCGGCCCAGCGCGATCTTCGCCGCCAACGACCTGTCCGCGATCGTGGTCATCGAGGTGGCGCACGAGCTCGGGCTGGAGGTGCCGCGCGACCTGTCGGTGGTCGGGTTCGACGACATCCCCGAGGCGTCCCGGTTCTCCACACCGCTGACGACGATCCGGCAGCCGATGGGGCGGCTGGGCGCGGCCGCGGCGGAGCTGGTCGTGGCGCTGATGGCCGGCGAGGAGCCGGACCCGACGCACATCCGCCTCCCGACGCGGCTCATCCGCCGCGCGAGCACGGCGCCGCCGGCGTAGCGCCCGGTCCACGCGGTCTCCGCTTGCGCAGGAGAACGGACCGGGACACGCCGCCCGAGTCCGTTCGGACAGCCTTCGGAAGGAGATCCGCGACCGTGTCTCCTTCCGGGGCGTGGCCTCGAATCCGGCTCAGAGGGTGGTCGGGGCGCCCAGTCCGGAGGCGGCGGCGCGCATCGCGGCCTCCGCGCTCGCGACCGTGATCAGGCTGTTGCCCGCGACGATGTGGAGGCCGTAGGCGTCCTCCAGCGCGACCAGGTTCATCGCCAGCGTCTCGACGGGGAGTGTCGGCGCGAAGACGCCCGCGGCGGCGCCGCGCTCCAGGATGCCCGTGTAGGTGGCGAGCTGGCGCCGGTACATCCGCTCGACCAGCTCGTCGTGCAGCGAGGAGGTGCCGGCGAGCACGTCGAACTCGTAGAGCAGGCGCATGAGGGCGTCGTCCGGGCCGCTCGGCAGGCCCTCCCGGATGGCGGCGGCGAGCTGCAGCTGCGGCTCGGGGATGCCGGCGACCACGGCGTCCCTGTGGTCGCAGAACCGCTCGAGGCCGGCCCGGTGGGCCTCCACCAGGAGCTGGTCGAGGTCCTCGTAGTAGTAGAGGATCGCGCCGCGGGTGAGCCCCGCCTTCGCCGCGACGTCGGCCAGGGAGAGCGAGCGGAGGCCGCGCTCGCCGACGGCGCTGAGCGCCGCCTCGATGAGATCGGCGCGGCGCTCGTCCTGCTTCTTCGGCCGTGCCATGAGTCGACCCTACCGGCGCGCGGGCGCGCGGTCCGCTTGACACCTCTCGCAGGCTCGTGGCACACTCGTGGAATTCTTTGACGCAAGTGTCAAAGAATTCTCTTCACCGTCGATGGGACCGTCATGACCGCACCGCAGAACGCCGACCTCCTGCTCACCGGAGCCCGGGTCAGGACCTTCGACGACGCGCAGCCCTGGGCGGAGGCCATCGGCGTCACGGACGGCCGGATCAGCTATATCGGCCCGGCCGCCGACGCCCCCGCCGCCCGCGAGACCCGCGACCTCGGCGGCGCCCTTGTCACACCCGGGATCATCGACAGCCACAACCACCTCCTGCTCGGCTTCGATCCCGACGCGGTGAGCCTGGAGGGCGCCGAGACGCTGGAGGAGGTGCGCCGCCGCATCCGCGACCTCGCCGAGCGCCGTCCCGACCTCGACTGGATCTGCGCGGAGAACGCCGTCTACTCGATCGTGCCGGGGCGCCGGCCGAACGCCGCCGACCTCGCCGGGCTCACCGACCGGCCGGTGTTCGTCACCACCTACGACCAGCACTCGGTCTGGCTGAACGACGCCGCGCTGCGGCTGCTCGGGATCGCCGACGGCCACGACATCCCGTGGGGTCGTCCCGAGCGCGACGATGCCGGCAGGCCGACCGGCTGGGTGACCGACTTCTACACCAGCGCCATGACCACCGCGGGGCTGGCCGGCCTGCAGCGCGACATCCCGCTCTACTCGCCCGAGCGCCGCTACCGCCGCCTGCTCGGCAGTCTCGCCCTCGCCACTGCGTCCGGGATCACCACGGTCGTGGAGCCGCAGGTCCCGCTCGCCGAGCTCGGCCTCCTCGACCGGGCACGCGAGCGCGGGCTGCTCAGCTCCCGGGTGATCGCGGCGCTGTTCCACCCGATCGACGCGGACGCCGCGTTCCGGCGCGACCTGCGCGAGGCCGTCGACGGCGCGACGACCGACGAGCGGCTGCGCTTCGGCCCGGTGAAGCTCTACGCGGACGACGTCATCGAGCCGCACACCGCCTGGATGCTCGACGACTACGCGAACCGCCCCGGCCACCGCGGCCACCCCTCCGCCCCGATCGGGGAGCTGACCCGGATCGTCACCGAGCTCGACCGGCTCGGCTTCCAGACGCACACGCACGCCACGGGCGACGGTGGCATCCGCCTCGCCCTCGACGCGATCGAGGCGGCCGCCCGCGCCAACGGCACCCGCGACCGCCGGCACGGGATCGTGCACGTCGAGTGCCTGCACCCGGACGACCTCCCGCGGTTCGCCGCGCTCGGCATCACCGCCGCGATGCAGCCGCGGCACTGCTCGCCCGACCTGGTGGCCGGCACCTGGATGGAGAACGTGGGCGAGCAACGCTGGGACCGCGCCTGGCGCCTCCGCTCGCTGATGGAGTCGGGCGCGCACGTCGCGCTGTCCAGCGACTGGCAGGTCGGCGAGATGGACCCGCTCGTCGGGTTCTACTCCGCCCTCACCCGCGCGGGCCTCGACGGCCGGGACGCCTGGACGCCCGCCGAGCGGATCGGCCTGGACGACGCGATCCGCGGCTACACCCGCGAGGGGGCGTGGGCGTGGCACGCGGAGGACGACCTCGGCGTGCTGCGCGTCGGGGCGAAAGCGGATGTCGTCGCCTGGTCGGCCGACCTCTACGAGCACGAGGGCGACCCGGCCGCGCTGCTGGAGCAGCGGGCGGCGCTGACCGTCGTCGGCGGCGAGATCGTCCACGACGCGGACCGCGACGCGGCCGCGCCCGAACAGCACGACGCCCTCACCCACTGCTCGGCCGCGCACTCCACCGCGGCCCCCTGACCAGCCGCCGAGCACAGGGAAAACGTCGGGTTTCGGGCCCGATCGCGACGTTTTTCGTGTGCTCGCGGGCGTGCGCATCACAACGCTGTGAAAGGAAACCGAAATGTCCCAGCTCGACCCCGCCATCTCGCCCGCGCGCTCGGCGGAGGCGCCCAGCGACCTGCAGGCCGCCGGCCTCCGCCGCAGCCTCACCCTGCGGCACATCGTCTTCCTCGGCCTCGCCTACATGGCGCCGCTCGCGGTCTTCGACACCTTCGGGATCGTCGCCGACATCACACACGGGCACGTCCCGCTGTCGTACCTGCTGGTGCTGGTCGCCGTACTCATCACCGCGCTCAGCTACGCCAAGATGGTCCGCTTCTACCCGCGCGCCGGGTCGGCCTACACGTACACGCGGGAGGCGATCAACCCGCACCTCGGCTTCCTGGTCGGCTGGGCCGCGACGCTCGACTACCTGCTGCTGCCGATGATCAACGCGCTGCTGTCGGCCATCTACATGACGGCGGCGTTCCCCGAGGTGCCGTCGTGGGTGTGGATCCTCTCCACCATCGTCGTCTGCACCGCGCTCAACCTGATCGGCGTGCGGATCGCGGCCAAGGTCAACGTGATCCTGGTGGTCATCCAGGTGGTCGTCGCCGTGGCCTTCGTGGCGCTCACGATCAAGAACATCGTCGAGGGCGCGAACGGCGCGCACTTCTCGATGACGCCGTTCTTCTCGCCGGGGATCGACGCGGGCGCGATCGCGTCGGGCGCGGCGATCCTGGCGCTGTCGTTCCTCGGCTTCGACGCGGTGAGCACGCTCGCCGAGGAGGCCGAGCACCCGCGCAGGGACATCCCGCGCGCCATCCTGATCATCGTCGGGGTCGCCGGGCTGTTCTTCGTGAGCGTCACGTACGTCATGCAGGTGCTGTTCCCGGACGTGACGAAGGTGGGGAACATCGTGGGCGCGTCCCCGGAGATCGCCAAGTACATCGGCGGAGCCGCGTTCCAGGCGCTCTTCATCGGCGGCTACATGGTGGCGGTGCTCGGCTGCGGGATCACGCAGCAGATGAGCGCCGCGCGCCTGCTGTTCGCGATGGGCCGCGACGGCGCCCTCCCTCGACGGTTCTTCGGGCGGCTCAACAAGGCGGGCGTCCCGGCCGGCAACGTGCTGCTGATCGCGGCGCTGGCGTGCTCGGCGGTCTTCCTCGACCTCAGCCGGGCGGCGTCCCTCATCAACTTCGGCGCCTTCGTGGCGTTCGTCTTCGTCAACCTGTCGGTGATGTTCACCTACGTCCGCTTCGTGAAGGAGCGCGGCTGGCGGCAGGCCCTCGGCTTCGTCGTGCTCCCCGCGCTCGGGGTGGCGGTCAACGTCGCGCTCTGGTTCAGCCTGGAGCCGAGCGCCATGGTCGTGGGCGGCGTCTGGGTCGCGCTCGGACTCGGCTACCTGCTCTGGCGGACTCGGCTGTTCCGCGTCGCGCCGCCGGCGTTGAGCGGGCCGGTCGAGGAGCGCTGAGTCAGCCGCTCCCGTCGGTCCGCTGCGCCTGGACGCGGTCGCCCTGGGCGAGGTTCAGCAGGATCTGCTTCCCGATCCGCCACCGGGTGAATACCCGCACCGCCTGGTGGCGCAGCGTCCGGATCCGCGAGGCGACGAGATCGCGGCCCGTCACCGGCGCGAGCGGCAGCGCGACCTCGAACCGGTCGCCGAGCGCCTCGGGCCGCAGCCGCCAGGCCACGGGATGAACCTCGTTGAGCAGGTTCGCGCCGTGGACGACGATGATCCAGCACGGCGGCGCGGACACCTGCAGCACGTCCCCGTACTTCGCCGCGTCCGGGTGCGCGGTCGAGGAGAACACGGTGCGCACCGGCGTGTTCTCGGTGCGGCGCTCGATGAACGACAGGAACGCGTTCGCCGGATGCAGGTAGGAGTACAGGGCGCCGTCGCGCTCGAACTGGAAGCCGCGCTGGAAGTTGACGTAGAGGCGGTCCTGGCCGTCGAAGGTCGCCTGGACGCGGCCGAGGTAGTCGCGGGCGATCGCGTCGTCGCTGTCGAGCCGGGTCGTGATGACGTGCGGCGCGGTGGCCCGCTCGGTCACGACCCGGTCGATGCTCGACCAGAAGACGTCGGTCAGCCAGACCACCTCGAAGACGCCGTCGGCGCCGAGCTCGGCCAGCTCGGCCTCCAGCCACGGCGCCCGGCAGCCCTCGTCGAGCAGCAGCAGCCAGGTGAACTGCGCACCGACCTGGCTCGCGACGCTCGGCAGGCACACCGCCTCGAACAGGCCGATCCGGTAGCGGAGCCAGGCCTCGTCGGGCGGAGGGTCCTCGGCCCGCCAGCGCACCGCGAACCGCGTGATCACGAAGTGGTCGAAGTCCTGCGGCACGTGCGCCCCTCCGGGATCGGCGAATGGCTGGCAGGAAGCCTACGGCCGGGCGGGTGGCGCCACCCGCCCGGCCGTCACGGCCGCAGCGGACCGACGCGGGAGTTTCACCTGTCTCGTCACCCGGGCTGGACCGCGAGCCGCCGCCTCCGGGGAAGCGCCGCGATGAGCAGACCGGCGAGCGCCAGCCCGGCGCTGAGGTACAGCCCCGGACGGTACTGGGCGAGCTGCTCCGCGAGGCCGGCCGGGTCGTGCCCGCCGACCGCCGCGGGGCCGCCCGCGATCAGGGCGGTCGTGACCGCCAGCGCGAGCGCGCCGCCGACCTGGGCGCTGGTCTGCACGAGGCCCGCCGCGAGGCCCTGCTCGTCGTCGTGGACGCCTGTCGTCGCCTGCACCTGGATGGCCGGGAACCCGATGCCGAAGCCGATCCCGAGCAGCACGACGGGCGGCAGCACATCGAGCCAGTAGACCGGCGCCGTGCCGAGCCGGAGGAACAGCAGGTAGCCGGCCGAGAGCGACCCGAGGCCGACGATGATGAGCACGGTGGGTCCGAAACGGTCGATCAGCCGGTCGGCGAACGGCGCGCTCGTGACGACGACCAGCCCGGTCGGCAGCAGGGCGAGCGCCATCCCGAGCGGCGACCAGCCGAGGACGTCCTGCAGGTAGAGCGTGAGCACGAACTGGAACGAGACGTACGAGCCGAACAGCGTGATCGCGGTGAGGTTCGCCCGCAGCACCGCCGCGACCCGGAAGATCCCGAACCGGATGAGCGGGTGCCGCACCCGCAGCTCCAGGATCACGAACGCGGTCAGCAGCGCCCCCGCGACGACGAACCCGAGCACGGTCGGCAGCGAGCCCCAGCCCGCGCCGGGCGCGGACACCACCGTGTAGACCAGCAGGAGCATCCCGGCCGCCAGCAGGATCGCGCCGACGACGTCGTGGCCGGCGCCGCGCTCGCGGGCGTCCTTGGGGACGAAGAAGAAGCCGAGCACCAGCGCGAGGATGGCGAGCGGCACGGAGAAGAGGAAGGTCCAGCGCCAGCTCAGCGACGTCATCAGGCCGCTCATGATGAGGCCGAGCGAGAAGCCGCTCGCCGCGAACGTGGTGAAGATCGAGATAGCCTTGTTGCGCTCCGGGCCCTCCTCGAAGTTGGTGGTGATGAGCGAGAAGGCCGCCGGTGCGGTGAACGCGGCCGCCACGCCCTTGACGAACCGGCTCGCGATGAGGAGGCCGGCGTCCATCGAGAGCCCGCCCGCGAGGGAGGCGACGGTGAAGACGCTCAGCGCCACGAGCAGCACGGTGCGGCGGCCGAGCAGGTCGGCCAGGCGGCCGCCGAGCAGCAGCAGGCTGCCGTAGCCGAGCACGTAGCCCGACACGATCCACTGCAGCGCCCCGGCTTGGAGCCCGAGGTCCTTGCCGATCGACGGGAGGGCGACCCCCACCATCGAGACGTCGAGCCCGTCGAGGGCGATCACGATGCAGGTGGCGAAGAGCAGCAGCCAGCGGGCGCGGCTCCAGCGGGCGGCCGGAGCGGCCCCTGTGGTCGGCACAGGCCGGACGGCGGGGCGGGAGGCGGTGTCGGAGTTCAGCACGAGCGAAAGTCTATGACACGGAATAGATTGTGTCAGCAAAATATGCACATTCATGTAGTTCGCAAGAAAGCGAGCGTATCATTGCACTCGTGAACGAACCGGTCGACGTGTCGGCCCGCTGGCGAGAACTGCAGGGCCTCTACCTCAGCACGGCCGCGGAGCTCGAGCGCACCCTCCAGCAGAGCCACCACCTGGGCCTAAGCGAGTACGAGGTGCTCGACCTCGTCGCCGGCTACGCGAAAGAGTCGTGCACCATGCGCAACCTCGTCGACCTCACCCCGATGACTCAGAGCGCCCTCTCCCGCATCGTCGACCGGCTCGTGAAGGCCGGCCTGGTCGAGCGCAGCACCTGCGACTACGACAGGCGGGCCCTCTTCGTGGGCATCACCGCGGATGGCGCGCGCGTGCACGACGACGCGAAGCGGGAGTACGACGGTCTGCTCGAGAAGGCGTTCGCGGGAGCGAACCCGAGCGCCTGATACTCGTGGCGGCACGACGAGGGGCGAAGTCCCTTCGGACCCCGCCCCATTTCAACGAGTGACGTCTCAGTCTCCCGCGAGCTGCTCCTTGTAATCGGAGATCGCCTGGTTCGCGGCGGTGGTCGCGTCCGCGAGCGCCTGCTTCATCGTCTTCGAGCCGGAGAACGCGGCCTGCATCTGCGGGACCATCGCGGCGCGGATCGCGCTGAAGGCTCCGGTGAAGCAGCCGTGGCTGGCCGGGACGTCCGCCACATCCTTGACCTGGTCGATCGCGACCTGGGCGACCGGGTGGCTGGCCAGGTAGTCCTTCCGGGCCGTGGTGTTCTCCAGTGCGGTGTTGGCGGGGACATAGCCGGTCGCCTCGCTGAACTTGGCTTGCGAGGCCGGGGAGGCGAGGAAGGAGATCAGCTTCCAGCCGGCGACCTGCTGGGCGGGGGTGGCCTGATTGCTCAGCCACATGGCCGAGCCGCCGACGACGGTGCCGGCCTTCGACGACGGCGCCGACAGCGGGAACGGCAGGGCGCCATAGGGGAACGTGGTGCTGTTGGCGACGGAGGCGGCGGTGGCGGACGAGTTGAACATCATCGCGGTCTTGCCGGCGGCGAAGGCGGTGACGGCGTTGTTGTTGTCGGTGCCGACGTCGAGCCCGGCATCCGCCTTGTAGAGGTCGGCCATGGTGCTGAACGCCTTGACCTGCGACGCCTGCTGGAAGCTGACCTTGTCGGCGCTCTTGGTGCCGCGGCCGTTTTCCGGCGTGCAGTACAGGTTGCCGCTGGTGGCGGTGAGCTGCTCGAACCACCAGTCGTCGAACGCCTCCGCGATGCCGGGGACGCCGGTGGCCTGCGTGATCTTCGTCGCGGCGGCGGCGAGGCCGTCGAGCGTCTTCAGGGAGGAGGTCTCGACGCCGGCCTGCTGCAGCAGCTCGGTGTTGACGAACAGCAGCGGGGTGGACATGTTCATCGGGACGGCGACGAGTTCGTCGTTCACGCTGTAGTAGCGCTTTCCGGCGGGTGCGAGCTGGTCGAGCTTCAGGTCGCCGGGGTTGGCGGCGGCCATCGCCTCGGGGGAGACGCTGCGCTTGACGTCGTGGAGGAAGCCGGAGGAGATGTCGTTGCTGAGCGTGACGGTCGGGGTCGACTTGTCGCGCAGCGACGCCGTGTACTTGGCGAGGAGGTCGGCGTAGGAGCCCTGCGCGCTGGTGTCGACCTTGATCTTTCCGGCGTTCTCGGTGTTGAACTCGTCGATCAGCGACTGGAGGGCCTGCGCGTTGATGCCGCCGAGACCGTGCCAGAAGCTGATCTCGGTGACGCCCTTCGCGTTTGCGAGGGCGGACGGGCCGGGGGCGTCGGACGCCGACGTGGCGGGAGAGTCGGCGCCGGCGCTGCAGCCGGCCAGCGAGAGCAGGAGGAGCGCGGCGGCTCCCAGGGCGACGGATCTCTTCATTGCGGTGCGTTCACTTTCTCGTGGTGGGGGCGGTGGTGGGGTTCAGCGGAGGACGCCGCGCGACATGCCGGAGAGCAGGAACCTCTGGCTGACGATGACGAGGATGACGGTGGGCAGCAGCACGAGCGCGGTTCCGGCGAAGATCGTCGCGGGCGCGGTGGACTCGGAGGAGACGAGCTGCGAGAGGCCGACCTGCACGGTGCGGTTGACCGGGCTGTCGGTGATCAGCAGCGGCCAGAAGAAGCCGTTCCAGGCGAACAGCGCGCTCCACATGATCGCGGTGGTGACCTGGCTGCGGCAGGCGGGCAGGACGACCAGCAGCAGCGTGCGGAGGTCGCCGCAGCCGTCCAGCCGGCTGGCCTCCCAGATCTCGCGCGGCAGCGAGGCGAACGCCTGGCGGAGCAGGAAGATCGGGTAGCCGAACGCCAGGTACGGGATGATGATGCCGAACACGGTGTCCCGCAGTCCCAGGCTGCTGACGAGCTGGTAGTTCGGCACCACCAGGCTCTCCCCGGGGATGGCGAGCGTCGCGATCACGAGCGCGAAGGCGATCCCGCGTCCGCGCCACTTCGGGAAGACCAGCGCGTAGGCGGCGAGGGCGGACGTGACGAGCTGGCCGAGCGTCTGCAGCACCATCACGACGATGCTGGTCAGGTACTGCTGCCCGAGCGGGATCGCGGTGAGCGCGGCGGTGAAGTTGTCCAGGGTGAAGTCGGCGGGCGGCGGGAAGAGGCCGCTGCGGACGAACGCGCCGGTGCGGAAGAAGCCGCTCACGAACGTGAGGTAGATCGGGAACGCGATCAGCAACGCGAGCACGACCAGCGCGAGCAGGCGGGGGAGGTCGGCGGCGCGCAGGCGTCGTCGGCGCGAGCGCGGGCGGGACTGTGCAGGGCGCGATCGAGATGGCTCGGTGCGGGTGACGGTGCCGACGGCGCTCATGCGGTGACCCTCCTGTTGAGGAAGCGGAACTGGAGCCAGGTGATCATCGCGACGATCAGCACGAGGATCACGGCGACCACGGAGGCCCGGCCGTAGTCGGGCGTCCCCTGCCCGAACGCGTACATGTAGAGCTGGTAGACGAGCGTCGTGGTCCCGCCCGCTGGTCCGCCCCCGGTGAGGATGCGCACCTGGGTGAACGTCTGCAGCCCAGAGATGGTCTGGGTGACGAGCAGGAAGAACAGGCTCGGGCTGAGCAGCGGGATGAGGATCGAGCGCACGAACCGGATCCCGGACGCGCCGTCGAGCTCCGCGGCCTCGATGACCTCGGGCGGGAGAGTGCGCATCGCGGCGGCGAGGACGAGGAAGGCGAAGCCGAGCTCGTACCAGGCGGTGGTCAGCGCGATCGTGAAGATCGCCCAGCCCGGCTGCTGCAGCCACGGGACCGCGCCGATCCCCACGTGCGCGAGGATCTGGTTCACGACGCCGGCGGCCGGGGCGAACATGCCCGAGAAGATCGCCGACGCGGACGCGGCCGAGAACGCGAACGGGAGCGAGAAGATCACCCGGAACACGCCGCGTCCCGGTATCCATGTGCGCAGCAGGATGACCGCGGACAGCGCGACGCCGACGGACATCGCCATCGACAGGCACGCGATCAGGAGGGTGGTCCCGATCACCTGCCAGAACGACGGCTGCCCGAGCAGCTTCGCGTAGTTCTGCAGGCCGACGAAGCGGGTCGCGTCGCCGAACAGGTCGGTGCCGAACAGGCTCAGGCGCACGCCGGTGACGAGTGGGCCGTAGAGGAAGACGGCGATGAGCACGGCGGCGGGCAGCAGCATCCAGGGGCCGATGCCCGCCCGGACACCGCTACGGGCGCGGCGCCCGGGTGCTGTGGTCTGTGTCATTCTCACTCCTGCCCGCACTGGTGCGGGAACGTCCCCGGTCGAGGGAATTGCCAGAGCGGACGTGGTGTCCGCACTGCGACCGGGAAGGTTCCCGCCTCGGTGATGTTTGCTAATCTACAGAGCGCTCGGGAACGTTCCCGAGCGCGCTGGGTGAAGCCTGGGTGAACAAATCGATCGAGGAGCGTGGGATGCGGCCAGTGACGACCGACTCGGCATCGAGGGGGAGCAGACCGCGGATCGCCCCGGGCGACCGCCCGCTGCCGGCGATCATCGCCCATCGCGGCGCGAGCGGCTACCGGCCGGAGCACACTGCCGCGGCCTACGAGCTCGCCTTCGCCCTCGGTGCGGACGCCGTGGAGCCGGACATCGTCGCGACCAGGGACGGCGTCCTGGTCATCCGGCACGACGTCGAGATCTCGGCGACGACCGATGTCGCGTCGCGGCCGGAGTTCGCCGCGCTGCGCACGACCAAAGAAGTCGACGGGGCGGTCCTCACCGGTTGGTTCACCGAGGACTTCACGTGGGCGCAGCTCGCCACGCTGCGCTGCGTCGAGCGGTTGGCCGCACTGCGGCCGCTGAGCGCGACCTTCGACGGCCGCTATGGAGTCCTCCGCCTGAGCGAGCTGCTCGACCTCGTCACGGCGGCCTCCGCCCGGCTCGACCGCCCGCTCGGGATCGTCGCCGAGCTCAAGCACGCCACCTACTTCGACTCCCTCGGCCTGCCGTTGGACGAGCTGTTCCCGGCCGAGCTGGCCGCCGCCGGCTGGGACCGCTCGGCGCCGCTGGCCGTCGAGAGCTTCGAGCAGGACATCCTCGTCTCGCTGGCCGCAGCCGGCGTCGACGCCGACCTCGTCTACCTCGTGGAGGCGCACGGCGCTCCGGCCGACCGGGTCGCCCGGTCCGGCGCGGCGGCGCGCGCCTACGACGACGACGTCACCGACGCCGGACTCGCCGCGCTCGCCGCCTGCGGGCTCACCGGCGTCAGCGTCGACCTGTCCCGGATGCTCAGGACGACCGGGGACGGCGCCCTGGTCGCGACCGACATCGCGCGCCGGGCCGCGGCGGCCGGGCTGCAGACGTACTGCTGGACGCTGCGCCCCGAGAACGCGTTCCTGCCGCCGTCCGCGCGGCTCGGCGGCGGGCCTGGCTCACCGGGCGACTGGCGGCGCGTTTTCGAGCTGGTCCAGCGCAGCGGCGCCGCCGCGGTCTTCGCCGACCATCCCGACCTCGCGGCGAGCGTGCGGGAGACGCGGGCGCGCGAATAGGCTGGCGCCGACCCGTCCTCCTCTCCGCCCAGGGAGCCCCCGTGCCACGCGAGCGCACCAGACCACCCACGATCATCGACGTGGCGAACGCGTCGGGAGTCTCCAAATCCGCTGTCTCCCGCGCGCTCCTCGGCCAGGGCGAGGTGAGCGAGAGCGTGCGGCAGCGGGTCCTGGAGGCCGCTGACCGGCTCGGCTACGTCGCCAACGCGATGGCGCGCGGCCTGGTCTCCGAGCGCACCAGGACCCTGGGCGTCGTGCTGCACGACGTGACCGACCCGTTCGCGGGCTATCTCCACGTGGCGATGCAGACCCGCGCGACCGAGCTGGGCTACTCCGTCGTCACGGCGACCAACCCGGGCGATCTGACGCTCGATAACGCGCTCACGGCGCTGCGGACGCTGATCTCGCTCCAGGTGGACGGCCTCCTGATCTGCTCTGCGCGCTTCCCGTCCGATCGGGTGCTGCCGTTCGTCGACCGGCTCCCCGTCGTCGCGGCCGGCCGCCACGAGACCGCGCTCTCCAGCGTGTGCGTGGACGACCGCGACGGCGGCGAACGCCTCGCCGACCACCTGCTCGGACTCGGCCACCGCACGGTCGCCGTGATCCTCGTGGACGGCGCCTACTCCTACAGCCAGCACCTGCGCGGCGTGGCCATGATCGGCCGGCTCCGGGAGGGCGGCGCGACCGTGCTCGTGCGGGAGGTCGCCACCAACGCCGACGTGAGCGCCGTGCTGCCCGGCCTCGTCGGCCTGCCGGACCTCACCGCCATCATGTGCCCGAATGACCGCACGCAGGTCGCCGTGATGGAGTACTGCCGTGCGGCGGCCGTGGACGTCCCCGGCCGGCTCTCGGTGACCGGCTTCGACGGGATCGGCCCGCTCACGACCTCGCTGCTGGAGTTGACCACCTTCCGCCAGCCCATCGAGAAGATCGGCCGCGCCTCGGTGGACCTGATGATCGACGCGATCGAGCAGGGCGCGGGGGAGCCGGGGCAGCTCCTGATGCGGGGCGAGCTGGTCCCGGGTGGGACGGTCGCCGAGGCGCGCTGAGTCCTGGCGGCGCCGACGCCGAGCCGCCTAGCATGGACTCCATGCGCGCGATCGTCCACGACGAGTTCGGCGACCCGGCACGGGTCCTCAGTGTTCAGGAGCGGCCGCTCCCCGAGCCGGGAGCGGGGCAGGTGCGCGTGCGCACGGTGCTCTCGCCCATCCACAACCACGACCTGTGGACGATCCGCGGCACGTACGGCTTCAAGCCCGCCCTTCCCGCCGGCGCGGGGACGGAGGCCGTCGGCGTCGTCGACGCGCTCGGCGAGGGCGTCTCGGCGCTCGCCGTCGGGCAGCGCGTGGTCACCGGCGGCACCTTCGGCGTCTGGGCGGAGGACTTCGTCGCGCCGGCCGGGGCGCTCATCCCGGTGCCGGACGGGCTCACCGACGAGGTGGCCGCCCAGCTCGTCGCGATGCCGTTCAGTGCGCTAAGCCTGCTCGACTACCTCGACGTGAAGCCGGGGGAGATCATCCTCCAGAACGCGGCGAACGGCGCTGTCGGGCGGCTGCTCGCGCAGTTCGCGGCGACGCGCGACGAGAGGGTCATCGGACTGATGCGCCGGCAGCACGACGTCGATGTGCTGACGGCTCAGGGCATCCCCGACCTGGTCGCGACCGGTCACGACGACTGGCGCGACCGCGTCCGCGACCTCGCGGACGGAGCGCGGATCGCGGTGGCGGTCGACTCGGTCGGCGGGGACGCGAGCGGGGATCTCACGGGTCTCCTCTCCGACGGCGGCACGCTGGTGTCGTTCGGCTCGACCGGAGGCGAGCCGATGCGGGTGCCCTCCGGCGACGTGATCTTCCGGCAGATCACCGTGAAGGGCTTCTGGGGCAGCAAAGTGAGCGCGTCGATGGAGCCCGGCAAGCGCGCCGAGCTGTTCGGCGAGCTGATCCGGGCCGCCTCGACCGGCGCGATCACGCTGCCGGTGCAGGAGGTGTTCGGGTTCGACCAGGTGCGGGAGGCCGTGGAGGTCGCCACCCGTCCCGGCCGGACCGGCAAGGTCCTGCTGCGCCCGTAGCCGGCAGCGGCCGAGCGCGGCGACACGCCGTCGTCGTGTCGCCCGATTTGGGGGACAGATCAATGTCCTCCAAACGACCCACAGAACGGTCTTTCTGGCTATGCTCGGCCTGACGCACCGACGCGTCGCAGTTCCATCGCCTTTTGCCCCGACCCGAACAAAGCGGAAGGACGCTATCGTGAACCCTTCGTACGGAAACGCCGTCGACCCCGAGAAGGCCGCCGAGCGCGCGCACGTGCTCCTCGAGTCCGAGATCAACTCCCGACTCGACGCAGTCCGCCAGCTCGCCAAGCGCCTCAACGACCTGGACACCGCCATCGCCGAGTACCTGTCCGCGTGGCAGGTGGCCCAGCGCGCCGGCTGGACGGACAGCACGCTCTCCGACATCGGCCTGCGCGCACCGGAGTCCCTGCCGGCCCCGAGCGGCCGTCGCTCAGCGGACGCCTCCGACAGCGCCGCTGCGCCCGCCGCGCCGGCCATCCCCTCCTCGCCCGCGCTCGCCCCGGTCGTCGCCCTGACGCCGCCGCCCGCGCCGGCGCCGGTCGTCTCCGCGCCCGCGTTCGGCCCGGCGCCGACGCTCGGCTCGGTGTCGTCGTTCCCGCCCACGTCGAGCACCCCGACGTCGAGCACACCGGCGTCCAGCACCACGACGTCGAGCACGCCGAGCGCCCCGGCCGTCGTCACCACGCCCTCGCACTGATCCCGGGCGCCGTCCGGCGCGCGTAACCCACACTGACCCGAAGCAGTCACGTTCACCCGAAGGACACGTCTGTGAACCACCATTCCGCCTACGACCGCGCCCACGACGACGCGCAACGGCTCGCCCGCCGTCACGAGCGCGACCTGCACTGGGCCAAGGAGCGCCGCCGCCAGCACGAGCGCGAGGTCGCCGCGGCCTCCGCGTTGCTCGCCTCGACCCCCTGGGCGCTCGCCCGCCGCACCGTCGCGATCTCCCTCGTCCTGCTCGCAGCGGTCGGCGTGGGCGAGGCCGTCGCGGCGGCCGCGCACCTGCCGGCCGGCTGGCTGCTGCTCGCCGACGCGGTGGCGATCGCGTTCGCCGTGGTCGTGGTCGTCTGCGCCGCGGTCTCGCTCGCCGGGATCCGCTCCCGCCGGGCGGCGGCGCGGGCGCTGCTGCGCTCGCACGACGCACGGCTGTCGCACACCCAGTACCACATCCACGAGAGCGTGCACTCGTTCATCGACTCGCACGCCGAGGTCGTCAACACGCGCCCTGCCCGCGTCGCCTGAGCTGCGTCCGGGCGCGGCGTCTGAGAGGGCGCGCACCGATTCTCCGTGCGCTCTTAGAGGTTGCTGAGCCGAAAAGTGCTTGACTGAGACGTCCGCCCGGAAGGAGACCGTTTTCGTGAAGCCCGCTCAGCTCAGCATCCCTCGGCACTGGATCGTCTGGACCGTGGTCCTGTTCGCTCTGACCTTCGCGCTCGGCTTCGCCGCCAAATGGATCGTCGCGCTGCGCTTCGACTCACTGGACGCGACGGTCAACGCCCTGAACTCGCCGCTGCTGGACAAGGTCGCCCTGCTGCTCGACGAGCTCGACCGGCCCACGGTGGTCGCGGTCATCCTCGTCATCGTCTTCGTCATCCTGTTCTTCGTGAGGGGCTGGCGGCTCGCCCTCGGCACCGTCCTGGTCACCGGCCTCGGCTGGCTCACCACGCTGGTCGTGAAGACGGTCGTCGCCCAGCCGCGCCCGACGACGGCCGGGCTGACCCACCTGCTGCACGTGAACCCGGCGACGCTGAGCTACCCGAGCGGGCACGTGGTGTTCGCCGCCGCGCTGGTGACCGCCCTGGTGATGGTCTGCCGTGGCACACTGTCGCGCACGATCGTCATCGTGGTCGGCGCGCTGTTCGTCGCGCTGGTGATGTGGTCGCGCCTCTACGTCGGCGTCCACTACGGGACGGACGTGGTCGGCGGCGTGCTCAACGGCGTCGCCGGCGTGCTGCTGTTCGCCGGGCTGTGGAACCTCGTCGCACGTCGGGTCTTCACCGGCGGCGGCCGCCGCGCCGCCGCCTAGCACCCCGCGTGCACATTCGTGACGAATGTCGCGAATGCGAGCGCGTAACGCGACATTCGTGACGAATCGCCGAACGCACATTCGTGACGAATGTCGTGATAGTGCGCGCGTAACGCGACATTCGGCACGAATCGCTCCGGAGGTTACGGCGGGTTTCGCCGCGGCGACGGGGGCGGTGCGCAGCGCGATAGCGTTCTGCGCGAGAGAACCCGTCCCGACCCTCCCGAGGTGCACCATGCCCAGCGACACCGTCGTCAGCCCTGCCCGCAGCATCGCGCCCGCCCGCGTGATCTCCTCCGACGCGGAGGCCCGCGCCGCCGCTCGTGCCTTCGCCGAGACCGTGCGCCCGCACGCGGCGCAGATCGACGCCGACCGGCGCATCCCGATCGAGATCGTCGACGCGTTCAGTGCGACCGGGCTGTGGGCGATCACCATCCCGCGCGAGTACGGCGGAGCGGAGGTGTCGCACGCGACGCTCGCCGACGTGATCGCCACGGTGTCGGCCGTCGAGCCGTCGCTCGGCCAGATCCCGCAGAACCACTTCTGCCTGGTCGAGGACATCCGGCTCTCCGGCACCCCGGAGCAGAAGGCGTTCTTCTTCGAGCTCGTGCTGGCGGGCGCCCGCTTCGCCAACGCGTTCTCGGAGGCCGGCGGCAAGAACGTCGCCGAGATCCAGACCCGCCTCGTGCGCGACCGCGACGAGGTCGTCGTGACCGGACGCAAGTTCTACTCGACCGGCTCGGCCTACGCGCACTGGATCCCGGTGCTCGCGGTGGACGAGGACGGGCTCGAGCAGCTCGTCTTCACCGAGCGCGACTCCGCGGGCCTGACCGTGGTGGACGACTGGTCCGCGTTCGGCCAGCGGGCGACCTCCAGCGGCTCGGTGGTGCTGGAGGACCTGCGCGTCCCTGCCGACCGGGTGTTCCCGATGCACACCGAGTACGAGAACCCGACGATCGCCGGACCCTTCGCCCAGCTGACGACCGCGGCCATCGACCTCGGCATCGCGCGCGGCGCCATCCGGGAGACCCACGACGCCGTCCGCGCGGCACGGCCCTGGATCGACAGCGGCGTGGACTCCGCCGCCAAGGACCCGCTGACCCTGGAGCGGCTCGGCCGGCTCGACATCGACCTCGCCGCCGCGGAGGCGCTTACCGAGAAGGCCGGGGAGGCCATCGACGCCGCCAAGCCCGCGGCCGACGAGGCGAACGTGGCCGCGGCCTCCATCGCCGTCGCCCGCGCCAAGGTGCTCACCACCGAGCTGTCGCTGGAGGCCTCCACCCGGCTGCTCGAGCTCGGCGGGACCCGCGCGACCCTCGGCGCCAAGGCGCTCGACCGGTACTGGCGGAATGCCCGCGTCCACACGCTGCACGACCCGGTGCGCTGGAAGCCGGTCATCATCGGCGACTACGCGCTCAACGGCACACTGCCCGCGCGGCACTCCTGGATCTGACCGATGGCGCAGCAGATCCGGCTCAACGCGTTCACGATGAACTCGGTCGGGCACCTCTCGCCCGGCCTCTGGCGGCATCCCAGGGACGAGTCCCGCCGCTACCTCGACCTCGACTACTGGATCGAGCTGGCGCAGACGCTCGAGCGCGGGCTGATCGACGCGGTCTTCCTCGCCGACGTCCTCGGCGTGTACGACGTCTACGGCGGCAGCAGGGATGCGGCGCTGCGCGGCGGCGTGCAGGTGCCGGTCAACGATCCGCTGCAGCTGATCCCGGCGATGGCGGCCGCGACCGAGCACCTCGGTTTCGGCGTGACCGCGAGTGTCTCGTTCGAGCACCCGTATCCCTTCGCGCGGAGGATGTCGACGCTCGACCACCTGACGAACGGCCGCATCGGCTGGAACATCGTCACCTCCTACCTGAACAGCGGAGCGCTGAACCTCGGCGTCAGCGGCCAGGAGGCGCACGACCGCCGGTACGAGATCGCGGAGGAGTACCTGGAGGTCGTCTACAAGCTCTGGCAGGCGAGCTGGGATGACGACGCTGTGGTCGCGGACGCCGAGTCCGGCGTGTACGCCGACCCCGAGCGGGTGCGGCCGATCCGGCACGAAGGCGAGTTCTTCCGGGTGCCCGGCATCCACCTCAGCGAGCCCAGCCCGCAGCGCACGCCCTTCCTGTTCCAGGCCGGCGCCTCGGCGCGCGGGCTCGCGTTCGCGGCGAAGCACGCCGAGAACGTGTTCGTCGCGGCTCCGAGCAAGGCGGTGCTGGCGCGCCAGGTCGCCGGGCTCAGGGAGGCCGTGTTCGCGGCCGGCCGCGACGCCGCGTCGGTCGCGGTGATCAACCAGCAAACCGTGATCGTCGCGGAGACGAACGCCGAGGCCCGGCGCAGGCTGGACGAGTACCTGGAGGTCGCCTCCCGGGTCGGCGCGCTGACGCTGATGTCGGGCTGGACCGGCATCGACTTCAGCGCGCTGGACGACGACGCCGTGCTGCGCGACCAGGACTCCAACGCCATCCAGTCGGTGGTGAAGGCGTTCAGCGCCGCCGATCCCGACCGGGAGTGGACCGTGCGCGAGATCGCGGAGTACGCGAGGATCGGCGGCGACGGCCCGGTGATCGCCGGCTCGCCGGAGACGGTCGCCGACGCACTGGAGGAGTGGGTCGACGAGACCGGCGTCGACGGCTTCAACCTGGCGGCGGCCGCGGTGCCGGAGA
This sequence comes from Leifsonia shinshuensis, assembly GCF_013410375.1. Lineage (NCBI taxonomy): Bacteria > Bacillati > Actinomycetota > Actinomycetes > Micrococcales > Microbacteriaceae > Leifsonia > Leifsonia shinshuensis. Next base: position 829,010 of record NZ_JACCFL010000001.1, read on the forward strand.
CCTTCGAGGGCGTCGTGGACCTGCTCGTGCCTGAGCTGCAGCGCCGCGGGCGCTACCAGACCGCGTACCGGCCGGGCACGCTGCGCGAGAAGCTGGGCGGTGCGTCGGCACGCCCGAGCGCGCCGCACCCCGCCGCGCTGATCGCGCTCGACGAGCCCGTCCCGGCCGTCTGACGCCGCCCGCCGCCGCCCGCCGGCAACATTCGGTAATCCGCCGCGACACCGCTTCCGCCGGGTCGCTACTGTCTGCTGACACCCGTCCCGCTCCGCTCCTTCTTCCACCCGAAAGAACCCTCATGGCCATCGAAGACCAGACCAGCGCCGCGCCCATCCCGACCCCCACCGCCACGACGGCCGCCACGACCTCCGCCCCGGTGCGCTCGCGCCTGCGCGGCAACCTCGGCGTCGCCTCGATCGTGTTCATGGTCGTCGCCGCGGCCTCCCCGCTCGGCGTGATCGGCGGACCGGTCCCGCTCGGCATCGCGATCGGCAACGGCACCGGCTTCCCGTTCACGTTCGTGATCGCGACCGTCGTGCTGCTGCTCTTCGCGGTCGGCTTCACGACCATGACCCCGTACGTGAAGTCGGCCGGCGCCTTCTACTCCTACGTCGACCGCAGCCTCGGCCGCGCGGCCGGCCTCGGCACCGGGTTCGCCGCCCTGCTCTCGTACATCACGCTGGAGGCCGCGGTCTTCGGCCTGATCGGCCCGGGCGTGCAGTCGCTGCTCGGCTCCTACGGCGTCCCGAGCATCCCCTGGTGGATCTACGCGGCCGTCGCGTTCGGGGTCGTCGTCTTCCTCGGCTACCGCAACATCGAGCTGTCCGGCCGCGTGCTCGCGGTGCTGCTCGTCGCCGAGGTGCTGATCGTGCTCGTCCTGGACGCGGTGATCGTGTTCGGCGGCAACACCCCGGAGGGCCTCTCGACCGGGATCGTGTCGCCGTCGGCGATCCTCTCCGGCGCGCCCGGCATCGGCATCCTGTTCGCCATCTTGAGCTTCATCGGCTTCGAGGCGACCGCGGTGTTCCGCGACGAGGCCCGCGACCCCGACCGCACCATCCCGCGGGCCACCTACCTGTCCCTGATCCTGATCGGCGTCTTCTACGCGGTCTCCAGCTGGGCGCTGATCAGCGCGGTCGGCGACTCCAAGGCCGTCAAGACCGCGACCGACCACGGCGGCACGCTGCTCGCGGACGTCACCCAGAAGTACCTCGGGACGGTCGGCGAGCACATCATCCAGGTGCTGTTCGTGACCAGCCTGTTCGCCTGCATCCTGTCGTTCCACAACATCGTCTCGCGCTACGTGTTCACCCTCTCCGGCCGCGCCGCCCTCCCGCAGCGCCTCGGCCACGCGCACGCCCGGCTCGGCTCGCCGCACCGCGCCTCCGTCGCGACCGGCGTGGTCGTCGGCGTGCTGCTCCTGGCCGGCGTGGTCACCGGGCTGGACCCGATCAACCAGTTCTACACGTGGCTCGCGGGCTTCTCCTCCGTCGGCATCGTCCTGCTGCTCGGCATCACGAGCGTGGCGGTGCTGGTCTTCTTCGGCCGCAACCGCGGCACCGGCGTCTCGCTCTGGCGCCGCGCCATCGCCCCGGCGCTCGGCCTGGCGGGCCTCCTGCTCTTCCTGGTGCTCATCCTGCAGAACCTGCCGACGCTCGTCGGCGGCAGCGTGCCGCTCGCGGTCGGGATCGTGGTGCTGCTGCTCGCGGCGTTCGCGCTCGGTCCGGTGGTGGCGCGCGTGCGGGCGCACGCGGGGGTGGCGCCGGAGGATGCGGCGGTGGATGACGCGCAGGACTGAGGCCGGTCAGGCTCCCGGCCGCCCCAGCGCCCGCAGGGCCAGCCAGGCCGACGCGCGGTCGTCGGCGTCCGCCATCGACAGGCCGGTCAGCTCCTCCACCCGGTGGATGCGGCCGGTCAGGGTCTGGCGGTGGACGCCGAGCCGTTCGGCGGTGACTCCCCAGGCGCCGTTCTCGGCGAGGTAGACACGGAGCGTCTCGGTCAGCTCGCCGTGCCGGCCGTCGGCGTCGCGCAGTGGGTCGAGCAGGTGGCCCAGCCGGAGGGCGTCGCCGTCGCTGAGCCGGTCGATCACGTACTGGACTGTCGGGATGCTGCGATAGCGCACCACGCGGCGGCCCTCCGCGCGCGCCGCCTCGACCGCCAGCCGCGCCTCCGCGGCGCTGCGCGCGAGGGCGTCCACCGGCGCGGGCAGGCCCAGGCCGAGGAAAAGGGCGGACGAGTAGGCTTCCGCCCGGTCGCCGATCGCGTCGACCTGGTCGTCCCGGAGGAAACCGGTGACCGTATTGCGGTCGGCGGTCAGGATGTGGGCGGCGCCGAGCTCGTCCAGCCAGTGGCTCACCAGCCGCTCGACCTCCACCGCCGCCGACCGGGCGGTGAGGACGAACGCCGTCAGCGTCGTCTCGTGGACGCCCCACTTGCGCAGCAGGTCCGCGGCCGCGTCGCCGCCCGCGAGCAGCGCGTCCACCATGACCGCGCGGCCCAGCCGTTCGGTGCGGGTGGGGTCGTCGGTGCGCAGCAGCAGGTCCAGGAGCGCCGCCGTCTGCGAGCCGAGCTCGCGCGCCCGGCTGGAGGCCTCGGTGCGCGAGCTGACGATGAGCCGGGCGGAGAGGTCCTCGCCGGCGCCCACGGCGTGCACCTGCAGTCCGCGGTGGCGGACGCGCACCGGCCGGTCGAGCGCGACGGCGATCGCGTCCTGGATGTGGAGGCCGCCCGCGCCGGCGGTCGTGATCACCTGGCCGTGCCGGTCGAGGAGGACGGCCCAGCCGTCGATCCGATGGGCCAGCTCGGCGACCACGCCCGAGACGCCGCCGCGCCGGGCCGCGAGGGTCAGCACCTTCATGGCGGAGGTCACGGCGCGGTCCTCCGCGGCCTGGTCGACGGCGAGCAGCGCGGTCAGCGTCGGCGCCAGGAGCTCGTCGGCCGGCTCCGCTGAGACGATGGCGGTCATCCCGGCGGCCTGGACGGCGCGCCGGGTCGCGGCGCCGCCGCCGTGGGTGACCAGCACCGCCTGCCGCAGAGCCGCCGCGCGGTCGTCGGTCGCCCCGAGCGCCTCCCGCAGCCGGCGGGCGGGGACGACGACGAGCGTGGCGTAGGAGGGGTGACCGACGACGGAGAAGTCGTCCAGCCCGACCACCTCGTCCACCGGAGTCCCGCCGTTCCGCGCGCCCTCCACGAGCTCGCCGCCGAGGGTGCGGGCGATGGAGGCGACGTCGCGGGACATGGAGGTCAGTGTACGAGATGTCGAAGCGAACCGCCGCGATCCACACTTTCGCACAGTGCTGAGCCGCACCGCCCTCCCTAGCATGGAGCGGAGTTCCCCCGTCGGCCGCCCCCAGCACGGCCCCCGGCCGGTGGGGGAGCGACACCCGCACCGCAGCGCGTCTGCACCACCCCCGAAGGAGCCCCATGAAGGCCGTCGTCTTCCGAGAGCCGTCCTCCCCGATCGAGTACACCGACGTGGAGCTCGCCGCCCCCGGACCGGGCGAGGTCCGCGTCCGCATCGCCGCGGCCGGCGTCTGCCACTCCGACCTGCACGTCAAGCGCGGGGAGTGGGACGCCCCGGCGCCCCTGGTCATGGGACACGAGGGCTCCGGCGTCGTGACCGAGCTCGGCGAGGGCGTCAGCTCGCTCGCCATCGGCGACCACGTCGTCCTCAGCTGGGTGCCGCCGTGCGGCGAGTGCCGGTACTGCCGGTCGGGCCACGAGGCCCGCTGCCAGAAGGTCGCGACCGTGGTCGCTCCGCAGGGCGTGCTCTTCGACGGCACCTCCCGGCTCTCGCGCGACGGCGCGACCGTCCACCACTACCTCGGCGTCTCGTCGTTCGCCGAGGAGGTCGTGGTCCCGGCCTCCGGCGCGGTGAAGGTGCGCGACGACGCCCCGCTCGACATCATCGCCGTGGTCGGCTGCGCCGTCGCGACCGGCGTCGGCGCCGTGCTCAACACGGCTGCCGTCGAGCCGGGCTCCACCGTCGCCGTGATCGGCTGCGGCGGCGTCGGCCTCAACGTCGTGCAGGGCGCGCGCCTGGCCGGAGCGGAGCGGATCGTCGCGATCGACGTGCTCGCGGACAAGACGCAGACCGCGCTGCAGTTCGGCGCCACCGACCGCATCGACGCGTCGCAGGCCGACGCAGTGGAGCAGCTCTTCGACCTGATCCCGGACGGTGTCGACTACGCCTTCGACGCGATCGGTCGCACCTCCACCACCGAGCAGGCGATCCGGATGCTCGGCCTCGGCGGCGCCGCCGTCATCGTCGGCCTCCCGCCGACGGGTGCGAAGGCCTCGTTCGAGCCGCTCGTGCTCGCGGAGGCCGACCAGCGCATCCTGGGCTCCAACTACGGCTCGGTGCGCCCCTCCATCGACATCCCCGCGCTGGTCGACCGCTACATGGACGGCCAGCTCAAGCTCGACCCCCTGATCTCGGGCCGGCGGCCGCTCGCGGAGGCGGCGGAGGCCTTCGACGACCTCGAGAAGGGCTCCGTGCTCCGCACCCTGCTCATCCCGTAGCGCCACCCGATCCCCAGCACCGCGCACCCGCACCCGCACCGCCACCCCCTGCACCCCCGAACCCGACTCACTGGAGAGCCACCATGACCACCAGTTCCGACCCCCGTCTGGCCGCGCGGCCCGGCAGCCCGACCGACGCCGGACTCCGGCACGGCGTCATGAGCGGACCCGAGCTGGCCGCGCAGGCGATCGCCAACATCGCGCCCAGCGCCGTCATCGCCTTCACCGCGGCGTCCATCTTCATCGGCGCGGGCAACGGCACGATCTACTCGTTCGTGCTCGCCACCATCGTCATCCTCTGCGTCGGCTACTGCGTGGTGGTCTTCGCCCGCAAGCACGCGTCGGCCGGCTCGCTCTACACGTACGTCGCCAAGGGCCTCGGCCCGACCGGCGCCTACCTCGCCGGCGTCACGCTGGTCATCGGCTGCTGGGGCATCGCCGCCGGCTCGCTCGGCGGCGCGGTCTCGTACTTCAACCAGTTCCTGGCGCTGCTCGGCGTCCCGACCGGTGGCGTCGGCTGGTACGTCGGCCTCGCGATCGTGCTCGGCGGCCTGGCGACGCTGTTCACCATCCGCGGCATCCGGCTGTCGGCCCGCGTCTCGCTCGTGCTGGAGCTCGTCTCCGTCACGATCATCACCATCCTGCTGATCGCGGCGCTCGTCTGGGCCGGCCCGAAGGCCTGGGACCCGGCGCAGGTCTTCGCGCAGGGCGCTCCGTTCCAGGGCATCGCCGCCGGCATGGTGCTCGGCATCCTCGGCTTCGTCGGCTTCTCCTCCGCGGACGCGCTCGGCCGCGAGGCCAAGAACCCGTACACCGCCATCCCGCGCGCGATCATGTGGAGCGCGGTCGTCGTCGGCATCCTCTACGTGTTCGCCGCCTACACGCAGATCGCCGTGCTGCACGAGCACCTCGCCACCAGCGCCAGCCCGCTGGAGGACATCGCGAAGCTGATCGGCATGCCGTCCTGGTTCGCGCCCATCCTCACCTTCGGCGTCGGCGCCTCGTTCTTCGCGGTCGTCGTGGCCCCGCTCAACGTCGTCGGCCGGGTCATGTACGTGATGGGCAAGGAGGGCGTCCTCCCCGAGCGCTTCGGCCGCACCCACGAGCGCCACCTGACCCCGCACCGCGTGCTCCTGGTCGCCGGCCCCGCGGCGATCCTGCTCGACGTGATCCTGCTGCTGGTCGGCTCCGACCCGATGGACATCACGGTCTGGGTGGACACCTACGGCACCTACGGCTACATGGTCGCCTACGCGCTGGTCGCGATCGCGTGCATCGCCTACACCCGCCACGCGGGCATCCCGAACCGGCTGGTCTGGGTCTGCGCGGTGGTCGCCGTCGCGGCGATGGCGTACGTGTTCTTCGCGAACATCTGGCCGGTGCCGGCGTTCCCGCTGAACGTCATCCCGTACCTCTTCCTCCTGACGCTGATCGGGGCGGTGGCGTGGTTCGTGTACCTGGCGCGCCGCCGGCCGGAGGTCATCCGGAACATCGGCAACACCGAGACCGAGTCGCTGGAGGGGGTCGGCTGACCTCCTGCGTGGTTGATGGAGCCCCGCGGCGATCCCGATCGCCGCGGGGCTTCGTCGTTCATGCCCAATTCATCTATTTCGTCACACAGACGATCTAACAGTGGTTACAATCTGGGGTACCTCCGTGGAAGGACCCTCCGTGAACTCACTCGCCTTGTTCGTCGCTGTCTTCCTGGCGTGCCTGGTCGAAGCCGTCGAGGCGACCACGATCGTGCTCGCCGCCGGCGCCACCCGCAACTGGCGCTCGGCGCTGACCGGGACCGCGGCCGGCGTGGTCGTGCTCGCCGTCATCGTCGCCGTCGTAGGCCCGGCGATCACGCTCATCCCGATCGGCTTCCTCCGGCTGGTGGTCGGCGGTCTCCTGCTCGTCTTCGGAATGCAGTGGATCCGCAAGGCCGTGCTGCGCGCGAGCGGCTACAAGGCCCTGCACGACGAGACGCTGATCTACGAACGGGAGGTGGCGGAGGCGCGCGCCGCCCGCAAGGAGAGCCGCTTCGGTGTCCGCGACTGGTTCGCCTTCACGCTGTCGTTCAAGGCGGTGCTGCTGGAGGGGCTGGAGGTCGTCTTCATCGTCCTCACCTTCGGCGCGAACCAGAACCAGATCGGCCTGGCCTCCCTCGCCGCCGTCGCCGCGATCGTCGTGGTCGTCCTGATCGGCGCCGCGGTGCGCGCCCCGCTGTCGCGCGTGCCGGAGAACACCCTGAAGTTCGTCGTCGGCGTGATGCTGACCTCGTTCGGCCTGTTCTGGGGTGCGGAGGGCGCGGGAGCCGTCTGGCCGGGCGCCGACCTGGCGCTGCTGGTCATCATCCCCGCCGTCGGCGTGTTCTCGCTGCTGCTCGTCGCGGTGCTCCGCCGCCGGAAGGCCGCTCAGCTGCGCCGCGAGTCGCGGCCGGTCGGTGCGTCCGAGCCGGCGCCGGTCCTCGTCACGACGACGGGCGACGCCCAGGGGCACGCTGCCGAGACGGCCGCGGCGCCGGCCTCCGCCACAACCGCCTCCGCCCCGCAGCGGCAGAACGCCGTGGTGCGCGGACTGCGCTCGTTCGGGCTGTTCTGGTGGGACTTCATCGTCGGCGACGACTGGCAGATCGCGGCCGGAACGGCCGTCGGGCTCGCGATCACGTTCGCGGTGAGCGGCTGGTCGGGAGCGTGGCTGGTCATGCCGGTCGTCGTGGCGCTCCTCATCCCCTACGGAATCATGCGCGCACTGCGCTGAGCCCGGCCCCGTCGGAGCGCGCGCCCGGGGGGATCAGTGCCCCTCCGGCTCCTCCGCGTATACGCGGGCCGCGTACTCCTCCAGCGCTGTGGCGCACGACGCCACGGCCTCCTCCGCCTCGGCGCGCTTCGGCGCCCCGAAGCGGTCGCGGGTCTGCACCTTCTCCAGCCAGTTGACGAGCTTGGTGTAGTCGACCTCGTTCTCCTCCAACTCGGCGTAGCTGAAGTGCGACTCCGTGTACTCCTTCTCGAGCTCGCGCAGGAAGCCCTGGCACCGGTCGATGATCTCCTCGTACTCGTCGGTGCGGGCGTCCTGGAACGCCGAGACGATGCCGGCGTCACCCGCGAGAACCTCCGAGCGGAGAAGGGCGGCCGTGCCGCCGAGCTCCAGGATCTCGTGCCGCAGCTTGCGCAGCGCCCGCTCGCTCGCGACGTCGTCGGGAAGGGCGGCGACCGAGTTCTGCAGGTAGATCGCGCCGAGCGCCTTCAGCCGGCGCCACACCGTCGCCCGCAGCCGGGTCGGCTCGGAGGGGACCCGGTAGACGAGCACGTTCCACGCCGTCCCGGGGCGTTCGGCGGTCTCGGCGTCGTCGGTCATCCACCAATCCTAGGAGGCGGGCGGCACGCGGTGGGCCTGCAGCGCGGTGCACCGCGACTCGCACAGAAGCTGTTCATTCGAACATTGAGTGTGTGCGAATGAACACCATGTGTGTTACAGTGTGGTCACCCGGTTCAAAGGAGAGCGCACATGTCAGCAACCCAGTACGAAGCCTCGACGGTGGAGGAGCCCGATCTCCCCTCCGGTCTCAACCGAGGCTCCATCGGGCTCGGCGGCACCCTGATGCAGTCGATCGCCCAGATCTCGCCGACCCTCGGCATCTTCTACACGATCGCCTTCACGACCGGCCAGGCCGGTGTCACCGCTCCGCTGACCTACCTCGCGGCCTTCCTCGTCTGCCTCATCATCGCGGTGCCGATGCGCGGGCTCGCCCGCCACCTCCCCTCCGCCGGCGGCTTCTACACCTACGTCTCGGCGGGGATCGGCCCGAAGGCCGGATTCATGACCGGCTGGCTCTACGCGATCATGGTCACCGTCGTCCCCGCCGCGCTCGCCGCCTTCACCGGCGCCGTGCTCCAGGACGAGCTGTCCGGCAAGTACGGGTTCGACGTGCCGTGGTGGGTCTATGCGGTCGTCATCCTCGCGATCTGCTTCGCGTGCGCCTACCGCGGGATCGTCATCTCGATCAAGTTCCTCGTCGTGATGACCTGCTTCGAGATGGTCGTCGGACTCGGGCTAGCGCTTTCCGGCCTCATCCACCCCGGCCCCGGCGGCGTGAACCTAAAGGGTTTCAACCCGGCCAACATCACCGACGGCTCCGGCTTCTTCCTCGCGATCGTCCTCTCGATCTTCGCGTTCACCGGCTTCGAGAGCGCCGCCGCCGTCGGCGAGGAGTCGCGCGACCCGAAGCGGATCGTGCCCAAGGCGATCATCGGCTCGCTCACCCTCATCGGCATCTTCTACGTCGTCACCGCCTGGGGCCTGCAGATCGGCTGGGGCACCAGCGACCTCGGCAAGCTCGCGTCGTCGCCCACCGCTCCGGCGTTCGTGCTCGCTGACCGCCTGTTCGACGGCGCTTCGATCATCATCCTGATCGCACTCGTCAACTCCGGCCTCGGCGTCTGCATCGCCTGCACCACCAGCGCGACCCGCACGATCTTCGGGATCGCCCGCACCGGTGCCCTCCCGTCCGTGCTCGCGACCGTTCAGCGGAAGCACCGCACGCCGGTCGTCGCGGTCTACGTGCAGTCGATCGTCGCGGTGGTGGTCTGCCTCGCCGTCGGTCTCCCGCTCGGCCCGTACAACCTCTTCAACCTGCTCGGGACCGCGGGGACCTTCGTCTACATCCCGATCTTCATCCTGATGAACGTCGCCGCGTTCCTCTTCTTCCGGCGGCACCACCCCGACGAGTTCAGCGTCTGGGCGTACGTGGTCGCGCCGATCGTGTCCACGGTCGCGCTACTGCTGATCGCCTACTACAGCATCGTTCCGCTCCCGGACTTCCCGGTGCTGCTGGCACCGTTCATCGCCGTCCTCTACGTGGTCATCGGCCTTGCCGTCCTGATCGGCCGCAACCTGCGTCCGGGGAATCGGGCCTGGATGGCACGCGCAGGGGAGTTGCCTGAGGTTGACTGATCCCGGACCGCACCACCAGAGCCTCAGGAGACCACGATGAACGCCGAAACCCGCCAGCAGCAGATCCTCGAGCAGCTCGCCCGCCGCGGCGAGGCCACGATCGCGGAGCTCAGCGCCCGGTTCGACGTGTCGGAGATGACCATCCGCCGCGACCTCAACCAGCTCGCCGCCGCCGGCGTCGTCGTCCGCACCCACGGCGGGGCCGCGCCTGCGGCGAGCGGGAGCTTCGAGCCGCCGTTCGGTCTGCGCTCGCGCACCAACAGCGAGGCGAAGCGGCAGATCGCCATCGCCGTCGCCAAGCAGGTGCTCGACGGCCAGACCGTCATCCTCGACGGCGGGACGACCGGCCTGGCCATCGCGGAGGAGCTCGTGGGCAGGAACATCACGGTGTGCGCCCTGAACCTCCGCGTCGCCGACATTCTCTCCGCGGAGTCCGCCACCCGCGTCATGATCCCGGGCGGGCTCATCCGGACGGGCGAGTCGAGCATTGTCGGCTCCGAGGCGGAACGTGCGCTGCAGAACTTCCGCTACGACCTCTACGTGATGACGGCCTCCGCCGTCGACGCCGCCGCCGGGTTCACCGAGTGGAATCTCGAGGACGCCGCGATCAAGCGCGCCAGCCTCGCCGCGTCACGACGGACCATCGCCGCCGTCGACTCCTCCAAGTTCGGCCGCGAGGCGTTCGCCCGCATCTGCGGCCTCGACCAGGTCGCCGCCGTCGTCACCGACGCGGCGATCAGCTCAGAACAGAAGCGCGACTTCTCGGTGTCCGGCACCGAGCTGCTGATCGCCTGACCCAAGGAACACCATGAACACCACACCATCCCTTCCCACCCGCGTCGATACCCTCGTCATCGGCGGCGGCACCGGGGGCGCCGCGTTCGCGGGGACCCTCGCCGCGCACAGCGACGAGACCGTCCTCCTGGTGGAGGCCGGCCCCGACTACGGGGCGTTCGACCGGAGCGCATGGCCGGCCGACATGCTCGACGCGCGCTCGATCCCGCTGTCGCACGACTACGACCTCCGGACCGCCCGGTCGTCCGGCGAGGGGGCGCTCGATCTTCCGCGTGCCCGGATCATCGGCGGCTGCTCGGCGCACAACGGCTGCACCGCCTCGGTCGGGGCGCGGTTCGAGTACGACGAGTGGGCCGGGCTCGGCAACCCGGGCTGGTCGGCCGACGAGGTCGCTCCGCTGCTCGACGCGGTCCGGGAGCGCTTCCGCGTCCGCCGCTACACGATGCCGGAGCTCACGCCGCCGCAGCGCGCATTCGTGGAGGCGGGGGTGGCGGCGGGCCTTCCGTTCGCCGACGACCTGGACGACCTGGAGGCCGCGGAGGGGATCGGCCCGATGCCGGTCAACATCTCGGACGGCGTGCGCTGGAACAGTGCCTTCGCCTTCCTGGACCCGGTGCGCGACCGCCCCAACCTGACCATCGCGGGAGGCGTGGCCGTCACCGGACTCAGCTTCGACGGCACGCGGGTCACCGGAGCGTTCGTCACGCACGCGTCCGGCGTCGCCCACATCGACGCGGGGCGGGTCGTGCTCGCCGCCGGCGCCTACCACTCGCCCGCGATTCTGCTGCGCTCGGGCGTCGGTCCAGCGGCCGAGCTGACGGCGCTCGGCATACCGGTGGTCGCCGACGTGCCCGGCGTCGGCAAGCACCTGCTCGATCATGAGTGCGTGCAACTCGACTTCGCCGGCCGCCCCGGCCTTGTCGACGAGCTCGCCGCGCTGGACTGGAACCCGGATGAGCAGACTGTCGGCCGCGCCCGCTCCAGCGTCTGCGACGACGGCCCCTACGACATCCACGTGTTCATGGTCGCCGGCGCCAACAGTGGCCACCCCGGGCTGCCGCCGATCACCCTTTACGGCGGGGCGATGCGCGCCCGCTCCGAGGGCAGCGTCACGCTCGGCCTCGGCCTCGATGTCACCGAACCGGTGATCGACCACCGTTACGGGACGGATCCCGACGGCCACGACCGCACCGTCCTGCGCGAGGCGCTGGACCTGCTCGAGTCGATGGTGTCGCAGCCGGGGCTGGCCGAGGTGCTCGGCGAGCGCGTCGGGAAGGCCGACCCGCTGGACGACATCGTCAATTACTGCCATCCGGCGGGCACCTGCAAGATGGGGCCGTCCACCGACCCGCTCGCGGTGGTCGACAACGACGGTGCTGTGCACGGGGTGACCGGGCTCTACGTCGCGGACGCGTCGATCATGCCGACGATCACCCGGGGCAACATCAACCTGCCGACCGCGATGATCGGGGTGAACGTCGCGAACCGCCTGCTCGGCGCGCGCGTCCTCGACGCCGCGGGCACGACCGCGGACGCGCGCTGAGGAGACCGATCATGACGACGCTCACCCCCTTCGAAGAGGACATCCTGGAGCAGCCCGCCGCCCTGCGCCGACTCGTGACGGCGGGCCCGGCGCCGGAGCTCGCCGCCCTCGGCGGACGCCGCTGGGACCGGATCGTGTTCACCGGCATGGGCAGCTCGCACTTCGCGAGCATCCCGACCTGGCGCAGCGCGGTCAGCGCCGGCCACGACGCCTGGCGCGTCGACGCCGGGGAGCTGCTCGACGCGCCGGGGCTCCTGACGCCCGGCACGCTGCTCGTCGCGACCTCGCAGTCCGGCGCCAGCGGTGAGGTGGTCGAGCTGCTCGACCGGCTGGACTCCGGTCGGCTCCGTACCGGCGCCGTGGTCGGGATCGCCGCTGACGCCGCCAGCCCGCTCGCGCTCCAGTCCGACGTTTACCTTCCGCTCCTCAGCGGGGACGAGGCGACGGTGAGCACGAAGAGCTACCTCAACACCCTGGCCGTGCACCGCCGCCTCGCCGCCGTGCTCGCCGGCGAGGAGCCGGCAACCGTGGAGGGTGAGATCGCCGCGGCGGCCGACGCCGTCGAGGCCCAGCTCGGGCGCGAAATAGACGCCGGCCTCGCAGCCCGCGTGCTGGAGCCCGCGCGCCCACGGCTGGCGGCCGTCGCCAAGCGCGACGACGCCGCGACCGCCCTACTCGCCGGGCTTATCACGAAGGAGTCGTCGAAGGTCGCCATCGAGGCCTACGTCGGTGGCCAGTTCCGGCACGGACCGTTCGAGCTCGCCGGACCCGGGATGACGGCGTTCCTGTACGGCGCCTACGAGGCCGACGCCGACGAGAGCACCGCCCGGCTGGCCGCCGACCTCGTGGACAGCGGCGCGCACGTGGTCGTCGTCGGCGACCTCCGTGTCGACGGTGCGACGATCGTCCGAACGCCTGACGGGCCGTCGCTGGCCCGCCTCGCGACGGGAGCAGTCGTGGCCGAGCTCGTCGCCGTCGACCTGGCGCGCACGAACGGTGTCGTGCCCGGCGCGTTCGCGTTCGGCAGCAAGGTGACGACGACGCTGTGAGCGAGGACGTGAGCGCGGAAGCCGCGAGCGTGGACGCGTCAGGGCGCGGATCCGATATCGCGATCGGGGTGGACCTCGGCGGTACCGGGACCAGGCTGGTCGCTCTCGACGGCTACGGCGACACCGTCGCGCAGCTGGTCGTCCCGACGCCCGGCGCGGTCCCCGCGGACGCCGCGGTCGACTTCCTGGTGGAGCGGGTCGCCTCGCTCGCCGGAGAGGCGAACGTCCGCTCGATCGGGATCGGCGCGAGCGGGCCGATCGACGCGGACGGCGTCATCCGGAACGACGACACCCTCCCCGCCTTCACGGGCGTCGACCTCGCCGGGGCGCTCGCCGCCGCCTTCGGCGCGCCCGTCGCAGTCGACAACGACGCTGTGACGGCCGCCATCGGGGAGGCGGTCGCGGGCGCCGGCCGGCCGTTCCGGAGCGTGCTCATGCTGACCCTCGGCACCGGCGTCGGCGTGGCCGCGCTGGTGGAAGGCGGACCGGTCCGCGGCGCCGACGGTGTCCACCCGGAAGCCGGTCACCTCAGCCTGTCCGGCCGGACGGCGCCCTGTTACTGCGGCCGGAGCGCGTGCTTCGAGCAGGTCGGGTCGCGCACGGCGTTGCAGCGCTCGGCGAGCGCGCTGCTCGCCCGGCCGAGCGGAGGCCCGCAGGACATCCGGACGGTGTTCGACCGCGCTCTCGACGGAGACGCGGCCGCTGCGGCGCTGTTCGACGACTACGGCAGCGGGATCGCCGACGGCCTCCTGGATCTGCTCACCGTGCACCGCTCAGCGGGCGTCGTGCTCGGTGGCAGCGCGGCTTCCTACTTCGCCGCGTACGCTCCCGCGCTCCTCGCGCGGCTGGGCGAGGTCGCGACGTACTCCGCGACGCCGCCGGTGCGGGTGTCGGAGCTCGGCGACCTCGGCGGCGCCCTCGGGGCGGCGATCCTCGGGTCCCGGCGCCCGGACCGCAGCTCGTGGCTCATGCTCGGCCGTGGGCGGTAGGTGCGCTCCCGCTCCTCTGTTACTCCGCGTCGTCCTCCACCACCACCGCCCGCAGCGGCGCCCCGTCTCTGCCCGCGATCGGCAGCGGCAGCCCCACGAACTGCGGCGCGCTCGCCGTGATCCGGTCGAGCCCGGTCAGGTTCTCGATGATGAGCCCGCCCGCGCCGAGGAAGACGTCGTGGAACGGGAGGCTCGGGGCCGGGTCGTCGCGTGGCGTCTCGTCCGGGTTGAGCGCGTCGACGCCGACCACGGTGACGCCCGCATCGAGCAGCGCCGAGGCGACCCCGGCGTCCAGGAACGGGTGGTCGAGGTATCCCGGCTCGTCGAACAGCGCCGACCAGCCCGTGCGGAACAGCACGATGGTCCCCGGCTCGACCTCCCGGAGAGCGTCGCGCACGTCCTCCGCCCGGATCCGCGTCCGCGGCGGGAGGCCGTTCACGTCCACCACGAGCGCCGGCCCGATCAGCCGGCCGAGATCGACGGCGTCGATCGTCGCCCCGCCCTCGACGGTGTGCGACGGCGCGTCCACGTGTGTGCCGGTGTGGCTGCCCAGCTCCAGGCTCAGCACGCTCACTCCGGCCTCCGCGATCGTCACGGCCGGTTCCACGCGGACCTCCGGGTCGCCGGGGAAGACCGTCATCCCGCCGCGGAGGGGATGGCTCAGGTCGACCACCCGCATCTAGGCCTCCTCCCGCGGGGACAGGTGCTCGTGCACGCAGATCCAGGCGCCGTCGCGGCGCTGCATGACGATGGTCTCGCGTTCCCGCACGGTCGTGCTGCCGTCGCCGTCGGCGAGTTCGGTCTCGACGTCGTGCGTGAAGATCGCGACGTCGTCGCCCGCGAACTGCACGCGGCGCCCGGTCGAGCGGCAGCCGAGCACGCGGAAGCCGTCGCGCTCCCAGTCGTCCCACGCCGCCTCGTATTCGGCGCGCGACTCCAGGCGGACCGGGTGCGTGTGCAGGACGAAGGTGGCGTCGTCGGCGAAGCCCGCGAAGTAGGCGTCGCGGCGGTGGCGGCCGAAGTCGTCGATGATGCGGTCGACGGCGGCGAGGACGTCCTGCTCGCTCATGCCCCGGCCTCCGGCGCCTCGATGGTGCGGGACTCCAGCAGCTGGGCCTTCGCCCGCCGCGACGCGTGGGCGCGGGCGGCCGCCGAGCGCTCGTCCAGGTGGATGGGCGGCACGGTCGCGTCCGCGGAGCGCACCCCGCGGGGGCCGTCCGGCCCGAACACGTACCGCGGCTCCGGGAAGATCGCCAGCAGCACGCCGTAGAGGACGCCGGCTACGACGACGCTCGACAGCAGGCTCAGGTCGATGCCGCCGGCGAGGTCGCTGAACGGTCCGACGATGATCGGCGGGTAGTTCGCGAACAGCAGGCCCACCACAGCGGCGACGATCCACGCCGTCATCCCGCGCCAGTTCACGCCGGCGGCGAACCAGTACCGGCCGCCGGTCTCGCCGCGGTTGAACACCTGCAGGTCCGACGGGTCGTAGAAGCCGCGGCGCACGACGTAGCCGATGGTCATGATGACCATCCACGGCGTCGTCGTGACCACGATCGCGCCGACGAAGGCGTTCACGGTCCCGAGCAGGTCGAACACCAGACGGCCGACCAGGATGAAGAGGAATGCGATGGTCCCGATGAAGATCGTCGCCTGCACCCGGCTGAACCGCGGCACGACCGACGAGAAGTCCAGCCCGGTGCCGTAGAGCGACGTCGTGCCGGTCGACAGACCGCCGATGAAGGCCACCACGAGCAGCAGCAGCGCGTACCAGAGCGGCGAGACGTGGATGAGCGAGACGACGTAGTCCGACTTGCCGAAGACGAGGGTCGCGGTGGCGACGCCGAACAGCAGCGGGATGAGTCCGAGGCCCTGGCCGAGGATGGTCGCGCCGATCAGCTTGCGCGGCTTGGTCGCCCGCGGGATGTAGCGGGACCAGTCGCCGAGGAACGCGCCGAAAGAGATCGGGTTGGCCATCACGATGAGCGCCGCGGCGATGAAGGTCGGCCAGAACGCCCCGCCGATCGCGAGCGCCTTGGGTCCGGGGTCGTAGCCGGCGTTGAAGACGCCGGAGTAGGCCACGATGGCGAGCAGGATCAGCGCCGTGTTGGCGAAGACGGCGATCTTGTTGACCAGCAGCATGAACTGGAAGCCGTAGATCACCACGACGATCACGATCAGGCCGATGACCGCGTAGATCCCCAGCCGCAGCCCGACCGAGTCGGGCACCCCGGCGAGCCGGGTCAGCGCGCCGACGATCGCGTCGCCGGACACCCACACGGAGATCGAGTAGAACGCGATCGCGGTGAGCAGCGACAGGAAAGAGCCGACGATCCGGCCGCGGACGCCGAACAGCGCGCCGGAGGAGACGGCGTTGTTGGTGCCGGTCTTCGGGCCGAACAGTGCCATCGGCGCCAGGAACGCGATGCCGACGGCGACGCCGAGCACCGTGGCGGCCACGGCCTGCCAGAACGACAGCCCGAGGGCGATGGGGAAGGTGCCGAGCAGGATGGTGGCGAACGTGTTCACACCGCCGAACTGGATGCGGGCCAGGTCGAGCCAGTTCGAGGTGCGGTCGGCGTCCGGGATCGTGTCGATCCCGTGGGCCTCCACTTCCGTGATCCTGGGGCGCGGGTTGAGGGCAGCGGTGACGTCGTCGTCGGACATGCGGGTTCCCTTCGGGGGCGGGTGGCGGAATCGGGTGGGGGTGTTCTCAGCGGGAGAGGGCGGAGGCGTCGGCCGGCTGCCCGGCCGAGGTCTCCCTGTGCCGCAGCGCGAGCAGCGACACCAGGTCGTAGGCGAGGTGGGAGGCGGCCACGCCGGTGAGCTCGGCGTGGTCGTAGGCGGGCGCGACCTCCACGACGTCTGCGCCGATCAGGTTGAGACCCACGAAGCCGCGGATGATCTCCAGCAGCTCCCGGCTGGTGACGCCGCCGGCCTCCGGGGTGCCGGTGCCCGGAGCGTGGGCCGGGTCCATGACGTCCACGTCGATGGAGATGTAGAGGGGGCGGTCGCCGATCCGGTCGCGGAGCTTGGCGACGACCTCGTCCACGCCCTGCCGGTAGACGTCGGCGCTGGTGACGATGCCGAAGCCGAAGCGGTGGTCGTCGTCGAGGTCCTTCTTGCCGTAGAGCGGGCCGCGGGTGCCGACGTGGCTGAGCGCCTCGGTGTCGAGGATGCCCTCCTCGAACGCGCGGCGGAAGGGCGTGCCGTGCGTGAACTCCGCGCCGAAGTAGGTGTCCCAGGTGTCCAGGTGCGCGTCGAAGTGCAGCAGCGCGACCGGCCCGTGGCGCTCGGCGGCGGCGCGGAGCAGCGGGAGCGAGATGGTGTGGTCGCCGCCGAGAGTGACGAGGCGCGTCCCGTCGGCGGTCAGGTCGTACGCCGCCGACTGGACGGTCTCGATCGCCTCCGCGATGTCGAACGGGTTGACCGCGATGTCGCCGGCGTCGGCCACCTGGGTGAGCTCGAACGGGGAGACGTCGAGCGCCGGGTTGTAGGGGCGCAGCAGGCGGGAGGCCTCGCGGATGTGGTTCGGGCCGAAGCGCGCGCCCGGCCGGTAGGAGACGCCGGTGTCGAACGGGACGCCCGCTACGACGATGTCGGCGCGGCCCACCTGGTCGAGCCGCGGGAGCCGGGCGAAGCCGTCCCGGCCGGCGTAGCGGGGTGTGCGCGACGAGTCGATGGGGCCGACGTTCTGCGGCATGCAACCTCCTTGGTGCGGTACTGACGGGTGGTGCTGGTGCGATTCGGGTTGCCTGTTATGGAACCTTTGTTGCATGAGAGGCTACAACGCGATCCGTCCTCCGTCAACGCGCTCGCGGGATTCGAGAGCGCGGGCGGGCGGAACGGCTACCGTGGACCCATGCGCCCGATGCCCCTCGAACCCGCCGACCGCCGCGTGGCGATCGGCCCCCGGCTGCGCGCGGCGCGGCGGGCGCAGCAGCTGACGATCGACGAGGTGGCGCGGATCACCGGCCTGACCAAGGGGTTCCTGTCGCGGGTCGAGCGCGACATGACCTCCCCGAGCGTGAGCTCGCTGATCAGCCTGTGCGACGTGC
Organism: Leifsonia shinshuensis; assembly: GCF_013410375.1. Classification (NCBI taxonomy): domain Bacteria; kingdom Bacillati; phylum Actinomycetota; class Actinomycetes; order Micrococcales; family Microbacteriaceae; genus Leifsonia; species Leifsonia shinshuensis. The sequence goes on from NZ_JACCFL010000001.1 coordinate 846,900, forward strand.
TCTCCATCCCGGTCGGCTCGCTGTTCGAGGAGCCGGAGGTGCAGCTGGTCCCGGCCGGCACCGGCGCGAAGGTCAACCTCGGCGGCGTCGACACCGAGGAGCGGCTGCTGTCGCCGCGTTCCGAGTCGCGCGTGCAGGTGATCCGCTCGGTCATCCAGTCCGGCGGCCACGGCGGCGAGGAGCTCTACGCGGTGGCGGCGGACGTGGACGTACTGCACGTCCTCCGCGGCGAGATCGAGGTCCGCTTCTCCGACCGCGAGTGGCGGCTCGGCCCGGGCGACAGCCTCACCTTCAGCGGCCACGAGCCGCACAGCTGGCGTGTGCTCAGCGATGACGGCGCCGAGGTGCTGTGGGTGCTGGTGCCGGCGCTCTGGAGCGCGTGACGCCCGTGCGCTAAGCCTCCGCTGCGCCGGTCTGATTGAAGAGGTAGTACACGCTCAGCGCGGTGAACCCGACCAGCATCGCCGGGGCGTAGACGATGCCGATGATCGTCAGCAGCGGGTAGAACACCGTACCCGCCCCGAACCGACGAAGCGCCCCCCTGCGCTCGCGCGGATCGAGCCGGCCCTCGCGCACCTCGATGAGCGTGACCCGGCCGAAGAGCAGCGTGAAGGCGACCGCGAACCCGGTCGACACGCCGCCGTACAGCACCGCCGCCACACGCACGTCCGCGGCGCTGCCGTCCGCGAGCGCCGCCGACAGCGTGGCCGTGGTGAAGGGGATCGCGGTGACGAACATCAGCAGGATGAGGTTCCAGAACAAGAGGAGCCGGTCGACGGTGACCACGAGCCGCAGGACGGAGTGGTGGTTGACCCAGATGACCCCGATCACGAGGAAGCTGACGACGTACGCGGCGAACGACGGCCAGGCGGCCGCCACCTGGGCCAGCAGGCTCGTTCCGTTTCCCGGTGCGAGGTGGAGGTCGAGCACCAGGAGGGTGATCGCGACGGCGAGCACCCCGTCGCTGAACGCCTCGAGCCTCGCTTTCGACACGGTTCCTCCTCTGGGCTCGCTCAGTGGCTCATCTAAGCCAGGCGGGGTGGCGGCTGTCAACCGATGACGCGGGAGTGCTGGACCTCGGCGCCGCCGCGATGTGCCGTCCGCGCGCCCCGGGCTCGTCGGGATATCGGCACCGACTTCCGGGACGTTCTCTCCGGTCCTACCTCCCCACGCTTGCGGTTTTTGTGGTGGTGTCGAGGGTGAACCAGTTGGTGTTGTAGCCGGTTTTGGCTCGGAGGGTTCCTGCTTTGTTGGCGAGGACGGTTTGGCCGTTGGCGAGTCCCATGCTGGTGATTGCGGTGTCGAGTTGGATCCAGTTGGTGTTGATTCCGGTTTTGGCTTTGAGTTCGCCTCCGGTGCGGAGCACGGCGAGGGAGGGTCCGTTGGCGGTGTCGGAGGTGACGGCGAGCTGGGTCACGGCGTCCTCGATGTTGATCCATCGTTCGTTGATTCCGGTTTTGGCGAACGCGGTGCCTGCGGTGTTGATGACGGCGAAGGTCGGGCCGTGGGCGGTGTCGCTGGCGACCGTGACCGCGGCGGCGGGGGTGGGGAAGAAGGCGGTGACCCAGTCGGTGCGGAGGTTGGTTTTGACGCGGACGGTTCCGTCGTTGAAGAGGGCGATGATGTGTGGTCCGTTGACCGGGTCGATCGCGACGGCGACCTGTTGGACGTTGTGTTCGAGGGGGACCCAGTCGGTGTTGAGTCCTTCTTTCGCTTTCAGGGTTCCGTCCTCCATGACGGCGGCGACCAGGACGCCGTTGTCGGAGTAGCTGTCCATTGCGAACGAGCGCACTCCCGATGGCCAGAGGTTCATCCAGGTCCCGTTCAGGCCGGTCTTGGCCTTCAGTGCCCCGGTGGCCGAGAGGGCACCGAAGAGCGGATGACCGGAGCCGGGCGAGGTGGCGACAGCGACGTATTCGCCGTCATCGGTCAGCTGGACCCAGTCGGTGTTCAACCCCGACTTGCCCCACACCGACCCACCAGCACGCACATTCACAACCGACGGGGAGCTCTCGCTTGTCGGGACGTTGAGACTCCGGCTGTTTCCGCGGAAATCGGCGTGCTGATGGTTGCAGCTGTCGTTGAACGCATTGAAGTAGGGCGAGTCCAGATTGACGGTGCTGCAGTTGTTCTGGCCCATGTTGGCGCCGGAAGGTGAGAAGCCTGCGGCGTTGACACGCGGCACCAGGGCCTTCATGAGGTTGCGAAGATTCGATGTCGCGGTGTTGTTGTATCCGTCGACTTTGCCGTGCCCCGTCGCGTCGATATCCATGGCCGTCGACGACATGAGCCCGTCGCTGTCGAGGCTCAGCACGCAGTGCGGAGAAGACGATGGGCATGTGTATTGGCCGTCGTTCGCACAGTGCCGGTTGAGGTCGGTCACCCGTACGCTTCCGGTGAATCTGATGATCGCGATCAGGGTCTGCATCGTTCGCTTGTCGACGCGACAGCTTGCGTTGGTGAGGGTGTTGTTGGCGAGCGGCGCGATCTCGTCGCTGATGATCGACCCGTGCACGATCGTGGCTTGCGTCAGCTGTCCTGTGGACGCGTACGTCATGAGTTCCCGGGCGGCGGCCTGGGGCGTGTTCGGAAGGTTGCTGGTCGCGCACGCGATATCGCAGGCAGCCTCGGCTGGGGCGGAGGTGGTGAGAGCGCCGCTGCACACCGCGACCACAACCCCCATCACTAGAACGAATCGGGCCCAGAAGGCCTTTCGCCGCGTCACGGTACCGTTGATGCTCAGGTGATTCACACAAATAGCATATTGTAGTTTCAGCCGCGCCGAGACGGCTCCGCTGTGATCACGACATGACTGGATGAGGTACGCGACCCATGAAGCGACCCGACCCGACCGTGCTGATGCTGCCGTTTGCCGCTCTTGTGGCTGGCGTGCTCGTCCTTACGGGCTGCGCGCCAGATCTCGGGGGCGCCACCGCGGGTACCCCGGCCCCGAGTCCCGCGGGTTCCCATCGGACGGGTCCTGCCAGTGCGATCCCTACGGCGCCGGCGCCCGACGAGACGGCGAGCCTCGGGCAACGGGCCTGCATTCTGTTCGGGAAGACCTTCGAGCAGAAGGTCGCGGCGAAGCTCCTGAACCAGGAGAGGGCTGCTTCCATCGCGCGGCAAGCGGCTTCTGAGGACGCGAGATGGGAGACCATCGCGCGGGACATGGCACTCATCGCGCGTGTCGGAAAGCGGATCAACCTCGATCACGACTCGACCGTCACCCCCTCGGAAAGCAACGATGCAAACAGGGCTGTCGACGAGGTGCGGCAGAACTGCGCCGCCGCGGGCGCGGGTTTCACGCTCCCTGCGGACTGATGGTCTCCTGACGGCGCAAAGTGCTCGCAGTTCTGAGCCCTGCAGGTCGGAGAGCACGCTGGAGGCACGCGTTCACGCGATCGCCGAGCGGCTCGGGCTATCGCTTCCGGGAACAACCCACCCGGATATATAGTTAACGCATATAAATCATCAGCGCGCCGACGCGCTTCCCGTCCCGGCGTGCACCCTCCGCCTGGGCCGGCGACCCACGACACACGACACGAAACGCACGAAGGACTCTCTTGGCCCGCACCGGCATCTTCAGCAAGGATCACCCGCACTATCGCTGGGTGGCGCTCTCCAACACCACCCTCGGCATGCTCATGGCGACGATCAACTCCTCGATCGTCATCATCTCGCTGCCCGCCATCTTCACCGGCGTCAAGCTGAACCCGCTCGAGCCGGGCAACGTCTCGTACCTGCTCTGGATGCTGATGGGCTACATGCTCGTCACCGCCGTCCTCGTCGTGATGTTCGGGCGCATGGGCGACCAGTACGGCCGGGTGCGGATCTACAACCTCGGCTTCGTGATCTTCACGGTCGCGGCCATCGCGCTCTGCCTCGACCCGTTCTCGGGCGGACCCGGCGCCATGTGGCTGATCGCGTGGCGGTTCGTCCAGGGCGTCGGCGGCGCCATGCTGTTCGCCAACTCGACCGCGATCCTGACCGACGCGTTCCCGGCCAACAAGCGCGGGTTCGCACTCGGCCTCAACCAGGTCGCCGCGATCGCCGGCTCCTTCATCGGCCTCATCCTCGGCGGCGTGCTCGCCGAGATCGACTGGCGCGCGGTGTTCTTCGTGTCCGTCCCGTTCGGGATCATCGGCACCATCTGGTCGTACAAGTCGCTGCACGAGGTCGGCCAGAAGAACCCCGGCAGGATCGACTGGCTCGGCAACGTCACCTTCGCGATCGGCCTGATCGCCCTCCTCACCGGCATCACCTACGGCATCCAGCCGTACGGCGGCAGCTCGCAGGGCTGGGGCAACCCGTGGGTGCTCGGCGCGATCATCGGCGGCATCCTGCTGCTGATCGCGTTCGTGGTCATCGAACTGAAGGTGCCGTCGCCGATGTTCGACATGCGGCTATTCAAGATCCGCGCGTTCTCGTCGGGCATCTTCGCGGGCTTCCTCGCGGCGATCGGGCGAGGCGGTCTCCAGTTCATGCTCATCATCTGGCTGCAGGGGATCTGGCTGCCGCTGCACGGCTACAGCTACGAGTCCACGCCGCTCTGGGCCGGCATCTACATGCTCCCGATCACCATCGGCTTCCTCATCGCCGGGCCGATCTCCGGCGCGCTGTCCGACCGGTTCGGGTCGCGGGCGTTCGCGACCGTCGGACTCGTGCTGGTCGCGGCGACCTTCGTCGGCCTGCTGCTCATCCCGGTGAACTTCGAGTACTGGCAGTTCGCACTGCTGACCGGCCTGAACGGCATCGGCTCCGGCCTGTTCTCGTCGCCGAACCGCACGGCGATCATGAACAGCGTGCCGGCGAACGAGCGCGGCTCGGCCTCCGGGATGGCGGGCGTCGCCCTCAACGCGGGAAGCTCGCTCTCCATCGGCATCTTCTTCTCGCTGATGATCGCGGGCCTCTCGGTCGCGCTGCCGACGGCGCTGACCACCGGGCTCACCTCGCACGGCGTGCCGCAGAACGTGGCGGCGCAGATCGGCGCGACCCCGCCGGTCGGCAGCCTGTTCGCGGCGTTCCTCGGCTACAACCCGATCGCGAGCCTGCTCGGGCCGACCGGCCTGCTGCAGTCCCCGCACGTGGACGCGGCGACGCTGACGGGCAAGGAGTTCTTCCCGCAGCTCATCTCCGGACCGTTCCACGACGGCCTGGTGGTGGTGTTCATCGCCGCCGCGGTCATGTCGATCATCGGCGCGATCGCCTCGTTCCTCGGCGGATCGAAGTATGTTCATGAGGAGGCCGTCGCAGCCGCGCGGCCGGCCCTTGTGGAAGGCGAGGAAGTCGGTGCAGGGCGAGCGTGACCATTCCGGACGGCCGACGACCGGTGACGACGATGTCCCCGGCCGCCTGGCCCTGGCCGTCGGGCGGCTGAACCGCCGCATCCGCTCGGCAACGGGAGGCCTCAGCCACGGCCAGCTCTCGGCGCTCTCCACGATCGTGCGCCGCGGGCCGCTGCGGCCGAGCGAGATCGCCGCGATCGAGATCGTGGCGGCGCCGACGATCACCCGCGTGGTCTCCGACCTGGAGGCGCGAGGACTCGTCGAGCGCAGCCCCGACCCGGCGGACGGCCGCTCGTTCTTCGTCTCCGGCACGCAGGCCGGCAACGACCTGCTGCTCGCGGCCCGCTCGGACCGCGCGCGCGCCGTGGCCGCGATCCTCGCCGAACTGTCCCCCGAGGACCTGGCGGCCGTCCAGGCGGCCCTCCCCGCCCTCGAGCAGGCCGCCCAAACCCACCCCGCCGTCGAGACGTGAGCAATCGCGGAAATCCCGGCCCGGATTTCCGCGATTACTCACCTCTCGTTGCGCGGTTGGCGGGGGCGGCGGGCGGCGATGACGGGGTGGGCGCCGGTGTAGCCTTCGCGGGATTGGGCGATGGCCAGGATGCGGGAGCGCTGGGCGTACCAGCCGAGGATGAGCAGGGGGATGATGATGACCAGCGAGGCGACCGTGTAGGTGCCCGTCGGGTAGTCGAACGCCATCAGCACGATCACGGTCGCCAGGAACGCGAGCGTCAGATACGCGGTGAACGGCGCCCCGAACAGCCGGAACGACGGCCGCGCCAGCTTGCCCTGCAGCGCCCAGCGGCGCAGCTGCATCTGGCAGAGGATGATCATCGCCCAGCTCGTGACGATGCCGAGGGAGGCCACGTTCAGCACGATGTTGAACGCCTCCGCGGGCACGATCAGGTTGAGGAAGACGCCGAGGACGCCGATGCACGCGGTCAGGAGGATGCCGCCGTACGGCACGCCGCGCGCGTTCATCCGGGCGGTGAAAGCCGGGGCCGCGCCGGTCTGCGCCATCGAGTGCAGGATGCGGCCGGTCGAGTACATGCCGGCATTGAGGCTGGAGAGCGCCGCGGTGAGCACGACGAAGTTCATCACCGAGCCGACGATTGCGCTGAGCTGCGGGCCGCCGAGGTGGCTGAAGAAGGTGACGAACGGGCTCTCGCTCCCGCTGTAGACGCTCGCCGGGAGCAGCAGCGCGAGCAGCAGCACCGAACCGCAGTAGAACACCGCGATGCGGAACACCACGCTGTTGATCGCACGCGGCATGATCTTCTCCGGGTTCTCGGTCTCGCCGGCCGCGATACCGACCAGCTCGACGCCCGCGTAGGCGAAGACCACGCCCTGCACGAGCACGATCGCCATCCCGATCGTGGCGACGCCGTGCGGGAGCAGCCAGCCGTTCTGCGCGAGCATCGCGAGCCCGGTCGGACCCTGATCGGTCGGCCAGCCGGCCGAGAGCACGACGATGCCGACGACGAGGAACGCCACCAGGGCGCCCACCTTGATGATCGCGAACCAGAACTCCATCTCGCCGAACACCTTCACCGAGATCAGGTTGAGGCTCACGACCACCACCAGCGCGATCAGCGCGAGCAGCCACTGCGGGACCGAGGAGAACAGCTGCCAGTACTTCACGTAGAGCGCGACCGCGGTGGAGTCCACGATCGCGGTCATCGCCCAGTTGAGGAAGTACATCCAGCCGGCGACGTAGGCCATCTTCTCGCCGTAGAACTCGCGCGCATACGAGACGAAGGACCCCGACGACGGCCGGTGCAGCACGAGCTCGCCGAGCGCGCGCAGCACCAGGAAGGCGAAGAACCCGCAGACGGCGTAGACGAGCACGAGGAGCGGGCCGCCCTGCTGGAGCCGGCCGCCCGCGCCGAGGAAGAGGCCGGTGCCGATCGCGCCGCCGATGGCGATCATCTGGAGCTGCCGCGACGACAGTGCCTTGTGGTAGCCCTCCTGCTCGCTGGAGAAGTCCTGCACCGCCTGCGAGAGGTCGCCCAGGTGCTCGCGGCGGTTCTCCAGATCGTCGGCGGGGTCGTGCTGTGGTGTGCTCATCGGGGCCTCCCGTGGTCCGGCGTACCACAGTACCCGGTGTCCGCGGGGCGGTCCGGCGTCAGGCGACGGCGAGGAGGGCGGCGGCGACCACCGCGAGGACGAGCCCGACCCACTGCACGGGGGCGATCCGCTCCCGGAGGACGACCGCCGCCAGCACGATCGTGCCCGCGGGATACAGCGCCACGAGCACCGACATCGTCGTGAGGTCGCCCGCCCGCAGGCCGAGCAGGATGAGCACGTTGGCCGAGGCGTCCAGGAGGCCGGAGCCGAGCGCGAGCAGGGCGCCCCGGCGGGGGAGCCGCCTGGTCGCGCCGCGGAGCGCCAGGACGCCGACGATCGTCCACATGATCGCCGCGTTGACGGTGCGGTTCGCGACCAGGGGGACGAGCCCGGAGTCGGCGGGCGTCTGGTCCAGGAGGATGAGGAAGACGCCGATGAGCGCGCCGGCGGCGACCGCCATCCCGAGCGCCCGCGCGCTGGGCCGGACCGCCCCGCGCTCCGGCACGAAGCCGACCAGGACGACGGCGACCAGCGCCAGTCCGAGCGCGACGTAGCCGATGGGGGCGAACCGGTCGCCGCCGACGAGTCCCCAGACCATCGGCACGAGCGCCGAGACGAGCGCGGTCAGCGGGGACAGGATGCTCATCGGGCCGATGGCGAGGCACGCGTAGAGCAGCGCGACCGCGAGGGAGCCCACCGCTCCGGAGACCGCGCCCCAGCCGACCGCCGAGGCGGACCACACGCCGCCGACGAACGGCAGCGCCAGCAGCAGCAGGGCCAGGCCGCCGACGGCGCCGAGCGCGGTGGTGCGCAGCGGCCCGATCGCGCGCGCGGCGACACCTCCGACGAAGTCGGCCGAGCCGTAGACGAGAGCGCTGAGCAGGCCGAGGATCGCGGCCGGCATCAGCCGAGGGCCGAGCGGTCGACGCGGAGCATCCGGGCGCCGGGGGCCGGCGTGCTGTGCGTCCGCATGGGGCGATCGTAGCGGAGGCCGGCGTCCTCCACAGGCCGCTGCCCGGGGATGTTCTCCACGGTTTCCCGGTCCGGGCTCCGCGGTCGGCGGCGGTCGTTACGATCGAGGGATGAGCTGGAACACGTGGGAGCCCGACGACCGGGAGGCGCCGCCCTTCGACGAGCCGCCGTTCGACGTCGAGCCCCCGCTGCCGGACTTCGGCGAGGATCCGTACGCGGACGTGCCGCTCCCCGATGGGCCGTCGGCGGCTCCCTCGGACGGTCCGTCCGCCGCCGCACCGCGGACCCCGCGGGCGACCCCGCCCCGGTTCGCCTCGCCCGCCGAGGCGCTGCGCACGGTGTTCGGCTACGACTCCTTCCGCGGGCAGCAGGCCGCCATCATCGACCGCGTCGTCGCGGGCGGCGACGCCGTCGTGCTGATGCCGACCGGCGGCGGCAAGTCGCTCTGCTACCAGATCCCATCGCTGGTCCGTGAGGGCACCGGCGTCGTCGTCTCCCCGCTCATCGCCCTCATGCAGGACCAGGTCGACGCCCTCACCGCCGTCGGCGTGCGCGCGGCCTTCCTCAACTCCACGCAGGACGCCGGCCAGCGCGCCGCGGTCGAGCGCGACTACCTCGCCGGCGAGCTCGACATCCTCTACGTCGCCCCGGAGCGGCTGTCGAGCGAGGCCACCAAGCGCTTCCTGGAGCGCGGCCGCGTCGCGCTGTTCGCGATCGACGAGGCGCACTGCGTCTCGCAGTGGGGCCACGACTTCCGCCCGGACTACCTGGCCCTCTCCGAGCTGGCGGACCGCTGGCCCGACGTGCCGCGCATCGCGCTCACCGCGACGGCGACCGAGGCGACCCACCGCGAGCTCACCGAGCGGCTGCGCCTGCAGGACGCCGAGCACTTCGTCTCCGACTTCGACCGGCCCAACATCCAGTACCGGATCGTGCCGAAGGTGGAGGTCCGCAAGCAGCTCCTCGACTTCATCACCGGCGAGCACCCGGGCGAGGCCGGCATCGTCTACGCGCTCTCCCGCAACTCGGTGGAGCGCACGGCCGAATTCCTGTCCGGCCGCGGTCTCACCGCCCTCCCCTATCACGCGGGTCTCGACGCCCAGACGCGGGCACGCACCCAGGCGCGCTTCCTGCGCGAGGACGGCGTGATCGTCGTCGCGACCATCGCCTTCGGCATGGGCATCGACAAGCCGGACGTGCGGTTCGTCGCCCACATCGACCTCCCCAAGTCGGTCGAGGGCTACTACCAAGAGACCGGCCGCGCGGGCCGCGACGGCCTCCCGTCGACCACCTGGCTGGCGTACGGGCTGCAGGACGTCGTTCAGCAGCGCCGCATGATCGACGAGTCGCCCGGCGACCTCGCGCACCGCCGCCGCCTCACCCAGCACCTGGACGCCATGCTCGCGCTGTGCGAGACCGTGCAGTGCCGCCGGGTGAACCTGCTCAACTACTTCGGCCAGCGCGCGACGCCCTGCGGCAACTGCGACACCTGCCTCACCCCGCCGGAGACCTGGGACGGCACCGTCCCCGCCCAGAAGCTCCTCTCCACGGTCGTCCGCCTGCAGCGCGAGCGCAACCAGCGCTTCGGCGCCGGCCACCTCATCGACATCCTCCGCGCCAAGCGCACCCCGCGCGTCGAGCAGTACGGCCACGACCGGCTGTCCACCTGGGGCATCGGGGAGGACCTCGGCGAGAGCCAGTGGCGCGGCGTCGTCCGCCAGCTCATCGCGCAGGAGCTGCTGAAGCCCGAGGGCGAGTACGGCGTGCTCACCCTGACGCCCGCGAGCGCCGAGGTGCTGTCCGGGGGCAGGGAGGTCGTCCTGCGCCGCGAGCCCGAGCGGGCGGCGCGCTCCTCCCGCGGCGGCCGTTCCGTCGCCGCGGCCGACCTCGCGCCGGCCGACGCCGGCCTGTTCGAGGCGCTGCGCGCGTGGCGCGCGGGCGAGGCGAAGACGCAGGGCGTCCCGGCCTACATCGTCTTCGGCGACGCCACCCTCCGCGCGGTCGCCGCCGCCCGCCCGACATCGCTGGCCGAACTCGACGGCATCAGCGGCATCGGCGCGAAGAAGAAGGAGACCTACGGGGAGGCACTGCTGGAGGTGGTGGCGGGGGAGGGGTAGGGCCGACCGTCAGTCCGGCGCGTCCGCGTCGTTCTCGCACACTCACGGCAAAAACCAAGCGGTAGTCGGTTTATGATCGGAACCGTCAACCCGTGACGCCCGAAGGAGTGCGAATGACCGACACGACCACCGACCCGATCGCCGACGACACCCTCCCCGTCGACCCCGCCTTCCGCGACGCGAGCCTTCCGCTCGACGAACGCGTGGAGAACCTGCTCGGTCAGATGACCCTCGAGGAGAAGGCCGGGCTCTTCTTCCAGACCATGATCACCATCGGTGAGGGCGGCACGGTCGCCGGGCCGATCCCGCAGTTCGGCATCGCCGACAGCGCCGAGATGATCCGCGACCGGCACATGTCGCACTTCAACGTCTTCGGCGCCGCCAGCTCGGCCGCCGAGATGGCCGAGTGGCACAACCGCATCCAGGAGGTCGCCGCCGGCACCCGGCTCGGCATCCCGGTCACGCTCTCCACCGACCCGCGGCACTCGTTCAGCGACAACCCGGGGGCCGCGATCATGGCCGGCCCGTTCTCGCAGTGGCCGGAGACCCTCGGCCTCGCGGCGATCGGCGACGAGGAGCTGGTCGAAAAGTTCGCCGACATCGCCCGCCAGGAGTACACCGCGGTCGGCATCCGCGTCGCCCTGCACCCGCAGATCGACCTCGCCACCGAGCCGCGCTGGGCGCGCCAGGTCGCCACCTTCGGCGAGGACCCCGACCTCACCTCGCGGCTCGGCGCCGCCTACATCCGCGGCTTCCAGGGCGCCGAGCTCGGCCCGACTCCGTCGCGACGATGACCAAGCACTTCCCGGGCGGCGGCCCGCAGAAGGACGGCGAGGACCCGCACTTCCCGTACGGCCGCGAGCAGATCTACCCGGGCGGCGAGTTCGAGACGCACCTCAAGCCGTTCGAGGCCGCGTTCGAAGCCGGGACGAGCCAGATCATGCCGTACTACGGGATGCCGGTCGGCACCGAGTACGAGGAGGTCGGCTTCGGCTTCAACAAGTCCGTCGTCACCGGCCTGCTGCGCGAGCGCTACGGCTTCGACGGCATCGTCTGCACCGACTGGGGACTGCTGTCGGACGCCGAGATCGCCGGCCAGCCGTTCCCCGCCCGCGCCTGGGGCGTCGAGCACCTGAGCACGCGCGAGCGGATGCTGAAGGTCTTGGACGCCGGAGCCGACCAGTTCGGCGGGGAGGCCATCCCGGACCTCCTGATCGACCTGGTCCGCAGCGGCGAGCTGCCGGAGGAGCGCCTCGACGTGTCCGCGCGTCGCCTGCTGCGCGAGAAGTTCCGGCTCGGCCTGTTCGACGCGCCGACGGTCGACCCGGCCCGCGCGGCTGCCGTGGTCGGCAACGCCGCGTTCGTCGCGGCGGGGGAGGCGGCGCAGCGCGCGTCGGTCACCCTGCTGAAGAACGAGGCGGTCCTCCCGCTCGCGCGCGGCGCGAAGGTGTTCGTGCACGGCTTCGACCCGGAGGCCGTCGCCGCCTACGCGACCGTCGTCGCCACCCCGGAGGAGGCGGACGTCGCGCTCGTGCGCCTGCACGCCCCGTACGAGCAGCGCTCGACCGTGTTCGAGAACTTCTTCCACGCCGGCTCGCTCGACTTCCCGCAGGAGACGATAGACGAGGTCCTCGCGATCGCCCGCGCCGTGCCGACCGTGCTGGAGGTGTTCCTCGACCGGCCGGCGATCCTGACGCCGTTCGCGGGCGAGGTGTGCGCGATCGCGGCCGACTTCGGCGCGAGCTCCGCCGCCCTGCTGGACGTCCTGTTCGGCGAGGCGGCGCCGCAGGGCCGGCTCCCGATGGACCTGCCCTCGTCGATGGCCGCCGTGATCGCGAACCGCCCGGACGTGCCCTTCGACACGGCCGACCCGCTCTACCGCTTCGGCCATGGCCTGAGCTACTAGGCCGCGCGCGCTCAGCATCTTCCGAGCGTTGCCCCTGGTCGCCCCCGGATCGCAGGCGTACAGTGCCCGTTCCGTGGGGCGATCAGGGAATCTTTTCCCTCCGTCCACGGTTATGTCAGTTGGCATAGTTTCGCGACGATCTCGAAGGAGGGGATGAAATGGCACGGAGGATCGAAGAGCTCGAGGACGAGACCGGCGCAATCATCAAGTACAGGCGGCACGCGAACGGCAAGGGACTGGTGTCCCCGTCGGCGCGCGTGGCCGACTCGGCCCGGGTCGAGCCGAGCGCCTACGTGGAGGCCGACGCCCGCGTCGGGCTCGACGCCTACATCGGCGCGGGCAGCTGGATCGACTCCGGCGCGACCGTCGGCGACCGGACGTTCGTCGGCGCCAACGTCCACATCGGCAAGGGCTGCGTCATCGGCAGCGGCGTCCGCATCGGCAGCAACGTCAAGGTGGGCGAGAACGCGATGATCGGCAACGGCTCCCGGGTGGACCGCGACGAGCAGGTCCCGGCCGGAGCGGTGATCGAGCTGCGCGGCGCGACCGCCGCGCGGATGTCCCTCGCCGCCCCGCTGCACGAGCAGCGGGCGACCCGCCGGGCGGCCTGAGCCGTACCGGCACACCGCCCGCCTTGTCCACACCCGATGAGGGTTGCGGCATCGATTTGGAGCTTCCCACAAACGGCCCGCGGACCCCGCGGGCCGTTTTTGTCGCCTCCGCACCGACGGTTTCCGTCCCCCGACCGGCCCGTCGTAGCGTGACGGTGACCCCGAGAGACGAAGAGGAAACTCATGGTTGATACCGCCGAGCGCGCAGCAGAGCAGTCCCGCACGTCCACCCCCGTCGTGGACGCCGCAGAGCACGAAGCGGCGGCCGCCGCAGCCGCCACCGCTCCGGCCGGCGCCGCGCCGCACGTCGACGTGGAGGCGCTGGGCCGCCAGCTGCTGGGCACCTGGGCGGAGGTCCGGCTGGCCTCGCGGGAGCTCTCCTCGCGACCCGAGCTGCAGAAGGTGGAGGGCCTCTCCGTCGCCGACCACCGCAAGCGCGTCTTCGAGCAGCTGAAGCTGCTGGTCGACCACGGCCAGGTGCACCGCGCCTTCCCGAAGGCGGTCGGCGGCCTGGAGGACCACGGCGGGAACATCGCCGCGTTCGAGGAGCTCGTCGCGGCCGACCCGTCGCTCCAGATCAAGTCGGGCGTGCAGTGGGGGCTGTTCGGCGCCGCCGTCCTGCACCTCGGCACCGAGTACCACCACACCACCTACCTGCCGGGGATCATGTCGCTCGACGTGCCCGGCGCCTTCGCGATGACGGAGACCGGGCACGGCTCGGACGTCGCCGCGATCGCGACCACCGCCACGTACGACCCGGAGAGCCGGGAGTTCGTCCTGGACACCCCGTTCCGCGGCGCGTGGAAGGACTACCTCGGCAACGCGGCGGTCGACGCCACGGCGGCCGTCGTGTTCGCGCAGCTCGTGACGAAGGGCGTCAACCACGGCGTCCACGCCTTCTACGTGCCGATCCGCGACGCGAACGGCGACTTCCTGCCGGGGATCGGCGGCGAGGACGACGGCCAGAAGGGCGGCCTGAACGGCATCGACAACGGGCGGCTGCACTTCACCGGCGTCCGGATCCCGCGCACCGACCTCCTCAACCGCTACGGCGACGTCGCGGAGGACGGCACGTACTCCTCGCCGATCGCGAGCCCGGGCCGCCGCTTCTTCACGATGCTCGGCACGCTCGTCCAGGGCCGGGTCTCGCTCGACGGCTCGGCGACGATCGCGGCCAAGCTCGGCCTGAAGATCGCGCTCACCTACGGCGACCAGCGCCGTCAGTTCACCGCGGGCAGCGACACCGACGAGGAGGTCGTGCTCGACTACCAGCGCCACCAGCGCCGGCTGCTGCCGCTGCTGGCCACGACGTACGCGGCGAGCTTCGCGCACGAAATGTTCCTGCACAAGTTCGACGACGTGTTCAGCGGCAAGACCGACACCGACGCCGACCGGCAGGACCTGGAGACCATCGCGGCCGCGCTCAAGCCGCTGAGCACCTGGCACGCGCTGGAGACCCTCCAGGAGGCCCGCGAGGCCTGCGGCGGGGCGGGCTTCCTCACCGAGAACCGGATCACCTCGCTGCGCCAGGACCTCGACATCTGGGTGACCTTCGAGGGCGACAACAACGTCCTCCTTCAGCTCGTCGCCAAGCGGCTGCTGACCGACTACAGCCGCAAGTTCGCGAAGGCCGACGCGGGCGCGCTCGCCCGGTACGTCGTCGTGCAGGCGGCCGGCAAGGCGTACCACGGCTCCGGCCTCCGCAGCGTGGCCCAGACCGTGCGCGACTTCGGCTCGACGGCGCGCTCGGTCAACTGGCTGCAGGAGTCCGCGACCCAGCGCGAGCTGCTCACCGACCGTGTGGCGACGATGATCGCCGAGATCGGCGGACGGCTGCGCCCGGCCTCCAAGCTCGGCAAGAAGGCCGCGGCCGACCTGTTCAACTCGCAGCAGAACGAGCTCATCGAGGCCGCCCGCGCCCACGCCGAGCTGCTGCAGTGGGAGGCCTTCACCGAGGCGCTGGAGCAGGCGCCGGACGCCGGCACCAAGCAGGTGCTGACCTGGCTGCGCGACCTGTTCGGCTTCGGGCTGATCGAGAAGCACCTGGCCTGGTACCTCATCCACGGCCGCCTCTCGCCGCAGCGCGCGCAGGCCGTCTCGGCGTACATCGACCGACTGCTCACCCGCATCCGCCCGCACGCGGTCGACCTGGTCGACGCGTTCGGCTACGGCCCGGAGCTGGTGCGCGCCAAGATCGCGAGCGGTGCGGAGGCCGAGCGCCAGGCGGAGGCCCGGGCGTACTACGCGGCGCGCCGAGCCGACGGCACGCTCCCCACGCCGGAAAAGGCGCCGAGCAAGCACCGCTGACGCACATTCGTGCCGAACGTCGCGGCGGCGCCGCGACGCGACATTCGGCACGAAAGTGGAGATTCGGACGTGGTAACGCGACATTCGTGACGAATGTGGGAGCGGCGCCGCGACGGGACATTCGTGACGAATGTGCGGTTTCGGGCGGTGTAACGCGACATTCGGCACGAATGTCGGCCAGGGGCGGGGGCGGGCGCGAGGGGCTAGAGCAACCCCAGGGCACGCACCGCATCGCGCTCGGCCACGAGCTCGGCGACCGACGCGTCGATCCGCTCGCGGGAGAACGCGTCGATCGTGAGGCCTTGGACGATCTCCCAGCGGCCGTCCACGGACCGGACCGGGAACGAGGAGATCAGGCCTTCCGGCACGCCGTAGGAGCCGTCCGACACCACCGCGGCGGAGGTCCAGCGGTCGCCGGTGCCGTCCACCCAGTCGCGCACGTGGTCGATGGCGGCGCTCGCCGCGGAGGCCGCGGACGACGAGCCGCGGACCGCGATGATCTCGGCGCCGCGCTTCGCCACCCGCGGGATGTACTCGTCCGCGAGCCAGTCCTCGTCGACCAGCTCGGTGGCGGGGCGGCCGTTCACGGTCGCGTGGCTGAGGTCGGGATACTGGCTGGCCGAGTGGTTGCCCCACACGATGACGCCCTCGATGGCGTGGACGGGCACGCCGAGCTTCGCCGCGAGCTGGGCGACCGCGCGGTTGTGGTCGAGCCGGGTCATCGCGGTGAACCGTTCGGCGGGAATGTCCGGGGCGTGCGCGCTCGCGATGAGCGCGTTCGTGTTGGCCGGGTTGCCCACGACGAGCACGCGGAGGTCGTCGGCGGCCACGTCGTTGAGCGCGGCGCCCTGCGGGCCGAAGATGCCGCCGTTCGCCTCCAGCAGGTCGGCGCGCTCCATCCCGGCGGTGCGCGGGCGCGCGCCGACGAGCAGGGCGACGCTCGCGCCGTCGAAGGCCGCGCGCGGGTCGTCGGTGACGTCGACGCCGTGCAGCAGCGGGAAGGCGCCGTCCTGCAGCTCCAGTGCCGTGCCCTCGGCCGCGCCGAGCCCGGCGGGGATCTCCAGCAGCCGCAGCCGCACCGGCACGTCGGGCCCGAGCAGCTGCCCGGAGGCGATGCGGAAGAGGAGGGCGTAGCCGATCTGTCCACCGGCGCCGGTGACGGCGACGGTCACGGGGGTGCTCATGCCGCGAGCCTAGCGCTGTCGGCAACGGAGGACATCCGGTCGCGAGCGGGCCCGGATCGCCGTTAACGGAGGAGATCGGGGCGGGGGGAGGGGGGATGTCCTCCGTAGGCACGTTGCGGGGTGGGGGTGCGCGCGGCGTGAGGGGCGAGGGGCGGTGGGCCGCTACAGTCGCACCATGCGCACTCTGTATCCGGAGATCGAGCCGTACGACAGCGGGATGCTGGACGTCGGCGATGGCCAGCAGGTGTACTGGGAGACCAGCGGCAACCCCGACGGCAAGCCGGTCGTCTTCCTGCACGGCGGCCCGGGCGGCGGCACGACGCCGTCGCACCGCAGGCTGTTCGACCCGGAGCGCTACCGGATCGTGCTGTTCGACCAGCGCAACTGCGGGCGCAGCCTCCCGCACGCGAGCGACCCGGACGCCGACCTGGCGGCGAACACCACCTGGAAGCTCGTGGCCGACATGGAGAAGCTGCGTGAGGAGCTCGACATCGAGCGCTGGCAGGTCTTCGGCGGCTCGTGGGGCAGTGCCCTGGCGCTCGCGTACGCCGAGACGCACCCCGAGCGGGTGACCGAGCTGATCCTGCGCGGCATCTTCACGCTGCGCCCTGCCGAGCTCGACTGGTTCTACGAGGGCGGCGCCGCCGCGCTGTTCCCCGACCTGTGGGAGGGGTTCGTCGAGCCCGTCCCGGTGGCGGAGCGCGGCCACCTGATCCGGGCGTACAGCCGCCTGCTCGCCGACGAGGACCCGGCCGTGCACGGACCGGCCGCGGTGGCCTGGTCGCGCTGGGAGTCCTCCACGATCACGCTGCTGCCCCGGCCGGAGGTCGTCGAGGCGTTCACGGAGGAGAAGTACGCGGTCGCGTTCGCGCGCATCGAGAACCACTACTTCGTCCACGGCGGCTGGTTCGAGGAGGACCAGCTGATCCGCGACGCGTACAAGCTGGAGGGCATCCCCGGCGTCATCGTGCAGGGCCGCTACGACGTCTGCACGCCCGCGATGACGGCGTGGGACCTGCACAGGGCGTGGCCGGAGGCGGACCTGACGATCGTGCCGGACGCGGGCCACGCGTACGACGAGCCCGGCATCCTGGACGCGCTGATCGCGGCGACGGATCGCTTCGCCGGAGGTGAGGAGCCCGACGAGGAGCGCGAGGAGCCCGGCGACGAGTCCGGCGACGAGTCCGGCGAGGAGTCCGGCGAGGACCCCGCCGAGCACTCCGACGAGGACGCCGCCGAGGCCCCCGACGAGCCCGGGGAGCGCCCCGAGGACTGACCCGACCGGGCCCCCGCGCCCGGGTCGCCCGGCCGTTCGCCCCCTATTGGGGGGTGAGCGATGACGCCAAATTTGTGACAATCTCTCAGATATGAGCAAAGCTCAATCTGTGGGAGTTCGCGCCGGGCACCCGACCCGCCGGCGCAACGCGATGTTCGCGACCGCGTGCGCGCTCGTCGTGGTGCTGTTCGCGTGGGTCAGCCTCGTGACCAGCCAGCCCGCGCGAGCGGACCAGGGCTGCAACGCCGCGCCGAACCCGATCGTCTGCGAGAACGCGCTCACCGGCACCGATCCGTCCGTGTGGGACATCAGCGGCGCGGGCGACTCCGACATCCAGGGCTTCTCCACCGACATCAGCGTCAATATCGGCGGCACCATCGGCTTCAAGATCAACACGACCGCCAAGGCGTACACGATCCAGATCTTCCGCACCGGCTACTACCAGGGCCTCGGCGCCCGCAAGATCGCCGACGTCACGCCCTCCGCCACCCTCCCGCAGACGCAGCCCGCCTGCTATTGGGACCCGACGGTCGAGCTCACCGACTGCGGCAACTGGGCGCAGTCGGCGTCGTGGACCGTCCCGCCGTCCGCGGTCTCCGGCGTCTACATCGCACTGCTCACCCGCAACGACAACGGCGACCAGAGCCAGATCACCTTCGTCGTGCGCAACGACGCCAGCCACTCGGACGTCCTGTACCAGACCTCGGACCCGACCTGGCAGGCCTACAACACCTACGGCGGCTCGGACTTCTACCAGGGCGCCGCGAACGGCCGGGCCTACAAGGTCAGCTACAACCGCCCGATCACGACCCGCGGCGACAACTCCGGCCGCGACTTCTACTTCAGCGCCGAGTACCCCGAGGTGCGCTTCCTGGAGAAGAACGGCTACAACATGTCGTACTTCTCCGGTGTCGACACCGACCGCTACGGCTCGGAGCTGCTCAACCACAAGGTCTTCCTCTCGGTCGGCCACGACGAGTACTGGTCGGCGAACCAGCGTGCAAACGTCCAGGCCGCGATCAACGCCGGCGTGAACGCGCAGTTCCTCTCCGGCAACGAGATGTACTGGCACACCCGGTACGAGCCGTCCGTGGCGGGCACCGCGACGAACTACCGGACGCTGGTGACCTACAAGGAGACCTGGGCGAACGCCAAGATCGACCCGAAGCCGGAGTGGACGGGCACCTGGCGCGACCCGCGCTTCGCCTCTCAGGCCAACGGCGCCGGGCTGCCGGAGAACGGCATCACGGGCACCGAGTACCTGTCCAACTTCTCCGACCTGCCGATCACGGTCACGGCCGCCCAGGGCAAGACGCGACTGTGGCGCAACACCAGCCTGACCTCGATGTCCGCGGGGACCACGACGGCGCTCGCGGCGCACACCATCGGCTACGAGTCCGACGAGGACGTCGACAACGGGTTCAGGCCGGCCGGCCTGGTGGACCTCTCCACGACGGTCGGCGCCGTCCCCCAGTACCTGCAGGACTTCGGCAACACGGTGGTGCCCGGCACGACCACGCACCACGTGACGCTGTACCGCGCCTCGAGCGGAGCGCTCGTCTTCTCGGCGGGCTCCGTGCAGTGGTCGTGGGGCCTCGACGCCACCCACGACGGCGCGGGCGCCGCAGCCGACCCGCGGATGCAGCAGGCCCAGGTGAACCTGCTGGCCGACATGAACGCGCAGCCCGGGTCGCTCCAGTCCGGGCTGGTCGCGGCGACGGCCAGCACCGACCACACGCCCCCGACCGTCGCGGTCACGTCGCCCGCCGCCGGCGCGAGCGTCGCGAACGGCGCGTCCGTCACGGTGAGCGGCACGGCCGCGGACGTCGGCGGTGTCGTCGCGGGCGTGGAGGTGTCCACCGACGGCGGCGCCAGCTGGCACCCGGCGACGGGCACGACCTCCTGGTCGTACACCTACCCGCAGAAGGGCCTCGGAGCGCAGTCGATCATGGTCCGCGCGACCGACGACAGCGTCAACACCTCGACGCCCGTCACCCAGCCGATCACGGTGACCGGGCCGGCGACCATCTTCGGCGCGGCGACCCCGGCGGTGGCCGACGCGGGCGACGCGTCCGCCGTCGAGCTCGGCCTGCAGTTCACGGCGCAGCAGAACGGCTTCATCACCGGCGTCCGCTTCTACAAGAGCTCGGCGAACACCGGCACGCACACCGGCTCGCTGTGGGACGCCTCGGGCAACCGGCTCGCGACGGTGACCTTCAGCAATGAGACGGCCTCCGGCTGGCAGTCGGCGAACTTCGTCTCGCCGGTGTCGGTGACGACGGGGACCAAGTACACGGTCTCCTACTCCGACCCGGCCGGCCACTACACGGCGATCCCGAACACGTTCTCGTACCGCGGCCCGACCGACAACGTGTTCGCCGTCGCCGGCGGCTTCGGCTCGCCGTCCCCCGGCGTCTACAGCACGAGCGTCGGCTCGTTCCCGCAGAGCAGCTACAACAGCTCCAACTACTTCGTGGACGCCGTGTTCTCGACCGTGGACAACTCGCCGCTCGTGGCGACGGGACAGTGGCCGCTGCCCGGCTCCTCCAGCGTGCCGCTCTCGACGACCATCGGGACGGTCATGTCCAAGGCGGTCGATCCCACCAGCATCGCCTTCACCGTGAAGGACGCGCTCGGCAACACCGTGGCCGGCAGCGTCAGCTACGCCGCCTCGACGAGGACCGCGACCTTCACCCCGTCCGCTCCGCTGAACGGCTTCGTGAACTACACGGTCGCCGTGACCGCCAAGGACACCTACGGCACCGCGCTCTCCGGCGGCGGGTCGTGGAGCTTCCTCACCGCGAAACCGGATCCGGCGCCCGGCGTCTGCCCGTGCAGCCTGTACTCCGACTCGGCCGTCCCGTCCGTCCTCCAGGTCAGCGACTCGCCCGTCACGCTCGGCGTGAAGTTCGCCAGCTCGGCCGCGGGCGCGGTCACCGGCGTGCGCTTCTACAAGAGCTCCGGCAACACCGGCACCCACACCGGCACCCTCTGGAACATGGCGGGCCAGCAGCTGGCGACCGGCACCTTCAGCGGGGAGTCCACCGCGGGCTGGCAGACGCTGACGTTCAGCACGCCGGTGAACATCGCCGCCAACACCGACTACGTGGTCTCGTACCGCACGCCGACCGGCAACTACTCGGTGACGCCCGGCGCGTTCTCCGGCTCCGGGATCAGCAACCCGCCGCTCGTCGCCGGCACCGGCACGGGCATGTACACCTACGGCAGCGGCTTCCCGTCGTCGACCTCGACCACCAGCTACATGGTCGACGTGGTCTTCAACAAGGCGCCGGCCCCGGTGTCCGTCGTGTCGGAGTCCCCGGCCAACGGCGCGGTCGAGGTCGACCCGTCCGCGACGATCTCGGCGACCCTGTCGACCCCGCTCGCGAGCGGGTACTCGCTGACGGCGGCCGTGGGCTCCACGGCGATCGCCGGGACGGTCGCGCTGTCGAGCGACGGGACGACCGTCACCTTCACCCCGTCCGCCGCGCTGCCGTCGGGCGCCGTGGTGACCGCGACGCTGTCCGGCATCAAGTCCACGCAGGGGTCGACCCTCGGGACCCAGACCTGGTCGTTCACGGTGAAGGCCGCGGCGGTGACGAACTACACGCTGCTCGGCAGCGAGTCGCCCGCGACCTCCGACGCCACCAATGACTCGTCCGCTGTCGAGCTCGGCATGAAGTTCGTCCCGTCGCAGGACGGGACCGTCTCGGCCATCCGGTTCTTCAAGGGCACGGGCAACATCGGGACCCACGTCGGCTCGATCTGGTCCTCGACCGGGACCAAGCTCGCCACGGTGACCTTCGCCAACGAGACCTCGGTGGGCTGGCAGACCGCGCAGCTGGCCACCCCGCTCGCGGTCACGGCCGGGACCACCTACGTCGTCTCGTACTTCGCGCCGCAGGGCAACTACGCCTTCACCGGCAACTACTTCGCCCAGCCGAAGGTCAACGGGCCGCTCACCGCGCCCTCCGGAGCGAACGGCCTCTACCTCTACGGGGCCTCCGGCGGCTTCCCGACCTACTCGTACGGCTCGACCAACTACTTCGTGGACATCGTGTACTCGCCCAACGCGGGCAGCGGGACCACGACGGGCGGCACGGGCGGAACCGGAGGCACGGGCGGCACCGGAGGCACGGGCGGCACCGGCGGGACCAACCCGGCCGCGGGCGTCTCGATCTTCCCGAGCACGGCCACCCCGGCCCACACGGCCTGGCCCGACACCGCGGCGGTGCAGCTCGGCGTGCGGTTCACCTCCACGGCCGCCGGGACGATCACCGGCATCCGGTTCTACAAGGGAGCGGGCGACACCGGCACCCACACCGTCTACCTGTGGTCGGCGACCGGCACGCAGCTGGCCACCGCGGTCTCCACCGGCGAGACGGCGAGCGGCTGGCAGGACGTCTTCTTCACCACCCCCGTGACCATCACGGCGGGCACGGAGTACCGGGCGTCGTACTACACCACCAACCTGGCCTACGCGGTCGACTCGGGAACGCTGGCCAACCCCGTCGTCAACGGACCGCTGTCCACGGTCGCGAACGGCGGCGTCTACACCTACTCGACAGTCTTCCCGAGCAACA
The DNA here is from genome assembly GCF_013410375.1 of Leifsonia shinshuensis. Classification (NCBI taxonomy): domain Bacteria; kingdom Bacillati; phylum Actinomycetota; class Actinomycetes; order Micrococcales; family Microbacteriaceae; genus Leifsonia; species Leifsonia shinshuensis. Next base: position 869,208 of record NZ_JACCFL010000001.1, read on the forward strand.
CGGTCTCGAACAACTACTGGGCCGACGTCAACTTCGTCGCGAGTCAGTAGCGGTTCCGCACAACCCCGGGATCGTCACCCGAAGGCGATCCCGTCGACACAAGAAAGGTGCTGGGGGCACTCATGGAAACACAACTCCGAATCGCGGTGATCGGCGCCGGCTACTGGGGCCCGAACCTGGCCAGGAACTTCTCGGCCGGCCCGGACTGGCGGCTCGTCGCCATCTGCGACCTGGACCGGGAACGGGCGGAAGGTCTCGCCGCCCGCGTCGGCAACGTCGACGTCGTCACCGATGTCGACGACCTGCTCGCCAGGGACGACATCGACGCCGTCGCCATCGCCACACCCGCCAGGACCCACCACGCCCTCGCCCTCAAGGCGCTCGCCGCGGGCAAGCACGTCATGGTGGAGAAGCCGCTGGCCGACGCCGGCGAGCGGGGACGCGCGATGGTCGACACCGCCGCGGCGAACGGCCTCGTGCTGATGGCCGACCACACCTACTGCTACACCCCGGCCGTGCTGAAGATCCGCGAGCTGATCGAGGAGGGCGCGCTCGGCGACATCCTCTTCATCGACTCCACCCGGATCAACCTCGGCCTCATCCAGCCCGACGTCGACGTGTTCTGGGACCTGGCGCCGCACGACCTGTCGATCATCGACTTCATCCTCCCCGGCGGCCTGCGCCCGCAGACCCTGGCGGCCCACGGCGCCGACCCGCTCGGCGCGGGCAAGTCGTGCGTCGGCTACCTGGTGCTGCCGCTGCAGGGCGGCGCGATGGCGCACGTGCACGTCAACTGGCTCAGCCCGACCAAGATCCGGCAGATGGTGATCGGCGGCACGAAGCGCACCCTGGTCTGGGACGACCTGAACCCGCAGCAGCGGATCAGCGTCTACGACCGCGGCGTCGACCTCGGCCTCCAGGCCGTCGACGGCGTCGAGCGCACGGCGGCCACGGTCTCGTACCGGCTCGGCGACACCTGGTCGCCCGCGCTTCCCGAGCGCGAGGCCCTCGGCCAGATGGCCGCCGAGTTCGCCGAGAGCATCCGGGACAGGCGGGCGCCGCGCACCGACGGCGCCGCCGGCCTCCGGGTGCTGTCCGTCCTGGAGGCGGCCACGCGCAGCCTCGCGAAGGACGGCGCCGTGGTCGGCGTCGAGGATCCCGCGGGCGCCGAGCAGCTGGCGGGTGCGCGGTGACCGCCCTGGACGGCGCCGACGTCCTCGTCACGGGAGGCGCCGGCACCATCGGCTCGCAGATCGTCGACCAGCTCCTGGACGCCGGCGTGGCCCACGTCGACGTGCTCGACAACCTCGTGCGCGGCCGGCTGGCCAACCTGGACGACGCGCTGGCGTCCGGCCGGGTGACGCTCGTGCAGGGCGACCTGCGCGACCGCGACCTCGTCCACGACGTCACGCGCGGGAAGGACCTCGTCTACCACGAGGCCGCCATCCGCATCACGCAGTGCGCGGAGGAGCCGAGGCTCGCGCTGGAGGTGCTGGTCGACGGCAGCTTCAACGTCTACGAGGCGGCGGTCGAGCACGGCGTCGACAAGCTCATCACGGCGTCCTCCGCCTCCGTCTACGGACTGGCCGAGGAGTTCCCGACCCCCGAGCGCCACCACCACCACAACAACGACACGTTCTACGGCGCGGCCAAGTCGTTCAACGAGGGGATGCTGCGCAGCTTCCGCGCGATGAACGGCCTCGACTACGTCATCCTCCGCTACTTCAACGTCTACGGACCGCGGATGGACGTGCACGGCCTCTACACCGAGGTGCTGGTGCGCTGGATGGAGCGGATCGCCGACGGCAAGCCGCCGCTGATCTTCGGCGACGGCCAGCAGACGATGGACTTCGTCTTCACGCGCGACATCGCCCGGGCCAACCTGCTGGCGGCGACCGCCGACGTGCAGGAGGGCTTCTACAACATCGCGAGCGGGACCGAGACCAGCCTCCTGGAGCTGGCGCAGGCGCTGCTGCAGGCGATGGACTCCGACCTGGAGGTCGAGCACGGCCCGGAGCGCGCGGTCAACGGCGTCACCCGGCGGCTGGCCGACACCACCGCGGCGCAGCGCGACCTCGGCTTCACCGCGGAGGTGCCGCTCGCCGACGGGCTCCGCGAGCTGGTCGAGTGGTGGCGCCCGCTCCGCGAGGAGATCGCCGCGGGCCGCGCGGAGCTGGTGACGTCATGAACCGGATCAACGTGATGAAGCCGTGGCTCGGCGAGGAGGAGATCGCCGCCGTCACGGAGGTGATCGCCTCCGGCTGGGTGGCGCAGGGCCCGCGCGTGGCGCGCTTCGAGCAGGAGTTCGCCGCCGCGATGGACGCGCCGTACGCGGTCGCCACCTCCAACTGCACGACGGCGCTGCACCTCGCGCTGGTCGTCGCCGGTGTGGGACGGGGCGACGACGTGGTCGTCCCGTCCTTCTCTTTCATCGCCACGGCGAACGCCCCGACCTATGTCGGAGCGCGACCCGTGTTCGCCGACGTGGACGCCGCGACGGGCGACCTCACCCCTGGGTCGGTCGCCGCGGCGCTCACCGAGCGCACCCGCGCCGTGATCGTCGTCGACCAGGGCGGCGTGCCCGCCGACCTCGACGCGATCCGCGCGGTGTGCGACCCGCGCGGCATCGTCGTGATCGAGGACGCCGCCTGCGGCGCCGGCTCGACCTACCGCGGCCGCCCGGTCGGGGCCGGGGCGGACGTGACGGCGTGGTCGTTCCACCCGCGCAAGCTGCTGACCACCGGCGAGGGCGGGATGCTGACCACGCGCAACGCGGCGTGGGCCGACCGCGCCCGCCGGCTCCGCGAGCACTCCATGAGCGTCTCGGCGGCCGACCGCCAGGCGAGCATCCTCGCGCCGCAGGAGGAGTACACCGAGATCGGCTTCAACTACCGGATGACCGACCTGCAGGCCGCCGTTGGCATCGTCCAGCTCGGTCGCCTCCCGGAGATCGTGCGGCGGCGCAGGGAGCTGGCGGCCCGCTACGCCGAGCTCCTCGCCGACATCCCCGGGCTGCGCCCGGTCGCCGACCCGGAGTGGGGGACCGGCAACTTCCAGTCCTACTGGGTGGAGGTCGAGCCGTCGTTCCCGGCCACGCGGGAGCGCACGATGGAGGTGCTCGCCGAGGCGGGCGTCTCCGCCCGGCGCGGCATCATGGCGGCCCACCGGCAGCCGGCCTACCGCGACGTCGACACGGGCTCAGTGCCCCTGCCGGTGACCGAGCGGCTGACCGACCGCACGCTGATCCTGCCGCTCTTCCACGAGCTGACCGACGACGAGCAGCTGCGCGTCGTGGACGCCCTGCGCGACGCCGCGGAACTGCGGGGTGCGGCATGAGGGACCTGGTCCTGATCGGCGCCAGCGGTCTCGCCCGCGAGGTGATGGCCATGCGTCAGCCCGGCATGCGCGTGATCGGCGTGCTGGACGACGACCCCGGTCTGCACGGGCACAGCATCGGCGGCGTCGAGATCCTCGGCGGCCTCGAGCTGGCCGCGCAGCTTCCCGGCGCGCTCGCCGTCTGCGTCGGCGGCGGCGCGGGCCGCCGGGCCATCGTGCAGCGGCTGGCGGCGCTCGGCGTCGGCCCGGAGCGCTACGCCACGTTGGTGGACGACGGCGCCCGGCTCTCCGAGAACAGCCTGGTCGGCGCCGGCACGATCATCCTGGCGGGCACCGTGCTGACCGCCGACGTCATCGTCGGGCGGCACGTCGTGGTGATGCCGAACTGCACGCTCACCCACGACGACATCGTGGACGACTACGCGACCCTCGCGGCCGGCGTCGCCGTCGGCGGCGTGGTCCGCGTGGGCGAGGCCGCCTACCTCGGCATGAACTCGTCCATCCGCCAGCGGGTCTCCGTCGGGGCGGGCGCGACCATCGGGATGGGGGCCGTCGTGCTCACCGACGTCCCGGCAGGACAGACCTGGGCCGGCGTGCCCGCACGAGAACTGGGGGTACGGCTGTGAGAGTCCCACTCGTCGATCTGGTGGCGCAGAACACCGAGACCGCCGACGACATCCGCGTCGCGGTCGACCACGTGTTCGAGACGGCCTCCTACATCGGAGGAAGCGACGTCGGCGCCTTCGAGACCGAGTACGCCGAGGCCACGGGCGCGGGCCACTGCGTCGGCGTCGGCAACGGCACCGACGCCCTGGAGCTCGCGCTGCGCGCGGCCGGCGTGACAGCGGGCGGCGAGGTCGTCCTCCCGGCCAACACGTTCATCGCGACCGCGGAGGCGGTCTCGCGCATCGGGGCCGTCCCGGTGTTCGCGGACGTGGACGACGAGCACCTGCTGCTCGATCCGGCCGCGGCCGCCGCGGCGGTCACCTCGCGCACGCAGGCGGTGGTCCCCGTCCACCTGTTCGGCCAGGTCGCGCCGGTCGGCGCGCTCCGCCGGGCGCTCGGCTCGAGCGACGTCCCGATCGTGGAGGACGGCGCGCAGTCGCAGGGCGCGGAGAGCTGGGACGGCCGGGCGGGGAGCCTGGGCCTGGTCTCCTCCACGTCGTTCTACCCGGGCAAGAACCTGGGCGCGGCGGGAGACGCCGGTGCGGTGACCACCGACGATCCCGAGATCGCCCGAACCGTCCGGCTCATCGCCTCGCACGGCAGCGAGCGGAAGTACGTGCACGAGCTGGTCGGCTTCAACTCGCGGATGGACTCGCTGCAGGCGGCCGTGCTGCGCGTGAAGCTGCGGCACCTCGCCGACTGGAACCGCCGCAGGCGGGTCGCCGCCGCGCGCTACGGCGCCCTGCTGGAGGGAGTGGCGGGCGTCCGGCTGCCCTCCAGCGCGCCGGGCAACCTCGACGTATGGCACCTGTACGTCGTGCGCGTGGACGACCGCGACCGCGTGCTCGCCCGGCTCAACGAGGCCGGCATCGGCGCGGCCATCCACTACCCGACCCCGCTCCACCTCACCGCCGCCTATCAGGGCGCCGGGCTCGGCCGCGGGTCGTTCCCGGTCGCGGAGGCGGCGGCCGACCGGATCCTCTCGCTCCCGATCTACCCGCACATCACGGCGGACCAGCAGGAGTTCGTCGCGGAGGAGCTCGCCGCGGCCCTGCTTTGACCCCAGTGCGGGGGTGATTCCGGCCCTTTTCCCGATGGGGGACTGTGATTCCGTCGCGCGGACGGGAGATTATGAGAACTATTCAGTTTCCCTGATCCCAGGGCAGAGCGCCGCGTCACCGAACCGTGCTGGAGGAGTCGATGGGTCCGAGCGTCGTCGTGGTCGGAGGAGGCATCCTCGGCCTGGCCGTCGCCGCGCACGCGGCGCAGCGCGGCACCAAGGTCACCCTCCTGGAGAAGGAGGACCACTGGGCCGCCCATCAGACCGGCCACAACAGCGGGGTCGTCCACGCGGGGCCGTACTACCGGCCGGGCTCGCTCAAGGCGCGGATGTGCGCGGCGGGGAACGCCTCCATGATCGCCTTCGCACGCGACCACGACATCCCCTACGCCGTGCCGGGCAAGCTGATCGTCGCGACCGACGACAGTGAGCTCGACGGCCTGCACGAGCTGCACAGGCGGGCCGAGGCCAACGGTGTCCCGTGCCGCCTCATCGACGCCGACGAGGCCTCCGAGTACGAGCCGGAGGTGTATGCCGTGGAGGCGCTCCGGGTGGAGACGACGGGCATCATCGACTACCCGGCGGTCTGCCGGGCTCTCGCCGAGATCGCGAGCAGGCACGGCGCCGAGCTGCACACCGGGGCGCGGGTGACCGCGATCCACGACACCGCCGACGGCGTCGTCGTCGAGCACGAGGGCGGCGAGGCGCGCGGAGCGCTGCTGGTCAACTGCGCCGGGCTGCAGGCCGACCGCATCGCCCTCCTCGCCGGCGTCGAGCCGGAGGTGCGCATCGTCCCGTTCCGCGGCGAGTACTACGAGCTCGTCCCGGAGCGCCGCGACCTCGTCCGCGGGCTGATCTACCCGGTCCCCGACCCGCAGCTGCCGTTCCTCGGCGTCCACCTGACCCGGATGATCGACGGCTCCGTGCACGCCGGCCCGAACGCCGTGCTGGCCCTCAAGCGCGAGGGCTACCGCTGGCGGGACATCGACCTCCGCGACGCGGCCGACGCGCTCACCTATCCCGGGTTCCTCCGGATGGCGTCGCACAACCTGGAGACCGGAGTGCGCGAGGTGACCCGCTCGCTCAGCCGCTCGGCCTTCGCCGCGAGCCTGGCGCGACTGGTGCCGCGGATCGAGCGCAGGGACATCGTGCGCGCCGGGGCCGGCGTGCGCGCGCAGGCCGTGCGGAGGGACGGGACGCTCGCGGACGACTTCGTCATCCAGCGCTCCCGCCACCAGCTCCACGTGCTCAACGCGCCCTCCCCGGCGGCGACGAGCGCTCTGGAGATCGCGGCGTACCTGGTCGCGGAGACCGGCGTCCCGGCCTGAGGCGCCAGCCCCCCTGCACCCCCCCCGGACGGGGGATAGGGTCCCGTTCAAAAGACGATGTATTCTCATTTTTGTAGAGCTGAGGAACAGTCACTTTCTGACGACCCGCAGTCCTGCACCCGAATACACCTGTGAAACCCGATGAGCAGGGACGAGTCGTGATGCACCCGATAACTCCGAGTCAACGCGCCGGGAAGGTCCGCCCGGTCAGCGTCAGCACGGCCGTCCCCTTGAACGGGACCGGCGGCGGCAAAGTCGTTCGAGACCACGGCTTTCCCCCAGCCGCCGCCGGTTCTGTCCACCGCGCCCGCCACGGCGCCGCACCGAGAGGGGGCCGGTCATGACGGTCGTGCGCCCCCGCTCCGTCGCCGGAGCCGTCGGCGGCCGCACCCCGCGCTCCTGGCGGCGCTTCGCCGTCTCCGGAGGCGTCGAGAGCCTCCGCCCGGGCGACGGCCGCCCGTGGGCGCACTCCTACCTGGTGCGGCTGCGGATCACCGACACGGTCATCATCCTCGCCGCGATCGGCACCGCCTTCGTCGTGCGCTTCGGCCCCCACGACGTCGCCGCGAGCGTCGCCGGCTTCCCGGTGCCCTACGCGCTGATCTCGCTCCTGATCGCGCTCAGCTGGTCGATCGCCCTCTCCGCCGGGCACACCAGGGACGCGCGGGTCTGCGGCACCGGCCTCACCGAGTACCGCCGCGTGGCGTCCGCCAGCGCGCTGACCTTCGGCCTGCTCGCCATCGTCTTCCTCGTCGGCGACGTGAACGTCGCCCGCGGCTACTTCATCCTCGCGCTCCCCGCCGGCGCGCTCGCGCTGCTCGGCAGCCGGTGGATGTGGCGGCGCTGGCTCATCGGCCAGCAGCGCTACGACCACTACCTCTCCCGCGCCCTCGTGGTCGGCGACCGCGACGACGTCGGCTACGTCGCCGCGCAGATCCAGGCGAAGTCGGGAGCGGCCTACCACGTGGTCGGCGTCGCGACCGAGAACGCCGGCCGCGACCTGATCGACATCGGCACCGAGCGGCTCCCGGTCGTCGGCGGCCTGTCCGACGTCACGGACGCCGCGCGCCGCCTCGGCGTCGACACCGTGATCGTCGCCGGGCAGCCGCGCGGCGGCAGCCGGTACATCCGCGACCTGGGCTGGGCCCTGGAGGGCACCGCGACCGACCTCGTGCTGGCGTCGCGGCTGACCGACGTGGCCGGGCCGCGCATCCACTTCCGGCCGGTCGAGGGCCTGCCGCTGATCCACGTCGAGATCCCGCAGTTCGAGGGCGGCAAGCACATCCTCAAGCGGATGCTCGACATCGTGCTCGCGGGAGCGGCCCTGATCGTCCTGGCCGTCCCGATGCTGATCGTCGGCCTGCTGGTCCGCCTGGACTCGCCGGGGCCCGCGCTGTTCCGGCAGGACCGGGTGGGCCGCAACGGCTCGACCTTCAAGATGCTGAAGTTCCGCTCGATGGTCGTCGACGCGGAGGCGCGGCTGGCCGAGCTGAACGACAAGAACGAGGGCAACGGCCTGCTGTTCAAGCTCAAGGACGACCCGCGCGTCACCCGCATCGGCCACATCATCCGCAAGTACTCCATCGACGAGTTCCCGCAGCTGTGGAACGTGCTCGTCGGCGACATGAGTCTCGTCGGTCCGCGTCCGCCGCTGCGACGCGAGGTCGACGGCTACGAGAGCCACGTCCACCGCCGCTTGTACATCAAGCCGGGTCTCACGGGGATGTGGCAGGTCAACGGCCGCTCCGACCTCTCCTGGGAGGAGAGCGTCCGGCTCGACCTGTACTACGTGGAGAACTGGTCGCTCACCGGCGACCTGGTGATCCTCTGGCGCACGGCTCGCGTGCTCCTGCATCCCACCGGCGCCTACTGAGGCGCCACCACCCGACCGAGAACGAGCGACGACCTGGGGGCGACGCCGATGACCATCATCACCAGCACAGCGAGAGCGGAGGAGGCGACGGCCGCTCCGGCCGGCTCGGCCTCCGTCGCTCCGGGCGCCGAGGTCGATCCGCGGGCGCGGATCGGCGCGCGCACCCGGGTGTGGAACCTCGCCCACGTGCGCGAGGACGCCACGATCGGCGCGGACTGCGTAGTCGGCCGCGGGGCCTATGTCGGCCCGGGCGTCCGCATCGGCGACAACTGCAAGCTGCAGAACTACGCCCTCGTGTACGAGCCGGCCGTGCTCGGGGACGGCGTCTTCGTCGGCCCGGCCGCGGTCTTCACCAATGACGTCTTCCCGCGCGCGGTGAACCCGGACGGCTCGCTCAAGTCCGCGGAGGACTGGGACGCCGTCGGCGTGACCGTCCTGACCGGCGCCTCGATCGGGGCGCGCGCCGTCTGCATCGCCCCGGTGCGGATCGGGCGCTGGGCGCTCGTGGCCGCCGGCTCGGTCGTCCGCTCGGACGTCCCCGACTACGCGCTCGTCGCCGGGGTGCCCGCCCGCCGGATCGGCTGGGTCGGCGAGGCCGGCTTCCCGCTGGTCGACGAGGGCGCCGGCCGGTGGCGCTGCCCGCGCACCCGGCACGGCTACCGCGAGAACGACGGCATCCTGATCCGCGAGGAGGACCTCGCATGAAGCGGCCGTCCCAGCGCACCTGGATCATCCTGGGCCTCTCGGCCGCGGCGGTCATCGCCGCGGGCGCCTTCGCGCTCTCCCAGGCGCCTGTTCCGACACCGGCGTCCGTCGCCGGGAGCGCCGCGCCCTCGACGCCGTCGTCGCCGCACAGCGGGACGCCGGGCGGCGGTTCCGGCTCCACCGGCCCCAAGGGCTCGCCCGCCGCGCCGACCACCCCGCCCGTGGCGAGCAAGCGGTTCACGACGGAGGTGCTGCCCGCGGCTCCTGCGACCGCGCCGGCGCTGCCCGCCTCGAACCCGCTGCCGTACCCGGTGAAAGCGCCGCTGCCTCCCTCGGCGTCCGCCGTGGGCAAGCTGGCCGCCGGCTACCCGGCCGGCGTGCTCCCGCAGGCGCCGGGCTCGACCATCGCGACCAGCGCGATCGCGTCGCAGAGCGGCCACCTGCAGGTCACGCTGACGGCGGCATCGACGCAGCAGGTCGTGGACATCGTCGCGTTCTACCGCGCGGAGCTGGCGAAGTACGGGATGTACGACAGCGCCTCGCCGGCGCTCTCCGGGTCCACGTCCGCCGTGTTCAAGCGGGACGGCAACTCCGTGACGCTCACGGTCTCGCCCGCCAAGGGCGGGACGACCTACGCGCTCTACGGTGCGTTCACCGCCGCGGGCTGACCGCGGACAGCGCAGGCGGCGGATCGTGGAGAATGGCCGCATGAAAGCGGTGCGTCTGAGGTGGCTGCTGGTGGCCGTCACCGTGCTCGCGCTCGGCGGGGCGGTGGCGTACGCGACCGTCGCGATCGCGCAGTACCAGTCGCGCGCGACCGCGACCGTGGTCGCCACCCCGAGGCCGACGGTGCCGGCGGGGAGCCGGCTGGTGTTCCGGGACACCTCGCCCGGCGCCCACTACGGACAGGTGGCGTCCGTCCCGCTGGCCGACCCGTCCGCCGCGCGGACCTCCACCGGTCTGGTCTGCGACCGGGTCTACGCCACGCACCAGAACCTGATGTGCCTGCACACCGACAGCGGGACGCACACCAGCTTCGGCGCGACCCTCTACGACGCGGGCGGCGACGTCCTGAACACGTGGCCGCTGCCCGGCTTCCCGAGCCGCACCCGCATCTCGCCCGACTCGTCGCTGGTCGCGCAGACGTCCTTCGTGACCGGCTCCTCGTACGGCACCGCCGGGTTCTCCACCCAGACCACGATCTCGGCGGTGAGCGGGATCGACTACGGCAACCTCGAGAAGTTCGCGCTGATCGTCAACGGGCAGCAGGTCACCGCCGACCACGACATCTGGGGCGTCACCTTCTCGTCCGACGACAACACCTTCTTCGCGACGGCGATGTCGGAGGGCCGGATCTGGCTCGTGCGCGGCAACCTGCGGGCGCGGGCGCTCGTCGCGGTGAAGGACGGCGCCGAGTGCCCGTCGCTGTCCCCGGACGGCACCCGGGTGGCGTACAAGAAGAACATCTCCACCACGGCGACCAAGCACTGGACGCTCGCGGTGCTCGACTTCGCGACCGGGGTGGAGAAGGAGCTGCCCATCCCGCCGTCGGTGAGCGTCGACGACCAGGCCGAATGGCTCGACGACGGCACGCTGCTCTACGGCCTCGCCGACCCGAAGGCGCCGGGCGACAGCAACGTGTACGCGGTCAAGGCCGACGGCTCGGCGGCGCCGACGCTGTTCCTGCGGCACGCCTGGTCGCCGTCGGTCGTGCACTGAGCGGGAGGGCGCTGAGCGGGAGGCGCTGGCCGCTCACTCCTTCTCGAGCGGCTCGATGAGCGTCGGGTCGGCCGGGTCGATGGTCCGCGAGTTGTTCACCCGGCGGTCGACCTCGTAGCTGGTGATGCCCGGCGAGGTCCGCTCGGACTCCGTGGTCAGGAAGTCGACCATGCGCTCCTTGCCCTGCTCGTCGAGCTTCGCGGGGTCGAGGTACTCGTCCCACGCGGAGGACTCGAGGAACACCGGCATCCGGTCGTGGATCTCACCGGAGGCGTCGCGGGCGGGGCGCGTGATGATCGCGGTGGAGACCTGCCACTCGTCGCCGAGCTTGCGGGCGGTGTAGATGCCGGCGGCGGCGAGCAGGCCCCCGTCGGCGGCGTGCAGGAAGTGCGCGTCCTTGTGGCCGGCCTCGCCCGTCCACTCGTAGTAGCCACGCATCGGGACGAGCGCGCGCGAGGAGGCGAAGGCGCCCTTCCACAGCCCGTTGCTGGCGACGGTCTCCAGCCGCGCGTTGAAGTTGGGCCGCTTGGACTCGCGGATGAAGGCCGGGTGGAAGTCCCACACCGCGGCGTCGACGGTGCGCTCCAGCTCGCCGGTCCCGCTGCGTACGCGCTCCCGCACGATGGGCACCCGGTCCGTCGGCGCGAGCGAGAACGTCGGCCGCCACTCGCGGAAATCGCCGCCCGCGGCGACGAACTCCTGGATCAGCTCATCGGTCTCCGAGTCGAGGGCGAATCGTCCGCACATGAGGGCAGCGTACCGGGTGCCACCGACGGTGAGGGGGACACCCGTCACCCCCTCCAATGAGGGGCTTACTATCCACCCCCGCCTATGGCACTGTTCAAAGGTGAGTAAGTCTCAATCGAAGGATGGGGCCTTCGAGGGTAGCGTCCTCGTGCACCTCAACAGCCTCGAGCTCGGGGGAACCCAGATCAACGCGCTCGATCTGGCCGTGACGCTGCGCGCTCACCACGGGATCCAGTCCGTGCTCGTGGGAGCCAAGGAGACGCTTCCCGCCGGACCCTCGCTGCTGGACATCGCCGCGGAGCGCGGCATCGCCGTCGAGGTGTACGAGCCGGAGGAGTCGATCCTCGGCCGCGGACGGCAGCTCACCGCCCTCGCCCGGAAGCACGGAGCCCGGCTCGTGCACGTGTACGGATCGTGGGGAGGCGGCGCGCGCCCGACCTACTGGGGCTACTCCCGCTTCGGTCGGCGGCCGTGGGTCCAGACCGTCTACGAGATGGAGGTCTCGCCCAAGATCAAGCGGCACATGCCGCTCATCGTCGGGACCGGCTACCTCATCGACGAATTGGAGCACCGGCCCGGCCGGACCATCCTGATCAGCCCGCCCGTCGACACCGACGCCGACCGGCCCGACGACGCCGCCGGCGCCGCGTTCCGCCGCGAGCTCGGCCTGGACGGGAAGCTCCTCGTCATCGTCAGCCGGCTGGACGCCAGCATGAAGGCCCTCCCGATCGGGCTCGCGATCGAGGCCATGCGCACCCTCCCGGACGACACCACGCTGGCGATCGTCGGCACGGGCGATGACGCGGCGCGGCTGCGCGCGGCCGGCGACCGGGTGAACCAGGCGGTCGGCCGCGCGGCGGTCCGGTTCGTCGGGCCGATGGCCAACCCGCGGCCCGCGTACGCCGCGGCGGACGTGGTGCTCGGCATGGGCAGCTCGGCCGCGCGCGGCCTGGCGTTCGGCAAGCCGCTGGTCGTCCAGGGCGAGGCCGGCTGGTCGGAGCTCTTCGAGGAGCGCACCGCGGCCGCCCTGGCCCGCTACAGCTTCTGGAGCGCGGACGCCGTCGAGCAGCCGGTCGAGCGCCTCGCCGGCATCGTCGCGCCCCTGCTCGCCGACGACGCGCGGAGGGCCGAGCTCGGGGAGCTCGGACGTCGGTTCGCGGTGGAGCGGTTCGGGCTGACCCTGATGGCGGCCCGGCTCGCCGGCTTCTACGGCGAGGCCGTCGGAGCCTACGGGCTGCGGCGCTGGGGCGCCGACCTCGGGCCGGAGCTCGCCATCCTCGCCAGGAAGGCCGCCGGCAGCGTCCCGCGGCGCTCGCGCACCCGCAGGGACGAGGTGCCCGCGTGACCGAGGAGGCCGGCACGACGTCGCTGCTGTCGCGCGCCGCCCACGGCGCCGCGTGGAGCGGCGTCAGCACGGTGGTCCTGCGGCTGGGCGGCCTGGTCGTCGGGATCGTGCTCGCCCGCCTGCTCGCACCGGAGCAGTTCGGCGTCTACGCGGTCGCCCTCACCGTGCAGGGCATCCTGATCACCGTCGCCGACCTGGGGCTCTCCGCCGACCTCATCCGCTCCGACGACCCCGACCGGATCGCGCCCACCGTCGCCACGCTCGGACTCACCGCGGGGACGGTCACGATGCTGGCCACGGCGGCCTCCAGCGTCGGCCTCGCCACCCTCCTGGACAGCCCGCAGGCCGCCCCCGCGATCGGCGTCCTCTCCATCACGCTCCTGCTCGCCGGCGGCACGGTCGTGCCCTACGCGATGCTGCAGCGGCGGTTCCAGCAGCGCGAGCTGTTCTTCGTCGGCGTCGCCGACTTCGTGGTGTCCACCACGGTCACGCTGCTGCTCGTCGCGCTCGGCTTCGGCGTCATGGGCCTGGCCATCGGCCGGGTCGCCGCCCAGCTCGTCGCCTCCACGATGCAGTTCCTCCTCGCCCGCGTGAAGCCGCGGTTCTCGATCGACCGGACGGTCGTCAAGGGCGTGCTCGCGTTCGGCCTCCCGATCGCCGCGGCCAACCTGCTCTCCTGGGCGCTGCTGAACGTCGACAACATCGTCCTCGCCCGGGTCGCCGGGGCCACCGCCCTCGGCTACTACGTGCTCGCCTTCAACATCTCCAGCTGGCCGATGAACGCGCTGTCGCAGGTGGTGCGCTCGATCGCCCTGCCGTTCTTCTCGCGCTCCGGGGGAGGCAGCAGGGCGTTCGCCACGGTCACGGCGGTCGCCTGGGCCGGAGCTCTGCCCGCCGGGACGGTGCTCGCCGCGCTGAGCTTCCCGCTGATCGACGTGCTCTACGGGGCGCGCTGGCTCCCCGGAGCGCCGGTGCTCGCGGCGCTCGGCCTGTACGGCAGCCTCCGGGTCGCCTTCGACATCTCCGCCGGCTACCTCTACTCCCAGGGCCGGTCGCGGCCGGTGCTGTGGATCCAGATCATCTGGCTGGTCGCGCTGGTCGGCGCGATGATCGCGGCGACCGAGGCCTACGGCATCGCCGGAGCCGGCTGGGCGCACGTGCTCGTCGCCGCGCTGGTGATCCTCCCCGCGTACCTGATCGCGCTCAAGCTGTCGGGCGTGCGGATCGGCGAGCTGTTCCGGATGGCGTGGCTGCCGACGGTGGCGACCGTTCCGGCGGTGGCCGCCGCGGTCGCCGCGACGCTGCTGATCGGCAACCCGGTGCTCGCCCTGCTGGCGGGCGGAGGCGCGGCGCTCGTGATCTACGCCGCCCTGGTCTGGCCGTGGCTGCGCAAGCAGATCCGGTTGCTGCGGGCCTCGGCCGGCACCGCCGCCCACACCTCCGACGACGCCGGATCCGCCACCACGGAAGCCGGCACCGAGTCCGCCGCCGCTGAGAGCGGGGGTGTGATCCATGACCGCTGAGACGTCGACGACGCAGGAGCGCCGCCGCGCCCGCGCACGCCGGGAGGCCGCCCTCTTCGGCGCGGTCGTGACCCTGACCGACCTCCTGCCGCCGCGCATCCGCTACGGCTACGTGCACCGGCTGACCGGCCGCGTCCTCGGGCGTCCGCTCGCCGGCCTCGCCGCAGCCGTGCCCTCCGCCGCCCCGATGCCGCTGCCTGTCACGGCCCGCGACCGCGGCCTGCGCTGCGGGATGCTCGCCGGCGCCCTGGACGTCGGCGGGATCGGCGCGGTCGTGGAGCTGCTCGCCGCGGCCTTCCCGGCCGCCGGCGTCACCCCCGTGGTGGTCTGCTCCGTTGACGGCGCCCGGGCGGAGCGGCTGCGATCGCACGGCGTGGAGGTCGCGATCGCCGCGACGGAGGCCGACGCGCACCGGGTGCTGCGGGAGCTGGCGCTCGACGCGATCGAGCTGCACGGCGCCCCGGCCCACCTGGAGGAGGCGGCGATCGCCTCGGGCATCCCGGTGATCCCCGTCCTGCACAACACCGAGATCCACTACACCCCGGCGCGCTGGCGGCGGTTCGCGCGCGTGCTCGGCCACGCGGTCGCGGCCGTCGCGGTCAGCGAGTCGGTGCGGGAGTTCCACGCGCGGCACGTCCCCGCGGAGCTCGCAGCCCGCATCCGCGTGGTGGCCAACGCCGTCCCGTCTCCCGGTGCGCCGACGCCGGACGACCGCCGGGCGGCGCGCGCGGCGCTCGGACGGACCGTGGGCGCCGACCTCGCGGACGACGTCGTCCTGGTCAGCCTCGCCCGCTACGACGCGCAGAAGAACATCGCCGGGCTCGTCGCGTCGTTCCTCGCGCACAGCGCGGACGACCGGGTGCGGCTCGTGGTCGCGGGGGAGCCGTCGGACTGGGCCGAGTGGCGCCGCGCCGACGCCCTCCGCCGCTGCCGTCCCGGCGCGGACCGGGTGAGCCTGCTCGGCCGGTCGGACGCCCGCACGCTGCTTGCCGCCGCCGACGGCTTCGTCCTCGACTCGTTCTTCGAGGGTTGGCCGGTGGCGGCGACGGAGGCCGCGGCGGCGGGTCTCGGACTCGTGCTCGCCGACGTCGGAGGGGCGCGCGAGCTGGTCGGCCGCGACCCGGGGCACTCGGTGCTGATCGCCAACCCCTGCGGACCCGCTGCCGCCGTGTCGGACTCCGCCGTGGCGCGTGCGCGCCGGAACTGCGCGCGCCAGCCCAACGCCGCGGAGCTCGGGGCAGCGGTGGACGCGTTCGCCCGCCGGGTGTGTGCCGGGGAGCGGCCGCTCCCGCAGGACGCCGACGCGCTGATGGCGGCGATGGTCGAGGGCCACGCCGCGGTGCTCCGCGGCGCAGCCGCGCAGGCCCCCGAGGCGCCACGGAACGAAGCGGCGCCACGCAACGAACGAGTCGCCTGGGGGAGACGATGAACAGACTGCACTCCATCCGCTCGAAGCTGCGGCGCGCACGGGACGTGGGCGTCGCCGGCATCGCGCAGCGCCTCGCCCAGCGCGCGTACCTGCGGACCGGCGCGGCGGAGCTCTCCTTCAACCTGGCGTTCGAGGACATCCTCACCGACGTCCCGCGCGACCTCCCGGTCCCCGCCGCCCGTCCCGCGCGCGGCGAGCCGCTGACGATCGGCTGGGTGTCGACCCCGCCGGCGCCGGGATCGGGCGGCCACACCACCCTGTTCCGGATGATGGAGGCGCTGGAGGGCCGCGGCCACCGCTGCGTCCTCTTCCTCTACGACAAGCACGGCGTCGACGTCGACGCCGTGACCGCGGTCATCCGCGAGCACTGGCCGCGCCTGCGGGCGACCGTGCGGGACGTCACGGCGGGCATCCGGGGCGTCGACGCGGTCGTCGCCTCCGGCTGGGAGTCGGCGCACGTCATCGTCCGGTACGGCCGCGAGCCGATGCGGCGGCTCTACTTCATCCAGGACTACGAGCCCTACTTCTACGGCCACGGCTCGCAGTACGAGCTGGCCGCGATGACCTACCGCCTGCCGTTCCGGCGGATCGCTCTGGGCGAGATGCTCGACGCGATGATCGCCGCGGAGACCGGGCTCGGCAACGACGTCGTGCCGTTCGGCTGCGACTCCCGCGTCTACCGGCTCCCCGAGCGGGAGACGGCACGCAGCGGAATCGTGTTCTACTCGCGCCCGGACTTCCCGCGCCGCGGCTACGAGCTGGCCTGCGTCGCGCTCCGGCTGTTCCACGAGCTGCACCCGGACCAGGAGATCCACGTCTACGGCGCGCGCCCGCGCGGCCTCGGCATCCCGGTGACCTTCCACGGCCGGATGACGACGAGCGAGCTGAACGACCTCTACGGCCGGACGATCGCCGGGCTCGCGATGTCGTTCACGAACATCACCCTGGTCGCCGAGGAGATGCTCGCGGCCGGGAACATCCCGGTCGTCAACGACCTGGCACTGGCGCACCTGGTGCTGCCGAACGAGCACGTCCGCTGGGCGCAGCCCACGGCGGCGGCGCTCGCCGGGGAGCTCAGCGCCGCGGTCTCGGCGCCGGACGTCCGCGAGCGCGCGGCCGCGGCCGCCGCCTCGGTGGTCGGCCGCTCGTGGGAGCCGACCTGCCGGGCGGTCGTGGAGATCGTCGAGGACGAGGTCTACGGGGAGCAGGCGCCGCACGCCGCGTCGATCGAGCAGCCGGACGCTCAGCCCGCAGCTATCCATCAGCCCGCAGCCATCAACCAGCCCGCAGCCGTCCATCAGGGGGAGAAGAGATGACGAACACCGCCGGGTCACGGGCGCCGCACGTGCTCATCATCGTCGAGAACCTGCCGGTCCCGCTGGACCGCCGGGTGTGGCTGGAGTGCCAGGCGCTGGTCGCCCGCGGCTACCACGTGAGCGTGATCTGCCCCAAGGGGCCGGGGGACCCCGCCCGCCAGCACCTCGACGGCGTCGACATCTACAAGTACGCCCCGCCTCCCGAGGCGAACGGGCTGCTCGGCTTCGCGTGGGAGTTCGCCTTCTGCTGGATCAACACCTTCTTCCTGTCGGTGAAGGCCTGGCGGCGCCGGCGCTTCGACATCATCCAGGCCTGCAATCCGCCGGACACCTACTGGCTCCTCGCGCTGCTGTGGCGCGTCCGCGGGGTCCGGTTCGTCTTCGACCACCACGACCTGAACCCCGAGCTCTTCGTCTCGCGGTTCGGGAAGCCGCGGGGCCTCGCCCAGCGGCTGGAGTTCCGCGCGCTGCTGTGGCTGGAGCGGCGGACCTTCCACACCGCCGACCGGGTCATCTCCACGAACGAGTCCTACAAGGCGATCGCGATCGCGCGCGGCGGCCGCCGCCCGGGCCACGTCACGGTGGTCCGCAGCGGACCGGACACCCGCCGGATGCGCCCGATCCTCCCGGCCGACCCGCGGCCGGAGGACGAGATCGTGCTCGCCTACCTCGGCATCATGGGCCCGCAGGACGGCGTGGACCAGGTGCTGCACGTCATGCACGAGCTGGTGCACGTGCGCGGACGCGCCAACGTGACCGCGACGCTGCTCGGCTTCGGCGACTGCCTGGAGGACTTGAAGGCGCTGTCCACCCGGCTCGGCCTGGACGACTTCGTGACGTTCACCGGCCGCGTCGACCGGGTGGCGATCGCCGAGTACCTCAGCCGGGCAGACATCGGCCTGTGCCCCGATCTGAAGACGCCGCTCAACGACCTCTCCACCATGAACAAGACGATGGAGTACATGGCCTACGCCCTGCCGTCCGTGTCGTTCGACTTGGCCGAGACGCGGGTGTCGGGCGGTGACAGCCTCCTCTACGTGCCCTCCGGCGACATCGTGGCCTTCGCCGAGGCGGTGGAGCGGCTCATCGACGACCCCGCCCTCCGCGCGGAGCTGGGGATGGCCGGACGCGCGCGGGTCGCGTCGGAGCTCGACTGGCGCCCGCAGGCGGAGGCCTACGTCGGCGTGTTCGACGAGGTGTCCGGCTTCTCGCGGCCCGGTCCCGCCGTGCCGGAGGACGACGGCGTCGCCACCACCGACCCGCAGGGGCGGCGCTATGTTGATCTCGACGACACCGAGGGATTCCGTCGGTATGTCCTGGAACGGAGGGCTCCGCGATGAGGACGCACCTGCACGATCTGCTCGCGCAGGCCGCCGCCTCCGCGCCGGAGAGCCCGGCCGTCACGTACAAGGACCTCACCGTCGGCTACGCGGAGCTCTGGGAGCAGGTCGTAGCGGTCGGCGCCCGGCTGGCCGCGCTCGGGGTCGAGCCCGGCGACCGGGTGGCGATCTACCTGGAGAAGCGCGTGGAGACCGTGGTCGCGATCTTCGCCACCTCCGTCGCCGACGCCGTCTTCGTGCCGGTCAACCACGTGCTCAAGCCCGCCCAGGTCGGCCACATCCTGCGCGACAGCGGCGCCCGCGTGCTCGTCACCTCGGGCGACCGGCTGGGCCAGCTCGCCGAGGAGCTGCCCGGGACGGCGGTGACCGACGTCCTGGTGATCGGAGCGGGCGACGCCGCGCCCGCGGGGATCGCGGTGCATCCGTGGCCGGCGGAGGCACCGGCCGGCGATGTCCCGACCGTCAACGTCCCGGCCGTCGAGCTCCCGGCCGCGCGGGCCATCGACGTCGACCCCGCCGCGATCCTCTACACCTCCGGAAGCAGCGGCAAGCCGAAGGGTGTCGTGCTCAGCCACCGCAACCTGATCGTCGGCGCCGAGAGCGTCAGCAGCTACCTGAAGAACACGAGCGACGACGTGATCCTCAGCGTCCTGCCGCTGAGCTTCGACGCCGGCCTCAGCCAGGTCACCACCGCGTTCGCCGTCGGGGCGCACTGCGTGCTCATGAACTACCTGCTGCCGCGCGACGTCCCGCGGCTGTGCGCGAAGCACGGCGTGACCGGGATCACCGGCGTGCCGCCGCTCTGGCTGCAGCTGACCGAGGCGCCCTGGCCCGAGGAGGCCGCGCGGCGCGTCCGGTACTGGGCCAACACCGGCGGCCGGATGCCGCGAACCGTCCTCGACCGCCTCCGCGGCATCTTCACCGAGGCCGACCCGTACCTGATGTACGGCCTCACCGAGGCGTTCCGGTCGACGTACCTGGACCCGCGCGAGGTGGACCGGCGCCCCGACTCGATCGGCAAGGCCATCCCGAACGCGGAGGTGCTCGTCCTGCGGCCGGACGGCACGCGCTGCGCCCCCGGCGAGGAGGGCGAGCTCGTCCACCGCGGCGCTCTCGTCGCGCTCGGCTACTGGAACGACCCGGTCCGCACGGCCGAGCGATACCGTCCGGTGCACCGGCCGGGGCAGGAGTGGCGCGCGCCGGAGCTGGCCGTGTGGTCGGGCGACACCGTGGTCGCCGACGAGGAGGGCTTCCTCTACTTCGTGGGCCGCACCGACGAGATGATCAAGACCTCCGGCTACCGGGTGAGCCCGTCCGAGATCGAGGAGGCCGCCTACGCCACCGGGCTGGTGCGCGACGCGGTCGCGCTCGGCGTGGAGGAGCCGGGGATCGGCCACCGGATCGTCCTGGTCGCGGCGTCCGCGTCCGGCGAGCTGGACGTCGCCGAGCTCGTGGCCGCGCTCCGGCAAGCGCTCCCGCTGTACATGGTGCCGTCGACGATCGACCTGCGCGACGAGCTGCCCCGCTCGCCCAACGGCAAGTTCGACCGCACGCTGCTGAAGGCCGAGGTCTCGGCCAAGGTCGCGCTCCCGGCCAGCGCGGAGGTGGCGGGATGAGGCCGCACGAGCACGTCGAAGCGTTCGGCACCGTCGACGGCGAGCTGCGCGTCGGAGGTCTGCCGCTGTCCCGGCTCGCCGCCCGGGTCGGCTCCACGCCGTTCTTCGCGTACGACCGCGGCCTGCTCGACCGCCGCGTTGACCGGCTCCGCGCCCTCCTGCCCGACCGGGTGGAGCTCAGCTACGCCATGAAGGCCAACCCGATGCCGGCCGTGGTGCAGCACCTGGCGGCCCGGGTCGACCGCATCGACGTGGCCTCCGGTCTGGAGCTGCGCGCGGCGCTCGACACCGGCATCCGCCCGGGCCGGGTGAGCTTCGCCGGGCCGGGCAAGGCGCCGGCGGAGCTCCGGCAGGCCGTGGCGGCGGGCATCCTCATCGAGGTGGAGTCGCCCACCGAGGTCGAGCGGGTGATCGCGGCGGGGGAGGACCTGGGGCTCACCCCGAGCGTCGCCGTGCGCGTGAACCCGGACTTCGCCGTCAAGGGCTCCGGGATGCGGATGGGCGGCGGTCCCCAGCAGTTCGGCGTCGACGCGGAGCTGGTGCCGGAGCTCCTGGCGGCCTACGGGTCGTCCGGGCTGGACATCCAGGGCTTCCACGTCTTCGCCGGCTCGCAGAACCTGGACGCGGCGATCATCGCGGAGGCGCAGCGCCGCACGGTGGACCTGGTGAGCGGCTTGGCCGAGCACCTGCCCGGCCCGCTGCGCTACCTCAACCTGGGCGGCGGCTTCGGCATCCCGTACACCGAACGGGACCGGCCGCTCGACCTGGACGCCATCGCGGCCGGGCTCCACGAGCTGGTCGACGGCGTCATCGCCGAGCGGCTGCCCGAGGCGACCCCGGTGATCGAGCTCGGCCGCTACCTCGTCGGCGAGTGCGGCGTGTACGTCACGCGCGTCCTCGACCGGAAGGTCTCCCGCGGCACCACCTACCTGGTGGTCGACGGCGGGATGCACCACCAGCTCGCCGCGTCCGGCAACTTCGGGCAGGCCATCCGGCGCAACTACCCGCTCGTGGTCGGCAACCGCGTCGACGCGGAGGACGGCGACGGCGTGACCGTCGTGGGCTGCCTCTGCACGCCGCTCGACCTCCTCGGCGACGACGTCGCGCTCCCGCCCGCAGGGATCGACGACCTCATCGTCATCTTCCAGCAGGGCGCCTACGGCCTCACGGCCAGCCCGACCGCCTTCCTCGGCCACGCCGCGCCGGCGGAGGTGCTCGTCTGAACCGCCAGCTCCACCACCCGACCAGAAGGAGAACCCGCATGACCGAGACCGCCGACGCCGTCCGCGAGGTCCTGATCGACACGCTCGAGCTGTCCAGGACCCCGGCCGAGCTCACCCGCGACACGGCGCTGTTCGGCGCGCTTCCCGAGCTGGACTCGTTCGGCGTCGTGCAGCTGGTCGTCGCGCTCGAGGAGCGGTTCGACATCGTCATCGACGACGACGAGTTCGGCGCGGACCTGTTCGAGACGGTCGGCTCGCTGACCGACTTCGTCGACTCCAAGCTCGCCGCCTGACGTCATGGCCGGCGCGACGCTTCCCGGAGTCCTCGCCTCCGACGCCGGCGCGCTCCCGGCGGAGGTGCTGGCCGCCGTCGGCGACGCCGCCCGGCTCGACGCCGGGACGGTCCGGCTCGCCCACTGGGGGCTCGGCCCGGCCGCCGACGGCAGGACCGTGCAGCTCTCCCGCGTCTCGCGCCGTGCGTCGGGCGCGGTCGGCCCGGAGGAGGTCGCCCGCCTCATCGCCGCGGACCCCGGCGCGCTCACCCGCCTGCTCCCGCCGTTCGCGGCGGCGCACGCGCGGGACGACGCCGTGCTGATGGTCGCCGACTCGATGGGCTTCCGGCAGCTCTTCCACAGCGCGCCGGGCGCGGCCGGCCCCGGGGTGCTCTCCACCTCCGCCCTGCTGGCCGGCTGGACCCGCGGCGCGGAGCTGGACCGGGTCGCCGTCGGCGTCCAGTCCCTGCTCGGCTGGCAGCTCGGCCAGCGCACCCTGCACGACGGCGTCCGCAAGCTCGAACCGGCCGCGACCGTCGAGCTCGGCGCGGACGGCGTACGGGTGACGCCCGCGGAGGCCGAGCCGGCGCCGCCGATCCCGCTCGACCGCGCCGTGACGGAGGCAGCAGCGGTCCTCCGCACCGCGCTCGCCACCCTGCTCGACGACGAGCCGGACGCCGTGCTGCAGCTCACCGGCGGCCTGGACTCGCGGCTGCTGCTCAGTGCGATCCCGCCCGCCCGCCGGCGCGGCCTGCACGCCATGACCCTCAGCGTCCCGGGCAGCGGCGACGTCGGGATCGCCAGCGGGATCACCGCCCGCTACGGCATGGTGCACGACGTGCGCGGACTGGCCGACCTCGGCGGCATCGACCCGGCCGAGGCGTGGGAGCTCTGCCGGAGCGCGGCGCTCCAGCTCGACGGGATGTCCGACCCGGTCGCGCTCGCCGCGCTCGGGGTGGCCGAACGCGGCTTCGCCCAGGGCGTGCGCATCTCCGGGCTGGGCGGCGAGGTCGCGCGCGGCTTCTACTACGTCGGCCGCGTCCAGGACAAGCCGTACACGCGCAAGGACGCGGAGCAGCTCGCCGCCTGGCGGATGTTCGTCAACGAGGCGGTCGAGCCCGGCCTGCTCACGGCGGAATTCTCCGGCTGGGCGCGCGAGGCGGCGAACGGCGAGGTCTACGCGGCGCTGCTCCGCGGCGGCGACGAGTGGTTCCGCGCCACCGACACGCTCTACCTCCGCGACCGGATGCAGCGGTGG
The DNA here is from genome assembly GCF_013410375.1 of Leifsonia shinshuensis. Classification (NCBI taxonomy): domain Bacteria; kingdom Bacillati; phylum Actinomycetota; class Actinomycetes; order Micrococcales; family Microbacteriaceae; genus Leifsonia; species Leifsonia shinshuensis. Next base: position 891,964 of record NZ_JACCFL010000001.1, read on the forward strand.
GCGGGCGCCACCGACACCGCCGTCGGCTACCGCCGCGTGGTGGTGAACCCGATGCTGGACCACGACTTCCTCGCCATCAGCGCGCGGCTGACCCCGCAGGACAAGGCGCACTCCCGCTTCCTCGCCGCCCTCCAGCTGGAGCTCGACCCGGAACTGGGCCGGCTCCCGCTCGAGGGTCGCCCGAGCCCGGCCGCCTACGCGCACCCGTCGCCGCTGCATCCCGTCGCGCAGACCGTGCGCACGGGCACCCGTCTGGTCAAGAAGGCGGCGCAGCGGGCCAGGCGCGGCAACCGGCCGCCGGCCGGCGGCGAGGTGCTGGCCCGCAAGGTCGTCCAGGCCTGGCGGGAGGACGGGACCGTCCGCGATGTCCTGGGCGGCACCGGCCTCCTGGACGAGAAGTGGCTCGACGACATGATGTCCGGCGCCGTGGAGCCGCGGCCCAGCTCCGTCGGCTTCCTGACCAACCTGTTCGTCGCCGTGTCCGGCCCGGTCGCGGCCTCCGGCACGCGGGCACCGGCCGGGCCTCAGGCGGAGCGCGGCGCCAGTTCGTCGTAGAGCGAGCTCAGCTGGTCGAGCCGCGCGCTCCAGAGGTGCGCGCGCTCCGCGTGGATCCGCGCCGCAGCACCCATGCGCGCCCGCAGGCCGGGATCCTCCACGAGCCGGCGCACCGCCGCAGCGCAGTCGGCCGCGAGCTGCTCCGGCGACACCGCGTCCAGCCGGAAGGCGCACGAATCGTCGACGTTCGCGCCGGGGCCGCCGCGCCGGCACACGACCAGCGGGAGGCTGTAGGCCATCGCCTCCAGGCTCACGTTGCCGCCCGGCTCGCGATAGCTCGGGAACACGAACACGTCGGCGCGCTCGTAGAACCCGTCGACCTCGGCCCGGGGGATCGCGCCGTGGAAGACGACCCGGTCCTGCAGGCCGAGCTCCGCCACCAGCGCCTCGCACGCCGCCCGGTCGTTGCCGTCGCCCACGACGTCGAGGACCACGTCCAGGTCCGCGAGCAGGCCCAGCGCCCGGATGACGTCGCGCAGGCCCTTGGTCCGGATGATCCGGCCGACGTGCAGCAGCCGGACCGGCCCGCTGCGCCCCGAGCGGTCGATCGGCGGCTTGACGGCGTGGATCGCGGTCTCGCTCATGACCTCGAAGCGCTTCAGCCGCAGGCCCGAGAGCAGCTCGCGCGCGTACGGGGCCACGCCGATAACGCAGTCCGCCGACTCGTACGTCCTGCGCAGGAGCGGGTCGGCGCGCATCCGCCAGCGGTCGAGCGCGCGCAGCCGCTGGTACCACGGGGTCGCGCCCTCCTCTTCGGCGAACGCCGGCGGCGAGCTGAGGCTGCCGCCGACCGGGCCGATGACGAACGGGATGCCGAGGCCCGCGGCGGGCGACGGGTAGCGCATGGCCACGGGGACGACCTGGTGCGCGATGTCGAAGCCGTCGCCGCTCGCCAGCCGCTGCTTCAGCCAGCGGCGCGCCCGGAACTCGAACGGCGCGTAGCCGGGCTGCATGAGGCTGTTGAGCCGCTCGAAGCGGTGCACGCCCGGCGGCTCCGGCCACTCCACGACCTCCACGCCGGGCAGCTGCTGCGACGGCGGCCGGTGGCCGCGCTTGTAGGTCGAGAGCAGGGTGAGGTCGACGCGCTCGGCCAGCAGCGACGCCCACTGGAACGCCACCCACGACTCGCCCACGTCGTCGCCGTCGCACGCGGGCGCGACCAGCAGCACCTTCCTCCGCCCGGCCATGCTCACCGCGGGATCAGGGTGCGGCTCGCGCCGAGCGCGGGCGGTCGGCGGGACGGCTGGAGGAGGGCGCGCGCGGTCGGCCAGGACTTGTCGTGCCCGAGGATCGCCCTCCGCAGCTCGACCAGGACGGTCAGCACGAAGTACACCGAGGCCAGCACGACGCCCCTGCGCCTGCGGTACAGGCGGACCCGGTTGAGGATCTTCATCGTGTGGGTCGTCGCGCTCTCGCCGGAGCCGCCGCCGATGTGCATCGCGCCGGCGTCGGGGGTGTAGACCGTCGCCCAGCCGGCGTCCTTCGCGCGCAGGCTCAGGTCGGTCTCCTCCGAGTACAGGAAGTACGACTCGTCCAGCCCGTGCAGCGCGCGGTAGCAGTCGCGGCGGATGAGCAGGATGGCGCCGACCGCCCACTCCACCTCGTGCTCGGTCTCGTACTCGCGCGGGTCCTCGATGCGCTCGGTGAACGCCGGGAGGCCGGTGAAGCTGAGCCCGCCCACGCGCGCCATCGTCGGCCCGCGGCGGAGCGTGGGCGAGAGACTGCCGTCGGCCTCGCGGACGCGCGGGGCGACGATGCCGATGCCGGGCTTGCGGAGGACGGCGAGCATCCGCGGCGCGCAGTCCGGGTCGAGCGTGGCGTCCGGGTTCAGGATGAGCACCGCCTCGGCCTCGGGCGACGCCGCGACGGCGGTGTTCATGCCGGCCGCGTAGCCGCGGTTGGTGGAGCGGATCACCGTGCAGTCGGTGCGCCGGTCCAGCCGCTCGAGGGTGCCGTCGGTGGAGCCGTTGTCCACGACGACGACCGAGTAGCTCAGGCCGCCCGCGGCGGCGGGGATGCTGTCGAGCAGCGCGTCGATGTGGTCCTCACTGTTGTAGGTCACGACCACCGCCGCGACGTCCACGCGCATGGCGGTCATCCTACTAGCGGGGTGAACGTCGTCGTGGTCGCGCCGCCCTCGATCCGTCGGAGGGCGCCCGCGAGCCCGAGGATGAGGAACAGCGTCCCCATCGTCATCGGGAAGGCGAACGCGTCGAAGGTCAGCAGGCAGATGAAGCCGGTCGCGATCGACGCGACGAGCGCGATGGCCAGGTCGCGGGTGGCGTCGTCGCGCCGCCGGACGCGGAGCCGGACCATCGCGACGACGGACGTGACGCCGAGCGCGATGAAGGCGAGGGTGCCGACCACGCCGATCGTGACCAGGAGCAGCAGGTACTCGTTGTCGAAGATCCGGTAGATCGGCAGGAAGGTGCCCAGCCCCCGGCCGAACACCGGTTTTCGCAGCAGGAACTCCACGGCCAGCGAGTAGCTGTCCGTGCGGGAGGCGATGCTCGGGTCGGTGGAGGCGCCGGCGAAGAGGCCGATGATCGACTTGAAGAGGTTGGGCGTCACCACGCTCATCGCCGCGACCCCGACCGCGACGAACCCGAGCATCCGCCACCGGCGCGCCGGCTTCCAGCCGATCAGGCAGACCAGGAGGCCGACCGCCGCGCCCAGGTAGGCCGAGCGCGACGATGTGAGCGGCACGACGGCCGCGAGCGCTGCGGCCGGCAGCCAGCGGACGAGGAGCGGACGGTCCTTCCGGTTGAAGCCCACGTAGAGGGCGAGCGGGAGGATCATCGTGATGAGCGTGCCGTACTCGATCGGGTGGGTCGCCGTCCCGGCCGGCCGGGGGAAGCCGCCGCGGTCATTGAGCGCGTAACCGGCTGAGCCGGCGAGTCCCGGGATGGAGATCCGGTCCACCCAGATCTGCCGGGTGAGCACCTGGAAGATGCCGAGCAGGGCGATGATCGCGCCGCACACGCAGATGCGCCAGATCAGCGTCTCCAGCCTGCTCCGGTCGGGGACGTTGTCGTGCGTGAGCAGCAGCGTCCCGCTCCAGGAGGCGAGGGCGAGCAGGGCGACGTCGGCCGGGCTGATCTCGGCGGGCGGCATCGGCCCCGACATGGCCAGCGCGTAGCTGATCCCGACGCAGACCAGGAAGATCCCGAGCGCGATGCGGATGGGCTGGGTGGTCTGCGCGCCCCCGCGCCCCGCGCCGATCCGGATGAGCATCCAGAGCACCAGACTGCCGAGGCCGAACAGCATCGACGGAGCCCCTGCGCTCCCCAGCGGCCCGAAGACCAGCCGGGTGGGGATGAAGAGGAGCAGCACCACGTAGAGCGTGAGCCACCCGACGGCGTCGATCTGACCGGGCGCCAGCCGTTGCTCCGGCGGGGAGAGCCTGGTGGTGGTCAATGCTCCCGCCCGGTGTCGGCCGGGACGCGTCCGGAGAGCTGGGACACCATCTCAGCGGATCGATCGCGGGCCGTCGCCGGTTCGTGCGCGGCGGCGGGCTCGTGCGCGGCGCCGGGCCCGCTCCCGGCGCCGGGCTCGTGCGAGGCGGCAGGCTCCTGCGCGTCGTGCGCGTCGTGCGCGTCGGCCGGCGGGGGCTGCCGTCCGGCGGCCGGGCGCCGCCACGGCGTCCGGTGCGGTGTCGGCGGCGCAGGCGGCGCCGGCGCGTGGGCGGCCGCCGCGGCTGCGCCCTCCTTCTCGGCCTTGGCCTGACGCCGGGCGCGCCTGCTGGCCAGGAGGCCGTCGACCGCGAACGTCACCACGCCCGTGACGAGGAGCCCGATCAGGGTGGCCGTGATGACCATGCGGATGGTGCCGGAGTAGTCGGCCTTGGCCTTGCCGTCGATCGTCAGCGGCATCGACGTGATGATCGCGTTGGCCGGTGCGGCGACCGCGGCCTGGAGCCGGTGCAGCTCCTCCGGGATCTGGCTGGTGATGTAGTCGAGGGCGCCGAGCGTTCCGGCCGACGTCTTGTCGGTGACGTCCACTTCGATGATCGGCCCGCGGGCGGAGCTGCTGATCTGCACCGTGTACTGCGCCGTCCGGTACTGCGCCTTGACGTCGGCCTGCGCCGACGCTCCGGAGAAGTACGCCACCAGGATGCCGGCGGGCTGGTCGAGGTCGGAGAGCGCCAGGAACGGGTTGCCGCCCGGGCCGATCTGGGTCTTCGACGGGAGCAGCAGGATGAGGCCGCTCGCCGTGTAGTTCGGTGGGGTGATGTGGTACGCGCCGAGGGCCAGCGCGACCGTCATGAGCAGGCCCGTGACGACGATGTACCATCGCCGGCCGAGCGCGCGTAGGACGTCACGTGTCACTGTTCCCCCATCGAATGCGAGTGGGCCGCTGCGACTGGCTGGGGCAGCGGATCACGGTTAGTCTAAGCGAGGAACGCTCATGACTCTGTGGGAATTTTTCGCCGCCTGTCTCCGACGCTGGCCGATCGTGCTCGTCGGAGTCATCGTCACGGGTATCGCTGCCTTCGGTGTGATGAGCGACAAAGGGGTCTATTACACCCGCACGCAGATCGTCTTCCTGGCCCCCAGCAGCACCTACTATCCGAACACTCTGGCGACCCAGTCGGAGGACATCATCGACACCGCGGGGGTGGTCGCGAAACGCATCACCGGACCGGGTCCGGTGACCAAGTACGCGTCCCCCGATGTGACCCTGATCGGCGAGGGCATCCGGGACGGCTGGTCGCTGGGCCTGCCGGATACGGGCGGTCAGTGGGGGACGAACTTCCAGAGCCAGATCCTCAATCTGGAGATCGTCGCGCCCCTGCGCGAGACGGTGCTGGAACGGCAGACGGCGATGCTGGCGCGGGTCCAGGACGAGCTCGACAAGCTGCAGCGCGAACGGGGTGTCGAACCGATCAACGACATCACCGTCCAGGCGGCGCCGAGGTCGACCGTGATCTACCACGTCGGGGGCAGCAAGCCCCGTTCGCTCGGCATGGTCGCGGCCCTCGGATTGGGGGTGACCGCGGCGGCCGTCGTGCTGGCCGATCGGCTCGTCCGGAGCCGTGGGACCGGCGGCCGCGGCGGGTTGATCCGCCGCCGGCGCATCCCTGAGCCGCCGCGCCGGCGGTCGACCTTCACCGGCGTCGCTTGAACGCGCTCGACGCGCGGGCGCGGAGGTCGGCGATGCCGGGGCGGTGCGTGATGAAGCCGCGGACGGTCGCCACCGTGTCGCCCGCGGTCACGCTGTAGCGCGGCTGCAGCCACTCGGACTCGCGGGTCGGGTACCGGTCGCTGCTGAAGACGGTGCGGTAGTCGAGCCCGCGCAGACGGTTCAGCATCGCGCGGTCGTAGCGTCCGAGCGGAAGGGCGGCGTCGGCGATCGGGCCGCCGCTCGCTTCGGCCAGCACGTCGCGGGCGGTCACGAACTCGCGCTCCTGATCCGGCGCGGAGAGCCGGCGCCAGGGGATGTGCGCCCAGCCGTGGCTGCCGATGTCCATGCCGGCGGCGCGGAGGGTGCGCAGGTCGGCCGGGCTCAGGCTGCCCGGCTCCTCCAGGCGCCCGGCGATCGGGAAGAAGGTCGCGCGGAGGCCGCGCTCGAGCAGCGCGGGGAGGCCGAGCTCGATGTCCGACGCGTTCCCGTCGTCGAAGCTCAGCCGCACCTCCGGCCGTCCGCGGACCTCGTCCAGGACGCCGAGGAAGAGGTCGCGGCCGATCCAGTAGGAGGACTCGCCGGGCTCGCGCTCCGCGCCGGCCGTGCCGACGCCGTGGAAGCAGATGTTGATGATCACGGCGCTCCTCGTCGGCCGGCGGAGGCGGGACCGCCCCGGGTGCTCTCGTCGCGCCCCCAGCTCCGGCCCGCGTCGCGGACCCGGCGGCGCGCCAGCAGGGCGGCCGCGAGCGTGATCGTCACGTACGGGACCGCCGCGAGGGCGAGCCGCGGCTCGGGGACGACGACGTCGGTGAGCCACGCCCAGCGGTGGGTCCGCCGCACGGTCGCGGGAGATGCGGCGGCGGCGGAACCGGTGCCCGGGTCGGCTGCCGCCGCCCGCAGCTGCGCGTTCCCGCGGCGGACACGGACGAGCCGGCGGAGCAGCGCGCGGGTGCTGTGCGGCGCCTCGACGACGACCTCGACCTCCGGCACGACCACGCGCTCGTCCTCGGCGTAGAGCGAGTCGACGTAGAGGTCGTCGGCGATCACGTCGGGGAACTCCGTGAAGCGCGTGCGTCCCGCCTCGGACAGCACGATCGCCCCGCGCCCGAACAGGCTGGAGCGGAACACCGGCAGGCGCTCGTTGATCGCGAAGTAGGACCGCACCGGCCAGGGCCGGCCCGTGGTGTCCAGCCGTCGGCGCGGGACGGCCGCGAGCGCCCCCGGCGCCTCCGAGAGCCGCGCCACCAGGGCGGAGAGGGCATGCGGGGGCAGGACGATGTCCGCGTCGAGGTACAGTCGCGGGAACGCCGTCGCGACCGCGTCGCCCGCGTTGAGCGCGGCGGGCTTGCCCGGCTCCGGCCGGTCGACGACGAGCGCGCCGCGGCCGCGCGCCAGCTCGGCCGTCCGGTCGGTGCAGCCGTTCGCGCTCACCACGACCTCGACCGGGCCGGGGAAGTCCTGCGCCGCGAGGGCGTCCAGGCACGCGCCGATGACCTGCTCCTCGTTGTGAGCGGCGATCACGACGCTCGGCACCGGCAACCCCCCAACAGCTGTCCATGCGACGTCGATCGACGGTCTGGGCACCAGAGTAGCGGGAAATGCCCGCATCAGGTCGGGGGAATCCACGCCGTCGCGCCGCGCCGCTAGGGTGTACGCGTGGAGACAGCTGGGGCGCCCGAGGTCAGGCCGATCTCGCCCGACGACGCGGCCGCCGTCGCCGGCTTCCTGCACGCGAACCTCAACGCGCGCCTCAGCGCCGGGCAATGGCTGCGGCTGCTGCTGCCGCCGTGGGACGACGGCAGCGCCCCGAACCACGGCTTCCAGCTCGTCGCCGAGGAGGGGATCGTCGGCGTGTACGCCGCCGTGTACTCCCGCCGGGAGCTCGAGGGGCGGCTGCGGGAGGTCTGCAACCTGGCCGCCTTCTGCGTCAGGGAGGAGCACCGCGCGCACAGCGTCCGGCTGATCCGGGCGCTGCTGGGGCAGCGCGGGTACGTCTTCACGGACTTCTCGCCGAGCGGGAACGTCGTCGCGATGAACGAGCGCCTCGGGTTCCGGCACCTCGACACCTCCGGCCGGCTGGCGCTCAACCTCCCGCGCGGACCGGTGCCCGGCGTGCGGGTCACCGACGACCCCGCCGCGCTGTCGCGGCGGCTGGAGGGGACCGACGCGGAGGTGTACCGCGACCATCGCGGGGCCGCCGCGGCGCGGCACCTGCTGGTGGAGGCCGAGGGCTCGTACGCCTACCTCGTCTACCGCCGGGAGCGCAGGAAGCGGCTGCCGCTGTTCGCCGTCCCGCTGTACGCCGGCGGCGACCGGGCGCTCCTGGAGCGGGCCTGGCCGCGGGTCGGAACGCACCTGCTCCGGCACGGCCTCCCTGTCACGCTCGCGGAGCGGCGCCTGCTGGGGTTCGTGCCGGGCGGTCCCGGCCGGGAGCTCGCGAGCAACCGGCCGAAGATGGTCCGCAGCAAGGAGCTCGACGGCGCCACGCTCGACTACCTCTACAGCGAGCTCGTGCTCGTGCAGTGGTGAACGCGGAACGGGAGGCCTCCTGTGCAGGAGACCTCCCGTTCGCGGTGACGCGGGATCAGTTCGCCGGAGCGACCGCCGATCCGTCGTCGTAGAGGTTGTTCGACCAGACCGCACCGGGGGCGGTGATGTCGAACGAGGTGATCGGGCCCCAGTAGCCGCACACGTAGCCGCGGTTGCCCGCGCCCATCTCGGTGCCGCGCTGCCAGATGTTGTCCTTGAACGTGATGTTCTTCGTCTGCCCGGAGAACGGCTTGCCCGCGGTCGAGCCGCCGTAGGAGCAGTAGCCGCCGGAGCCGGCGAGGATCAGGTTGTTCTGGATGACGTTGTTCTGCACCGGGTCGAAGTCCGGGTAGCCGGTGATCGCCGCCGAGCAGCCCGCATCCGGCGCGACGTCCGGCGCGGTGCAGCCGATCGTGTTGTGGATGAGGTGGCTGTTCGTGTTCACGCGGATGCCGGACTCGTGGTTGACGCCCGTGTTGTCGGTGAACTGGCCGGCCACGTAGGAGTCCTGCACCGTGCAGTCCGCGTAGCAGTTGATCGAGCGGGAGCCGCCGGTCACGTGCACGCGGGTCGCCGTGAAGTACGCGTCACCGATGCCGGTGCCCGCCGAGTTGCCGGCGTCGACCAGGCTGTCGGAGATCGTGAACGATCCGACGTTGTCGTTGTAGTCGGCGTAGACGCCTCCCACGATCTGCGACCGGGTGATCACCACGCCCTTGGCGAGGATGCGGAGGTAGCAGTTGACCACCTTCGCGTCGATCACGACGTTCGGGGTCTGGATGGTGCACGGACCCGTGTACGGGGTCAGCGCGGTCCCCGCCGGCACGCCGGTGGTCGCCGGCGACGGGAAGCTCCGGCCGAGAGCCGTGATGCCGCCGGCCGTCGCGGGCGGGGTCGGCGTGGTGGTCGGAGTGGGCGTCGGCGTCGGGGTCGGCGTGTTCACCGGGGTCGGCGACGTCGTGGGAGTGGGCGTCGGCCGCGGCGTGGTGGTCGCGGTGGGGGTCGGGGTGCTCCCGGCCGCTCCGGTCGCGGAGAACACGATGTCCGCCAGGTAGTTCGAGCCCTTGAAGGTGCTCGTCGGCATCGTGTTGGTCCGGCTGTAGGTGAAGACGCCCGCGTTGGCCGGGAGCGAGAAGCCGCCGAGGACGCGCGGCTTGTTCAGCGCGTTCTGGGTGACGGCGTAGTTGCCCTTGGTCGCGAGGTAGGAGGCGACGTACGTGGTGTTCGCCGTCACCGTGACCGGCTTGGGCAGCTGGACGGTGTGCCAGCCGACCGTGCGGTTCACCGGCACCGAGGTGGACGCCAGCGCCGCTCCGGACGCCGACCACAGGGTCGCGGTGGTGATGCCGGAGTCCCTCGGGCCCTGGTAGTACTGCAGGGCGACGATGGTGCCGGGCTGGGTCGGAGCGAACTTCACTCCGAGCACCACGGAGTCGTTGTCGGAGGCCGCTGCGATGCGGGGACTCAGATCATCCGGGAAGATCCCGGTCGTATCGGCCTTCGCAGCTGCGGATCCGATCGCGAGCGCACCAGCGGTGACCGCGATCGTGGCCAGCGCTGCGGCACCGGCCAGGAACCCTCGATTTTTGCGCGCGGACAGTTTGTGCCGTGGCATGTCGGACATAGATGGATCTTCCGTTCGATTGGTGAACCACACGGGGTTCACTTCCGTCGTCTGGGGGTGGGTGGGGGGTTTCCCCGGCGTGTCGGGCGCGCCGGTTGAGGCCATAGTAGGGGCCGCTATATCAGGTCGCAACCGAACAACAGACCGCATAATCGACCCCAGTTCGGGGGATATTGCGGGGCGTGCGGAGCGTGATCCGGGGGTGGCGCCAATGGCCCAGCGGAGGGCGTGAGACCCGGGCGCGAGGCCCGCCGGGCCGCCCGGAGGCTCCGGTGACGACGCAAATTAACACGACATTCCCCGGCTGTCCACCCCTCAGTGCATCGGTTCCCTATCGTTCCCGGCGGCGACGGTCACCCGGAGGAAGACGATGATCCAGCTGAAGATCAGCACCGCGGCGACGAGCTCGACGGCCGTCAGGTTGTAGTAGCCGACGGCGAAGAACAGGGCGACGAGGGCGATCACGCCGATGAACACCCAGCCGAGCACGTAGAACGCGTGCGGGAGGTGCGGCATCGCCCAGCGGATGCCGACGGCGAGCACGCAGAAGATCACGGCCATCCCCGTTGCCGCCGTGTTGTGCAGCAGGAAGAACCGGTTGACCGGGAACAGGCCGACGAACGCGAGCATCGTGCCGATGATGACGAGCGCGGTGCGCACCTGCAGCTCGCCGCGCCCCGGGCGACGGCCGGCGCCGCTGTCGGTCGCGTAGCGGGCGATGGCCGTCACGAGGACGCCGCCGACGATGACCGTGATGTTGAAGGTCGCCGACGACCAGTCGTCGGTGATGCCGAGGACGCTCAGGTTCTGCTTCCACCAGTGCGGGTTGGAGGCCGTGAGCATGCTGGTGAGCGCCCCGACGACCAGGAAGACCGCCAGCACGGCGGAGAGCAGCAGTGGGTTCATGTTCGCCGCGGCCAGGAAGACGTAGTAGCCGGTGACGGCGGCGGCCGTGCCGACCAGGAGGGTCGCGGGGATCGCGAAGACCTGGGCGTCCTGGAAGCTGCGGGCGAGAACGTCGCTCAGCACCGTCCAGAGCAGCAGCACCACCACCGCGTGCGCGACGGCGATGGCGAGCGAGTCGAACACCTCCACGGCGGCGACCAGGCGCGACCGGTGCTCGCGAGGGCGGCGGAACCAGGGGATGCTCCAGGTCGCGACCCGGCCGCCGCCGTAGACGACCAGCGTCACCGCGCAGCAGGCGATCGCCGCGAACTGCCCGACCGATCCCGCACCGGAGATGGAGAGGTCGTGGCCGGCGAAGACGAAGAAGGCGGCGACGCCGACGATCACGAAGGCGACCGCCCCGGCGCCGAGCGCGAGCGACTCCACGGAGGCCGCCCGCATCCGCCGGCCGAGCCGCTCGGCCGCACCGTGCTCACCGGCACCACGCTCGCCGACGCTGCTCTCGCCGGGACCGTGCTCGCCGGCGCTGTCCTCCGAGACCGCCGAACTCATGGTCGAAGCATAGGCTGCCCGCGCCGCCGGCGAGGAGGGGGCATCGGTGGACGGGAGGTCAGCGGGTCAGCTCGATCAGCATCGTGCGGTGCGTCGGCACGGTGCGTCCGGTCTCGTGGAAGCCCAGCGCCTCCAGGTCGGCCAGGCCGTAGTGGTGGAGGCTGCCGTCCATGTCGTTCTCGACCAGCCACACCCGCTGGACCCCGTCGAACCGGCCGCGCGCCGCCGCCTGCGGGATGGTGTAGACGCGGTCGGCCCAGCCGATGTTGTGCGTGTACGGCGTCTCCAGCGTCGGGTCGATCACGCCGGCGAAGCCGGACGGGTAGGTGTGCATCGCGAGGCGCGGGCGCTGCGACGGCCGCGTCGACTCGTCGAAGACGACGGCGTCGCCGGGTCGCGCCACCGACGCCATCGCGCTGCTGACCTCCGACCAGTCCGAGTCGTTCTTGGAGTACGGACCGCGCTGGTCGAGGTAGGCCGGGGTCGAGACCGCGATGAACAGCAGGGCGCCCACCCCGGTCGCCGCGACCGCCGGGATCGCACTGCGCCGCGCGACGAACCGGCCGAGCACGAGCAGGCCCTCCGCGATGAGCAGCGCGGCGGCGGGCGCCGCGAAGGTGGAGTAGCGGCCGGTGTACATCGGGAAGACCAGGTTGACCAGCAGCATCGCCCCCGTGGGCAGCAGGAGCCAGGCGGCGCCGACGAGCGTGGCCCCGATCGGCAGCTCGCCCTCCGGGGAGGCAGTGGCCCCGGGTCGTCCCCAGCGGTCGCGCACCCAGGCGCCGATCGCGAGCAGGATGAGCGCCCACGCCGCCACAGCCACCCAGCCGTTGCCGAACCACGGCTGCCACAGCAGGCTCAGCGGGTCGGTGCTCTGGTCGGCCAGGTAGCCGATCTGGCTGCGCTCGAAGAACGCCAGCAGGCCGAGCGGGGCGAGGGCGAGGAGGGCGCAGCCGGTGGCGATCAGCCACGCCCGCAGCGTCGGCCGCGACGCCCGGGAGAGCAGCAGGACGGCGAGGTGCGCAAGGGCGAGCGACGCGGTGTAGAGGAAGAGGTACGACGTGAGCGCCAGCCCGGCGGCGTAGACGGCCCAGCAGGTGCGCCGGACCGAGGCGGGCGCCGTCCGCCCGCTGCCGTCCACGAGCCAGAGCAGCAGCAGGGTCAGCCAGCCCGCGGCGGCCGCGGTGAACGCGAACGACCGGGCCTCCTCGCCCGCGTAGGTCAGCCGGGGGAGGACGCACGCGACGATGCCGGCGACGACCGCCGCCTTCGGGCCGCCCCTGCGGCCGGCCAGCAGCGTGACCGCCGCGACGGCGAACCCGATGGCGACCGCGCTCGGGAGCCGCAGGGCGAACGGGCTCTCGCCGGCCAGACGGATCCAGCCGTGCATGCCCAGGTAGTACAGCCCGTGCACCGCATCGACATGGAACAGCATCGGCCAGAGCGTGGACACCGGCCGCCGGGCCGACATCAGGGTGGTCGCCTCGTCGCCCCAGAGCGACGGGATCCAGCTGCCTGCGGCGCAGATGACGGTCGCGAGCAGCCCGAACGCGACGGCGATGGTCCACGGCCGGACGGCACGGAGGGGCGCGACGCCGGTGGGGCGCTCTGTCGCGGTCAGCGCGCTCATCCCACCCCCGTCTCCTGGCGCCTGGCTCTGTTCTCGCACACGTGCAGCGCCTCGCGCACGCACGTCCGCAGACCACCCAACCAGACGTCCCCGGGGAGTCGCTGAAGGTCCACTGCGGAAGCGCATACTTTGCGGAGAATTCACCCCGCGTTTCCGGTCAGCGGAAGTCGCGTGTCTGAGTGCTGGATCCCGGGCGCGGGCGCGAACACGCCCTGCCGCCCGGGATCCGCCCCACACACGCCGGGAAGACGGGGGTGTCCGTGATCCACGCTCCGCCGCATCCAGCGTGCTACTAGGGAGATTACGTGCGCTCGCGCATCCGGGGCAGGGGATTCACGGGGCGGCGCGGGAGTGGTACGCGGCAGCGGGAGGCCCTACAGCTCCCCGCGGCGCGCGCCGGCCCAGAGGTCGACGCCCGCGTCGATCGCGAGCTCGTCGATGGCCCGGAGCTCCTCGGCGGTGAACGCGAGGTTGTCGAGCGCGCCCACGTTCTGCTCCAGCTGGGCGACGCTGCTGGCGCCGATGACCAGCGAGGTCACCCGCGGGTCGCGGAGCGCCCAGGCCAGCGCGAGCTGCGCGAGCGACTGCCCGCGCGCGGACGCGATCGCGTTCAGACCGCGCAGCCGCTCCACGGCCTCGTCGGTGAGCCAGTCGGCGTCGAAGGAGGTGCCGGCGGCGGCCCGCGAGCCCTCGGGGACGCCGTCCAGGTACTTGCCGGTGAGCATGCCCTGGGCCAGCGCGGTGAAGCCGATGACGCCGACGCCCAGCTCGCCGGCGGCGTCGAGCAGGCCCTCCGTCTCGATCCAGCGGTTCAGCATGGAGTACGACGGCTGGTGGATGAGGAGCGGGGTGCCGAGCTCGCGGAGGATCTCCGCCGCGCGCCGCGTCTCCTCCGCGCCGTAGGACGAGATCCCGACATACAGCGCCTTCCCGCTGCGCACCGCGGTGTCGAGCGCCTGCATGGTCTCCTCGAGCGGCGTGCTCGGGTCGGGCCGGTGCGAGTAGAAGATGTCCACGTAGTCGAGGCCGAGCCGGGTGAGCGACTGGTCGAGGCTGGCGAGCACGTACTTGCGGCTGCCGCCGCCCTGGCCGTACGGGCCGGGCCACATGTCCCAGCCGGCCTTCGACGACACGATCAGCTCGTCGCGGTACGGCCGCAGGTCCTCCTGCAGGATGCGGCCGAAGTTGAGCTCGGCCGCGCCGTACGGCGGCCCGTAGTTGTTCGCCAGGTCGAAGTGCGTGATCCCGAGGTCGAAGGCGCGGCGGACGATCGCGCGCTGCGTCTCCAGCGGCCGGTCGTCGCCGAAGTTGTGCCAGAGCCCGAGGGACAGCGCGGGCAGGTCGAGACCGCTGCGGCCGGTGCGGCGGTACAGCATCCGGTCGTAGCGGGACGCGTTCGGTACGTAGGTCATGCCACCAGCCTCGTGCACGCGCACGGGTTCGTCCAACAGGGCGCGACGATGCGATTGTGCCGTCGCGCGGATCAATCGGCCGCGGTCAGCTCCGCGACGCCCCGCGGCGCAGCCAGCCGACGATCGCGGTGATCACGAAGAACACGATCCCGAGGATCGCCAGCCAGAGCAGACCCTTGACCGCGAAGCCGAGGATCGCGAGGATCAGCCAGATCACGAGCAGGACGATGATGAGAGCAACCATGCTCACACCGAACTCCCTCCGGGGCCGCAGGTCAATGGCGCGCCCGCCGACTCGACACCGCCCCGTTCTGCGACTACTGTGCTCTGGGCTATGAGACGACTACCCATCGCGGCGGCGGGCGTCGCCCTCGCGCTCGGCCTCGCCGGCTGCGCCGGGGGGACCTACACGACCGACACGGCGAGCCGGCTGCAGCACGGCGTGCTGAGCGTGGTGACCGCCGCGGGCGGGAAGGACTACGCCGGCGCCCTGGCGCAGCTGGCGGCGCTGAAGCAGCAGAACGACGCCGCACTGAAGGCCGGCACCATCGCCGCGGACCGCCACGACGCGATCGCGAAGTCCATCGCGGCCGTCGAGGCCGATCTCACGCAGCTCCGCGACGCCGCCGAGCGCCAGGCCCTGCAGGACCAGATCAAGCAGCTCCAGCAGCAGCAGCAGCAACAGCAACAGAAACCGCAGGACAAGAAGGGCAAAGGCAAGGGCGGCGACGAGGGCGGTGACCACGGATGACCGCCACCGGCAGGACACCCGCCGCCGCCGCGCCGCATCGCGCCGGTGAGCGCGTCGCCGACCGCTACCGCCTCGTCGAGCGGGTCGGCTCGGGCGGGATGGCCGAGGTCTTCCGCGCCCACGACGAGATGCTCGGCCGGGACGTCGCGCTCAAGATCTTCCGACGCGAGTTCGCCTCCGCCGAGGACCTCCAGCGCCAGCAGGCCGAGGTGCGGCTGCTCGCGAACCTCTCGCACCCCTCCCTGGTCACGCTGTTCGACACCACGTCGGACGTCGACGGCCGGGGCGTGCTGGTGCTGGAGTACGTCGACGGCACCGACGCCGGCGCGCGCCTGAAGGCCGGACCGCTTCCGGCGCCGGCCGTCGCGGCGCTCGGGGCGGATATCGCGCGGGCGCTCGCCTACATCCACGCCAAGGGCGTCGTGCACAGGGACGTCTCGCCCGCCAACATCCTGCTGCCCGGCGCCACCTCCTCGGGCGTCGCCGCGAAGCTCACCGACCTCGGCATCGCCCGCCTCGTCGACGACGCCAGGATCACGTCGACGGGCTTCGTGATCGGGACGGCGAGCTACCTGAGCCCCGAGCAGGCGGCGGGCGGGCCGGTCGGCGCGCCGAGCGACGTCTACTCGCTCGGCCTGGTGCTCCTGGAGTGCCTGACCGGCCGGCGGGAGTTCCCCGGCAGCGGTGTGGAGTCGGCCGCCGCGCGGCTGGCGCGCGACCCGGAGGTGCCCGCGACGCTGGACCCGGACTGGCGGCAGCTGCTCCGGTCCATGGTGGCGCGCGAGCCGGGCGACCGGCCGGCCGCGGACGTCGTGGCCGCCCGCCTGGGGGAGCTGCTGGCGAGCGCGGGGCCCCGGACGCAGGCCGCCCCGCCGCCGGACGCCGCCGCCGACGCCGAGGGGCTCGCCCCGACGCTGCTGCTGCCCATGCCCGAGGAGCGGCCCACCGCCGCGACCACGGTGCTCCCGCCGACGCGTCAGGTGACCGCGTCCGCCGCGACCACGGTGCTCCCGCCGACGCGGCAGGTGACCGCGTCCGCCGCGCCCGCGCCTGCGCCCGCCGCGCCCGCGCCTGCGGCCACGACCCGGACCTCCCGCGCGGTGTTCGGGCTGCGGCGCGGCATGCTCGCGATCGTGGCGGCCGCCGTCGTGCTGATCGCGGTGGTCATCGCGATCGCGATCGGCGCCCTGACGGCGGGAGGGCAGCCCGCGCCGGACCCGGTGCGGAGCTACCCGGCGGTCGGCGGAACGCTCGGCGACCACCTCAAGCAGCTCGAGCACGACGTGTCGAACTCGGGGCCGTAGCCGGGGACGCGCTCAGGCTCCGGAGTCCTCCCGCGCCATCGCCTGCACCGCGGCGTCGGCCTCCTCGACGATCGCGCGCATGGCCGCCTCGGCACGCGCGCCGTCGCCCGAGCGGACCGCGCCGGCGACCTCCTGGTGCAGCCGGATGGCCTCGGGGTTGGCGGTGTGCGGCATGAGGGCGTGCGCGGTGCGGCCCGACAGGGCCTCCACCACGGCCCGGCTGAGCGCGCGGAAGCCCGGGTTGCCTGAGGCCTCCAGCAGGACGCGGTGGAACGCCTGGTCGTAGGCCAGGTACTCGCCGTGGTCGGCCGCGCGTTGGGTGGAGGCCATGCCGACGATCGCCTCGGTGAGCGCGCCGCACTGCTCCGGGGTGGCGCGGGTGCTGGCGAGGCGCGCGGCGACGGGCTCGATCGCGAGCCGCAGCTCGCTCAGGGTGCCCAGCGCGGCGAGCCGGTCGGGGCCGGCGAGGCGCCAGGCGATGACGCGCGGGTCGAGGACGCGCCACTCGGTCTCCGGCTGCACGACCGTCCCGCGGCGCCGTCTGGCCTGCACGAGGCCCAGGGCTTCGAGGACGCGGATGCACTCCCGGAGTACGGTGCGGGAGATACCGAGACCCTCCGGGGTGAGCACCGAGCCCGGCGGGATCGCCCCGGTGACGATGCGGCTGCCGACGGACTCGATGGCCAGCTCGTGGAGGGAGTCCGTTGGAGGCATGGCCTCATTATCGAGGATCCCTTACGTCTGGACAAACACGGTTACGCCGCGATTAATACATACGAAAGCTCGCTCGACTTCGCATTTATCTGATTTATATGTAGGGTGGCCGAGCACAACGTCCCCATGACTGACCAAGGATGCTCATGATCGACCTTCCCTCCAGCGCGCTCCGCGTCGCCGCCGCAGCGGCGCCGGCCGCGCCGCACCCCGCCTCCTCCGAGCCGCAGCTGATCCTCGCCGCCGTCGTCGGCGTCGCCGTCATCGTCGTCCTCATCACCTGGCTGCGGATCCACCCGTTCCTGTCGCTGCTGCTCGGCTCGCTCGTCACCGGCCTCGTCGCCGGCATGGCCGCCGACGCGGCGACCACGAGCTTCATCACCGGTTTCGGCGCGACCGAGGGCAGCGTCGGAATCCTGATCGCGCTCGGCGCGATGTACGGCAAGCTGCTCGCCGACTCCGGCGGCGCCGACCGCATCGTGGACACGCTGGTCTCCCGCACGAGCGTCCGCGCCCTGCCGTGGGTGATGGGCCTGGTCGGCGCGATCATCGGCCTGCCGATGTTCTTCGAGATCGGCCTCGTCCTGCTCATCCCGGTCATCATCCTGGTGACGCGCCGGTCGAGGCTGCCGCTGATGCGGGTCGCCCTCCCGGCGATCGCCGGCCTCTCCGCCATGCACGGCCTCGTGCCGCCGCACCCGGGCCCGCTCGTGGCCATCGGCGCGCTCGGCGCGAACCTCGGCGTCACCCTCGCCTTCGGCGTGCTCGTCGCGATCCCGGTCATCATCCTCGCCGGACCGGTGTTCAGCCGCTTCGCGGCCAGGTGGGTGCCGGTCGACGTGCCAGGCCTCTTCCTCGGCACCGAGGGCGAAGGCGACGACGCCGCCGCGACCGCGGCCGCCGCCGACCGCAAGCGCCCCGCGTTCGCCCTCGCGCTCATCAGCATCCTGCTCCCCGTAGTCCTCATGCTCGGCAAGGCGCTCGCCGACATCACCGCCCCGAAGGCCACCGCCGAGTGGAAGACGATCCTCGACTTCCTCGGCACGCCCGCCATCGCGCTCACCATCGCCGTGCTGGCCGGTTTCTTCCTGCTCGGCATCCCCGGCGGGATGAACCGCAAGTCGCTGCAGGCCAGCCTCACCGCATCGCTGCCCCCGATCGCCGGCATCCTGCTCATCGTCGGCGCCGGCGGCGGCTTCAAGCAGGTGCTGGTCGACACCGGCATCGGCCAGGTCATCGCGTCCTTCGCCCACGGCAGCAACGGGATCGGCATCCTGCTGCTCGCCTGGTTCATCGCGGCGCTGATCCGCGTCGCCACCGGCTCGGCCACGGTCGCCACGGTCACCGCCGCCGGGATCATGGTGCCGCTGACCGCCCACCTGTCGACCCCGATGGTGTCGCTGCTTGTGCTGGCGATCGGCTCCGGCTCGCTGTTCCTCTCCCACGTCAACGACGCCGGGTTCTGGCTGGTCAAGGAGTACCTGGGGCTCAGCATCCCGCAGACGCTGAAGAGCTGGACCGTCCTGGAGTGCATCGCCTCGGTCGTCGGTCTCGCCGGAACCCTGGTGATCGCCCTGGTCATCGGAGGCTGACATGACCGCGAGCCGGGTGACCACGATCGTCGTGATGGGGGTGGCGGGCTGCGGCAAGTCCACCGTCGCCGCCCTCCTCGCCGAACGGCTGGGCTGGGAGCTGCTGGAGGGCGACAGCCTCCACCCGGCCCGCAATGTCGAACGGATGAGCGCGGGCGTCCCGCTCGACGACGCCGACCGGGCGCCCTGGCTCGCGGCGATCGCCGACCGGATGCGCGAGCGTCGCGCCGCCGGCCGGCCCGTGGTGGTCGCGTGCTCCGCGCTCGCCCGGCGCTACCGGGACGTCCTCCGCGGCGAGGGAGTGGTGTTCGCGCACCTGAGCGGCTCGCGGGACCTGCTCGAGCGGCGGATCGCGGAGCGGAGCGGGCACTTCATGAAGGCGGGGATGCTCGACTCGCAGCTGCGCACTCTGGAGCCGCTCGGCGCCGACGAGGCCGGTGTCACGGCGGACATCGACGCGGAGCCGGACGTCCTCGCGGCCCGGATCCTGGGCGGGCTCGGCCTTCCGGAGGCCCTGGCCGCCTGAGCGGCCCCGCTGCTCCGCCCGGCTTCGGTGCTCCGCCCGGCCCCGGGTGCTCCGCCCGGCTTCACTCCTGCGTCGGAGCCGGCCGCCGGAACACCCAGGCCACCGTCCCGCGCCACGTCGTCCGCAGCTCGCGGTTCCGCCGCCACTCGCGCCAGGTCAGCCAGATGATGACCGCGTCGAACACCGTCAGGACCGCCACCCCTACGGACGGCTTGGTCACCAGCTCGTACAGCTGGAAGATCAGGAACGCCCCGAGCGCGACCATCGCCCACGGGTACACCCGGCGCGACCCGACCAGCAGCGCGACGACGATCGCCAGCTTCACCACACCGTGCAGCAGCAGGTAGGCGGCGACGAACGCGACGCCGCCGGAGTGCAGGTGGGTGGCGCCGTGGACGATCAGGTTGGCGATGAGGTCGTGGGGGTCCTCGGACAGCTCCTCCGCCGTCACCCGGTTCGCCGCGCTGAGCAGGGCGGCCGGAGTGGTGAACAGCAGCAGGACCCCGCCGGCCACCTCGACCAGCCCGTCCAGACCCTTGAACAGCACGCCGAGGAGGAACACCAGATCGAGCACCCGTTCCCGCATCGCGTCCTCCTGCGCCGCATGCTATCGCGGCGCGGGCGCCCGGGTGGGCTGCCGGATCCGTCGGCCAGCCCTGACGAACTCTCAGCGGACCGGCCGGATTCTGGGCTGAATCCAGGGCACGATCGGGTGAGATGGAAGGGAGGAGATCGGAGGTGACGGGCATGACCGTCGCGCCGATCGTCACGCGCTCCCGCACCGTCCGGCTGCGCGACGCCGTCGCCCGCCGGCCGGTCGTGCTCCTGATCGCGCTCGGCCTCGGCTGCGCGGTGCTGGCCTGGCTGCGGATCCCCGCGATCGCCCGCGACACCTTCTGGGCCGAGGACGGGCGCACGTTCATCTCCTCGGCCGCGCTCGGCGGGCCGGCCGTGCTCCTGCAGCCCTATGCCGGTTACCTGCACACCGTCCCGCGGCTGGTCGCGGCGGCGGTCGTGCTGCTCCCCGTCTCCTGGTGGGCGCTGGCGACCACCGCTGCCGCGTGCGCGATCGCGGGCGGCCTCGCCGTGGTCGTGTTCGTCTGCGCCCGCGACCTGGTCCCGTGGCTGCCCGCGCGGCTCTTCGTGGCCGGCCTGACCGTGCTCGCGCCCTTCGTGCCGCGCGAGGTGCTGGGGGACCTCGCCGACCTGCACTCGCTCGTACTCTGGGCGCTGTTCTGGATCGCGCTGTCCCGGCCGCGGACGCTCCGCGCCGGTGTCGTGCTCGCCGTCGTCGCGTTCCTCGGGGCGCTGACGGAGATCCAGGCGCTGTTCCTCGCGCCGCTGCTCCTGCTCCGCGGCCCCGGCCTGCCGTCGTGGCGGGACCGGCGGGTCCTGCTGGTCCGCGCGAGCCTGATCGCGGGGCTGGCCGTGCAGCTGGTCGTCACCCTCGGCTGGCCGCGCGCGGAGAACACGAACCCGGCCGTCGACCCGCTGTCGATGGCGTACGGGTACCTCATCAACGCGGTCATGCCGCTCGCGGTCCCGCAGGCGCAGCTCGGCCACGTGCTGGCGGCCACCGGCCCGGCCGTCGGGCTCGGCGTCCTCGCCGTCGTCGTTGCGACGGCGCTGTACGTCGTCGTCCGCGGCTCGCGCGCGCAGCGGCTGCTGGTGATCGCGGCGCTGGCCGGCTCGGTGCTGCTGTACACGGTGAGCGTCGCCGCCAACCCGAACACCTTCTACGACTACGCGCGCCTCACCCCGGCGCAGTTGCAGACCGCGTGGCTCACCCGCTACGGCGTCGTCCCGTCGATGCTGCTCGCGCTCGTGCCCGCCGTGGCGGCGACGGTCGCCCTCGCGCGCCGGCGGGAGGCCGCGGTCCGGCGCGCGCTCGGCGGACCCGCGCCCCGGCCGTGGCGGGTCTGGTCGGTCCTGGCGGCAGCCGGACTGTCCGCGGCCCTCATCCTCGCCCAGGCGGGACCGCAGTTCACGCGCCGTTCGGACGGCCCCGCCTGGCAGCCCCAGCTCGCGAGCGCGGCCGCGCAGTGCCGGCGGGACGACGAGCTGAGGTTCGTCAACCTGAAGGAGACGATCGGTTGGTCGGTCAGCGTGCCGTGCCGCTCCCTCGACGGCGGGACGACGGAGGACAGCCGCTGAGCCGCCGGGCGGAGCGACGGGAGTCTGAACGACGGGAGTCTGAGCGGATTCGATGGTGAACAAACGGGGCTATCCCGCCTTCGCACGGGGTCCCTCGGGTTGGATTGTGTCGTGGCGAGAATCGAGCGGGACGTGGCGGCCGGATGACGGTGGCGCGGATGACGGGCGGGCGCGGATGACGAGCAGCGCGGAGGACGGGCGCGCGCAGCTGACGGGCACGCGCACGCTGGAGCGTCCGGCCGTGGCCGGGTCCGGGATCGCCGGACTGCGGCCCGCCGGCCCGCGCTGGCTCTGGTCCTGGTTGCTCGGCCGGCTGCAATCGCGGGCCGTCGTCGTGCCGGTGGCGCTGTGGGCGGTCGCCCACGCGCTGATCTTCGGCTGGGCGCTGTGCGTGCGGGCCGTCGTGCTCGTGGCGAGCGGCCACGCCGCCGCCCTGTCGCCGGTGACGCTCTTCTTCCGCTGGGATAGCCTGTACTTCGCCTCGATCGCGGAGCACGGCTACGTCGGCCCGGAGAGCGGGCCCACCTGGGCCGCGTTCTTCCCCGGCTTCCCGGCGTCCGCACGGGTCGCGCTGGCGATGGTGGGCGTTCCGCACCCCGATCCCGAGCAGATCGTGATCGCCCTGGAGGCGGTGGCCGCGGTCGCGTCGCTCGTCGCCGCGCTGCTGGTCTGGCGGCTGGCCCACCACCGGTACGGCGACCGGGTCGCGGTCGCCGCGACGCTCCTCTTCGTCCTCGGTCCGTACGCCCTGTTCCTGGTGGCGCCGTACTCGGAGGCGCTGTTCGTCGCGTTCGCCCTCGGCGCCTGGCTGTGCGCGGAGCGCGGGAGGTGGCTGAGCGCGGGCCTCCTCGCGGCCGGCGCCTCCTTCACCCGGATCGACGGGCTGTTCCTGATCGCGGGCCTCGCGGTCCTGGTCGCCGTCCGCCTCCGCGCCCGCGGCGAGCCGTACCTGCTGAAGGCCCTCGGCACGGCGACGATCGGCGGGGCCGGCATCGGGGTCTACTGGGCGGCGCTCTGGGCCTGGACGGGCAACCCGGCGGCCTGGTTCGTGGCGCAGCACCTCGGCTGGCACCGGGCTCTCAACTGGCCGTGGGTCAGCCTCGGCAACACCGTCGCGTTCATCTTCGTCCCGCCGGCGCAGCACCAGCTCCAGAACGCCGCCGACCTCGTCTTCGCGGCGCTCATCGTGACCGGCTTGGTCGTCCTGATCCGCCGCAGGCAGTGGGGCGCGGCGGCCTACGTCGGCCTCACGGCGGTCGCGATGATGACGAGCACCACGTACCTCTCGATCGCCCGCGCCAGCGCGATCCTCTTCCCCCTGACGATCCTGGCCGCGACGACGGTGACCGACCCCCGCCGGCGCTGGATCTTCGCCACCGTCCTCGGGGCCGGCCTGGTGCTGCTCGCGGTGAACACCGCGCTGTTCGTGAACGGGGTGTGGGTGGACTGAGGCGCGGGCCGACGGCTCCCCTCACTCACCCGCCCGCAGCGCCTCCGCCGGCGGCAGCCGTGCCGCGCGCAGCGCGGGCCACACCCCCGCGACGAGCCCGACCGACACGGCGGCCGCGAGCGCCGCGGCCAGTGACGGCAGCGGCACGATCACCTGCTCGCCCTGAGCCGTCGCGGCTGCAGCCGTCACCGCCGCGCCGATGCCCGCGCCGATCAGCCCGCCGATCAGGGCCAGCAGCGCCGACTCCGTGAGGAACTGCTGCGCGATGTGGCGCGAGCGCGCTCCGAGGGCGCGGCGCAGGCCGATCTCCGTGCGGCGCTCGACCACGGCCACGATCATGACGTTCGCGATGCTGAGGCCGCCGACGAGCAGCGCGACCGCGGCCAGGGCGACGTACAGGCCGACGAACGCGTTCTTCGCCGCGATGCGGGCGGTGAGGATGTCGGACGGCCGGCGCACCTCGACCGCCTCCGGCTGCTGCGGCGACACGGTGAACGGGAGCACCGCGTCCACCGCCGCGACCTGGTCCGGGTCCGCCCGCAGGTAGATGCGGGTCGCCGTGCCGTCGAAGTGGAGCAGGCGGACCGCGACCGGGAAGGAGACCAGGGCGGCGTCGTCCACCTCCGGGGCGACGGTGGAGGGCGCCAGGATGCCCACGACCGGCCAGGAGGCGCCGTCGATCGTCACCGCGGTGCCGCCGTCGAGGCGGTCGATGCCCAGGTTCTGGGCGGCGCTGAAGCCGAGCACGACCTCCGGGTAGGCCTGGGCCACCCGGTCCAGGGCCCGGCCCGCGACGAGCGGCGTCGACATCACCGCGCCGAACGACGGCTCGGCGGCGAGGACGGTGATGCCGTTGGTCTGCAGCGCCGGGATCGCGTCCGTCCGGCGCACCGTCGCGTCCGGCACCGTCCCGACCGCGGTGACCGCGGTGACCGGCGGGATGGCCCGCACCATCGTCTCCGCCGTCGGCGGGAGCGGGGTCGGGTTGCCGCTGAAGGTCTGCCCCGCGGCCACGGTGAGGAGGTTGCCGTCGCGCCCGAGCTGGTCGATCAGGGCGGCCTGCGCCGAGGCCGCCAGCCCGGTCACGCAGACCAGTGAGGCGACGGCGATCGCGATGCCGGTGATCGAGAGGAGGCTCCGCGCCTTCCGGGCGGCGAGCGCGGTGAACCCGGTCGCGACGGCGTCGCCGAGGCGGAGGACGGAGCGCGGCCGCTCGCCGGCCGCGCTCATCCCGGCCTCCCGGTGTCGTCCACGATCTCGCCGTCGTGGACCGCGATCCGGCGAGCGAGCGCGCCGGCCACGGCGGGGTCGTGCGTGACCACCACGACGGCGGTGCCCGGTCCGGCCAGCCCGGCGAGCAGCTCGACCACGGCGCCGCCTGTCGCGGAGTCGAGGTTGCCGGTCGGCTCGTCGGCGAGCAGCAGCCGCGGCTCGCCGACGACGGCGCGGGCGATGGCGACGCGCTGGCGTTCGCCTCCCGACAGGTGGCCGACCCGCTCCGTCTCGCGCCGCCCCAGCCCGACGCGCGCGAGGGCCGCGCGGGCGGCATTCCTCCGGTCACGGGCGCGCACCCCGGTGTAGAGCAGGCCGGTCGCGACGTTGTCGAGCACGCTGAGATGCTCGATGAGGTGGAAGCGCTGGAAGACGAAGCCGATGCTGTGCGCCCGGGCGGCGGCGACCTGCGCGTCGGAGAGCGCCGCGAGGTCCTCCCCGAGCAGCCGGACGGCGCCGGAAGTCGGCCGCTCCAGGCCGCCGACGATGCCGAGCAGGGTGGTCTTCCCCGATCCGGACGGCCCGACCACCGCGACGGTCTCGCCGCTCGCGATCCGCAGCCCGACGTCGCGGAGCGCCGTGAAGGCGACCGGAGTCCGGTACTCCATGCTCACGTGGTCGAGTTCGACCAGGTCTGCGTGCGCGGTCATGAGGACGGGATCACCACCCGGTCGCCCGCGCGGAGGGAGCCGGAGCCGACCTGCACCAGCGTGCCGGAGAACAGCCCCGGCGTGACCGCCACCAGCCGCCGGCCGCCGCGGTCGACGACGTACACGCCGTAGCCGCCGCCGGCGAGCGCGACGAGCGCGGTGATCGGCACGGCGAGCACGTCGTGCACCGTCCGGTCGGTGACCTGGACGGTGACGGGCGCCTGGTCCAGTCCGGCCGCCGCGGCCGGGTCGTCCAGGACGACGGTCGCCGGGACGGTCACCGGGCCGCCCTGCTGCCCGCCGCCACCGCCCCCGCCGCTCCCTGCCGCCTCGGCGACCGTGGAGACCCCGGTGACCGAGCCGGGGACCGTCTGCCCGGAGGGCAGCGTCACGGTGACCCGGTCGCCCGCGTGCACGAGGTAGGTCTGCGCCGCCGGGACGTCGGCCGTGACCTCCGCCGCGGTCGACCCGACCTCGAGCGCGGGCTGGCCGTCCGAGATGCGCGACCCGAGGGGCGCGGCGACGGCGACTACGCGCACGGGCGCCGGAGCGAAGACCAGTTCCGAGCGGGCGGCGACGCCGGTCGCCGGCAGCCCGACCGCGCGCTGCCAGCGCGCGACGGCGGTCGCCGTGGCCCAGGTGTAGTCCTGGTCGACGGTCAGGTCGAGTCCGGCCGCGAACCCGGCGGAGACGAGGTACTGCTCCAGCTGGGCGACGTCGGCGCCGGGCGCGGATCCCACGGCGAGGTCGCGCCACGCGGGCACCGCGCCGTCGACGAGCACGACCGGCAGGCCGTCGACCGAGAGCAGGGCCCCGCCGTCCGCCACCGTGGAGCCGACGGCCGGCACGCCGGTGACCGTCCCGCCGGCCGGGCTGAACAGGGTGCGCGACGCGCCGTGGCCGAGCGTGCCGGAGAGCTGGGTCGTGCTGGACAGGGTTGTGGACTGGACCGTCGCCGTGGCCGTGGGCACGACGGTCCGCGCGGGCGGCGCGGAGTGCGCGGCGGTCCAGGCGCCGCCGCCCACCGCCGCCGCGGCGACCAGCACGCACGTCGTCAGCGTCCAGTAGACCGCCGAGCGCTCACCCCTTCGCAAGGTTCGCCAGCTCCGATGCGCGGATCTCCGCGTCCAGCAGCTGCCGGCACGCGCTGAACGCCCGCTGGACCGCCGGGTCGGCCTTGCCCAGCGCGCCGTTGTTCGGGAGGTCGCTCGCCCGCAGCCCGAAGCCGTGCCCCGGCGTGTAGGTCGAGGAGCTGGTCGGGTCGTGCATGTTCGGCATCCCGTTCTGCCGCAGGCACTGGGCCGAGCGCACCCCGGCCGCCACCAGCGCGGGCGGCGCGGGCGGCTCGTCGGTCGGGCTGAAGCCGGCGCGGGCGGCGAGCGCCCCGCAGGAGCGGTCGAGCTCGTCGAGCGCCGACCTGCTCAGCCGGTCGAGGCTCCGGGTGTCGGAGTACACGTGGCCCGCCGCGTCGATGACCGGGTCCTGGTACGTGGGGGCGCCGTGCGTGCGGATGCACTCGGCGACCGCGTGCACCTGGGCCGTGCGGTCGCCGCCCGAGCCGGTCGCGGCGGAGGTCGCGCCGCCGAGCGCGGGAACCGTGGGGCCGCCGCCTCCCGATGTGCAGCCGGCGAGTGCCAGCGCGCCGAGCGTCAGTGCGGCGCCGAGCGCCGCGAGCACGGGCGCGACGGCGAGGGTGCGCTTCATCGTCCACCTCCTGATCGCGCCCGGGGCCGGACGCTGAACCCGTTCTAGCTCCGCGCCGATGACAGCAGCCGAACCGGCCGTGTTATGGCTGTGTCATCTCTCGGCCGCGACAATGAAGGCATGCGCGTTCTCGTGGTGGAGGACCACCGCCAGCTGGCCGATCTCATCGCCGAAGGCCTCACGGACGCCGGCCTCGCGACCGACGTCGTCTACGACGGCGCCCGGGCGCTGGAGCAGACGGACGAGGTGGACTACGACGTCGTCGTCCTCGACCGCGACCTCCCCGGCGTGCACGGCGACCGCGTCTGCCGGGAGCTCGCGAGCCGGGACCGGCCGGTGCGGATCATCATGCTCACCGCCGCAGCCGACATCGCCGACCGCGTGGACGGCCTCGAGCTCGGCGCGGACGACTACCTCGGCAAGCCGTTCGCGTTCGAGGAGCTGGTCGCGCGGGTGCGCGCCCTCGGCAGGAGAGAGCCCTCGCAGCGTGCGGTGATTCGCTCGGGCGACCTCGTGATCGACCGCCCGCGCGTCCGGGTCACCCGTGCCGGGCGTCCGCTCGCGCTCACCCGCAAGGAGTTCGGCGTGCTCGAATGCCTGGCCGCGGCGGACGGCGCCGTCGTCAGCGCGGAGGAGCTGCTGGAGCACGTCTGGGACGTGAACGCCGACCCGTTCAGCAACACGGTCGCCGTCACCGTGGCGCGGCTGCGGAAGAAGCTCGGCGACCCTCCCGTCATCGAGACGGTCGTCGGAGCGGGGTACCGGCTGTGATCCGCGCGCTCTCGACCGCCCGGGGACGGCTGGCGCTGGTCTTCATGGGGCTGTTCGCGGCGTCCGGGCTCGTGCTGCTCGCGATGACGTACGCGCTGGTCGCGGCGAACGTGAAGGCGGTCGACCTCAACACCCCGGCGAACGACGCGCAGTTCCGGAAGACCTGCGAAGGTCTCGCGACCGGCAGCACACCCGTCGACGCCAACCTCAAGCTCAAGTGCGCGACCCTGCTGTCCCACAACTCGCAGGCGCTCGCCGCGGCGCAGCGCGCGAACATGCTCGAGTCCCTGGCGCTGGCCGCGGTGATCGCGCTCGTGGTGCTGACGGCGGTGTCCGGCGTGGTCGGCTGGCTGGTCGCCGGCCGGATCCTGCGGCCGGTGTCGCGGATCACCGCGGCCGCGCGCGCGGCGGGCGACGGCGACCTGAGCGCGCGGCTCGCGCTGACCGGCCCGCGCGACGAGCTGAGGGAGCTCGCGGACACCTTCGACGACATGCTCGACCGGCTCCAGGCGGCGTTCGTCGCCCAGCAGCGCTTCATCGCCAACGCGAGCCACGAGCTGCGCACCCCGCTGACGGTCATCCGGACGACCGTCGACGTCGCACTCGCCAAGCCGTCGCCGAGCGCCGCCGAGTTCCGGCGGGCCGGGGACGAGATCCGCGCCGAGACGGACCGCGCGGGCGAGCTGATCGACGCGCTCCTCACCCTCACGCGCAGCGAGGGGATCGTCGTCGACTCCCGCCCGGTCGCGCTCGGCGACCTGGCCCGCGACGTGGCGGAGCGCGCGCACCGCGGCGGGGTGCGGATCGAGGTCGCGACCGACGAGGGCGTCGTCCTCGGCGACGCCGCCCTCCTGGAGCGCCTGATCGGCAACCTGGTCGAGAACGCCCTGCTCTACAACCGCCCGGACGGCGAGGTCACCGTGACGGTGACCGAGGAGGGCGAGGAGGTCGTCCTCCGCGTGACGAACACCGGGCCGCCGGTCCCCGCCGAGGAGGTCGACCGCCTCTTCGAGCCCTTCGCCCGGCTCAACGACCGCACCGGCGACGGCTTCGGCCTGGGCCTCAGCATCGTCCGCTCGGTGGCGCTCGCGCACGGCGGGACGGTGACGGCGGTCGCGCCGGCGAGCGGCGGGCTGGAGGTGACCGTACGGTTCGCTCGGGCGGGCGCGCAGGCGGAGGAACCCGCCGGCGCGCCCGTTCCGTGACGCCCGCTCGCCGCCTAGTCCAGCACCGCCAGCTGAGCGGCCGACCACCGCACCGCCGTGACCGGCTCGGCGCGGACGATCGCCTCCAGCGCGTCCTCCACCTCGGTGTCGTCCCGCTCCGCACTGTGCACGACCGCCTCGATCATGACTCCGCCCTCGGGGAGGTCCGTCGCGGTGAGCGACCGCACCGAGAACCGCGGACGGCGGATCGCGTCGAAGACGAGGGCGCGCACCTCGGGCTCCGACGCGGCCGTGCAGCGCACCTCGAATCGGTAGTCGACCTCCTGCGTCTCCGCGGCCGGGCCGTCGCCGTGGCGGTCCAGCAGACGGCCCAGCGGCCGGAGCAGGGTGTTCGCGAGCATCACGACCACCGTGCCGCCGAACGCGACCGCCAGCAGGCCGCCGCCGGCGAGCGCGCCGACCGCGGCGGACGCCCACAGCGTGGCGGCCGTGTTCAGTCCCGAGATCGACGCGCCCTGCTTCATGATCACGCCGGCGCCGAGGAAGCCGATGCCGGAGACGATCTGCGCCGCCACCCGGGTCGGGTCGGCGCCGGGGCCGTGGAAGCTGTAGGCGCCCATCACGACGAACAGGGCGGCGCCCAGGCTGACCAGGGCGTTCGTCCGGACGCCGGCGGTGCGCGCCCGCCACTGGCGCTCGAACCCGATGAGCGTCCCGCAGCCGACGGCGACGAGCACGCGCAGGGCGATGTCGTAGGTCATGGTGAGGGTCATGGGACACTCCTTCCGGATCAGATCCAGGTGCCGAAGCGCCGGATGAACAGGACCTTCGCGAGCTGGGTGAGTCCGCAGTATGCGACGAGCGTCGCGATCAGCCACGGGAAGTAGCTCCAGGGAAGCGGGACGAGCCCGAGCCCGGCGCCCCATCCCGTGAAGGGCAGGACCAGTCCGAGTGCGCAGACCGCGCCGGTCGCGAGCAGCACGCCGATGCTGGCACGGGAGCGGACGAAGGGCAGCCGCTTGGTCCGCAGCAGGTGCACGATCAGCGTCTGGGAGATGATCGACTCCACGAACCAGCCGGACTGGAACAGCGCCGCGTGCTCGGGGCCGTTCGCCTGGAAGACGAACCACATGAGCGCGAACGTGGTGATGTCGAAGACGGAGGAGATCGGGCCGATCCGCATCATGAAGCTGCCGAGGCCCGTCGACTCCCACTTGCGCGGCGACGCCAGGTCCTCCTTGTCGACGCGGTCCCACGGGAGGGTCAGCATCGAGAGGTCGTAGGCGAGGTTCTGCACCAGCACGACGACGGGGATCATCGGGATGAACGGGAGCACCGCGCTCGCCACCAGCACCGAGAACATGTTCCCGAAGTTGGAGGACGCCGTCATCTTGATGTACTTCATGGCGTTGACGAAGGTGCGGCGGCCCTCGATCACGCCGCCCTCCAGGACCGTGAGGTCCTTCTCCAGCAGGATGATGTCGGCCGACTCCTTCGCGATGTCCACCGCGGTGTCGACGGAGATGCCGACGTCGGCCGTGCGCAGGGCCGCGGCGTCGTTGATGCCGTCGCCGAGGTAGCCGACCGTGCTGCCCGCCGCGCGCATCGCCTCCACGATCCGGGCCTTCTGCGCCGGGTTCACCTTGGCGAACACCGTCGTCCCGGCGGCCAGCTCGCCCAGTTCGGCGAGGCCGAGCTCCTCGGTCTCCGGCCCCAGCACGATCGTGCCGGGGTCGATCCCCACCTGGGTGCAGACCGCCGCCGCGACCAGCGGGTTGTCCCCGGTGATCACCTTGACCGCGATGCCGTGCCCCTGCAGGCTCGCGATCGCCGCGGCCGCGGACGCCTTCGGCGGGTCGAGGAAGGAGAGGAAGCCGAGCAGCGTCATCCCCGTCTCGTCCGAGCGGTCGTACTCGTCCCCGCCGTCCGCGTCGACCTCGCGGATCGCGACGGCGAGCACGCGCATGCCCGCCTCGTTCTCCGCGGCGACGAGCTGGTCGAGCTCGGCCAGCCGGCCGGGCGTCAGCGGCGCGCTCCCGCCGGCCGTCTGCTCGGCGACGCAGACGCCGAGCACCTCCTCGACGGCGCCCTTCGTGACGATGACGCGCGTGTCGTCGCTCTCGAGGACCACCGACATCCGGCGGCGCTCGAAGTCGAACGGCATCTCGTCGACCGCGCGGAACTCCCGGCGCACCCGGTCGAGCCGGTCCGGACCCGCGGCGGCGATGATCGCCTCGTCGAGCAGGTTGCGCAGGCCGGTCTGGAACGAGGCGTTCGCGGTCGCGAAGCGGAGCGTCGTCCCGCTCGCCCGGCCCTCGGTGTCGAGGTGGCGCTCCAGCACGATCCGGTCCTCGGTGAGCGTCCCGGTCTTGTCGGTCGCGAGCACGTCCATCGCACCGAGGTTCTGGATGGAGTTGAGCCGCTTGACGATGACCTTCCGCTTCGCCATGTACTGCGCGCCCTTCGCGAGCGTCGCGGTCACGATCAGCGGGAGCATCTCCGGGGTGAGTCCGACGGCGGTGGTGACGCCGAAGAGGAATGCGCTGGTCCAGTCCTTCGTGAGCCCGTTGATGACGAACACCACGGGGACCATGACGACCATGAACCGGATGAGCGTGAACGTGACGCGCTTGATGCCGAGGTCGAACGCGGTCTCCGGCCGGGCGCCGACGATCGCCGACGACATGCTGCCGAAGTAGGTGTCCCGTCCGGTGCCGAGGACGACGGCCGTGCCGGAGCCGGACACCACCGAGGTGCCCATGAACGCCAGGTTGGGGGCGTCGAGCAGCGTGACGGCGGTGGTGGCGAGGTCGCCGTCGGCCGTCTTCTCGGCGGGGAGCGCCTCCCCGGTCAGCATGGACTGGTTGATCTGCAGGTCCTTGGCGCGGACGATCCGCGCGTCGGCCGGGATCATGTCGCCGGCGGCGAGCTGGACGACATCGCCGCGCACCACCTGGTCGATGGGCAGCTCCCGGGTGACCGGGGTGCCGTGCAGGGTGCGGGTGACCGCCGCGGTCGTGCGCACCATCGCCTTCAGTGCTTCGGCTGCGCGGGACGACCGGTACTCCTGCCAGAACCGGAGCGTGACGCTGACGAGGACCATCACGCTCACGGTCACCGTCCCGGTGTAGTCGGGGCCGTCGGCGGGGTCGGCGAAGACGATGTCGGTGAACACCATCACGACCACGAGGAAGATCAGGATGAGGATGAACGGGTTGAGGAACGCCTTCCCGAACTGGACGATGGCCGGCGCGGGCTTGTCGTGGTCGACGGCGTTGTCCCCGAACCGCGCGCGGCGGCTGCGCACCTCGTCGTCGGAGAGGCCGGCGACGGTCGTCGAGAGCGACTTCAGGGTGGCCTCGGGCGGCAGGATGGCCGCGTCGAGCAGCAGCTCCTGCTGCTCGCCGGCGAGGCGGGCGGTCCTCGCCTCCTCACCGCGGCGCTTGCCGCCGCGGCGTGCGGCGGGTGCGGCGCGGACGTCGTCGCCGGTGGGGATGGTCAGGTCGAGATCGGTGCGGAAGAACGTGCGCATGGCGGGCCTCCTGGCGGGGTTTCGCGCGCGCCGGGGCACGGATCGCCGGATACCCGGGAGACCGTGCAGGGCGCGCGCAGCGCGGAAGAGTGGATACCCGCGGGTGAGGGCTCGTCAGCGCGTCGCCGGAAGCGACCGGTGATCCGCGGACCCGCGGGGGAAGGACAATCGACTGTCGCCGTCCATCTCGGGTCACCTCCTCACCGGTCCGCGGCACACGCAGACGTGGGGGCAGGAAGCCTGGTCGCTTCTTGGAGCTACTCCCACGTAAGAGCTTCGGCACTGCACGACGTGTCCCGCCGACCTGATCGGATCAGGGGTGGGAAGCCACTTGGGATCGCCCCTTAAGCCGGGGTGACCTGTCCTGATCTTGGGCGTCTCTCGACGTCGTCAGATCAGTGGCCTGTGTTCGTGCAGGAGCTTCGCCTAACGAAGTGCTGCGGGTCACACCGTAGCGGCTCGCGCAGCCACCGTCAAACCCGCCGCCGGGGGTGCGCCGCCCGGATCACATGAGGATTCTCACGGTTTCCACCCTCACGACCCGGGGTCCATCCGATACCTTCACCTTGTGAATCACCCTTCGGGTCCGGGCGGTCAAGAGGCGCCGCTGCGCCGGCCGCGACGGTCGCACGGCGTTGCGATCCGCCATGGCCGCCTGCCCGTGCGCCGGCCGCGGACCTTCGTCGTGCGGTTCCTCGTCGCCGTGGTGACCGTCGCCGTGGTGAGCACGGCGAGCGTGGCCGCGTACGCGGTGCTCGACACGGTCCGCTCGATCAAGCCGGGCATCCACCTGGTCACCGCCAAGGGCAAGTCGCTGACCGCGCAGAACATCGCGAGCGTCGGCGCCGAGAGCGGGGCGGTGAACATCCTCCTCGCCGGCACGGACACCCGCACCGGTCAGGGCGGCCAGTTCGCCACGAAGGACGAGCTCGCGGGAAGCTCGGGGGCGGGCAGCAACGACGTGACGATGGTGCTGCACGTCTCAGGCGACCACCAGCACGCCACGGTGATCTCGATCCCGCGCGACCTGATGGTGCCGATCCCGGAGTGCCCGGGACCGAACGGCGGCACGGTCCCGGCCACCGACGACGCGATGTTCAACACGACCCTGTCGCGCGGCGGGCTGTCCTGCATCGTCCTCACGGCGGAGAAGCTGACCGGCCTGACGATCAGCGACGCGGCGCTGATCAGCTTCGACGGCGTGATCGCGATGTCCAACGCGGTCGGCGGGGTCACCGTCTGCCTCGCCACCCCGCTCACCGACCCGTACGTCGGCCTGGACCTCCCGGCCGGGACGCAGACGCTCGTCGGCGCGCAGGCGCTCGCATTCGTCCGCAGCCGGCACGGGATCGGCGACGGCAGCGACCTGGGGCGGATCAGCAACCAGCAGCTGTTCCTGTCCGCGCTGCTGCGCAAGATGACGAGCGCGGGCGTGCTCAGCAATCCGATCACGCTCTACCAGCTCGCGCACGCCGCCGTGACGAACATGGAGCTCTCGGACACGCTGACCCAGCCGACCACCCTGGTGTCGATCGCGCTGACCCTGAAGACGGTCAGCCTGTCGAACATCGTCTTCCTGCAGTACCCGGCCGGAGCCGATCCGGCCGACCCGAACCGGGTCGTGCCGGCGACGTACGCGGCGAGCATCCTGAAGACAGCGCTCCAGAACGACACTCCGGTCACGCTCACCGGGACGCTCGGGTCGGGGACCGTCGCGGCGACGGGGACGCCGACACCTTCCGCAGGCGCGCCCGCCGCCCCTGCCACGCCGGCCACTCCGGCAGCGCCTGCCGCTCCCGCGCCGACCCCGTCCGCCGGGGCGACCGCGCCGACGCCCGTCCCCACCCCGACGTCGGTCGCGCTGCCCTCCTCGGTCACCGGCCAGACCGCCGCGCAGCAGACCTGCACCAAGGGGAACTGACACCGCCGGGGAACTGACACCGCGGGAACCGACACCGCGGGGAACTGAGCTCAGGAGGCGGCGCCGACCCCCTGCAGCCGCTGCGGCAGCCGGCACACGCTGGAGAGCCGCAGCAGCAGGGCGCCGATGATCCAGTTCGCGATGAGCGAGGAGCCTCCCGCCGCGAGGAACGGCGTGGTCAGGCCGGTGAGCGGGATGACCCGCGTCACGCCGCCGATGATGATGAACGCCTGCAGGGCGACCCCGAACGACAGCCCGACGGCGAGCAGCGCGCCGAAGTCGTCGGCGCTGTCGAACCCGATCCGCAGGCCGCGGAAGGTGAAGAGCAGGTAGAGGCAGATGATCGCGAACAGGCCCGCGAGGCCGAGCTCTTCGCCGAGGCTGGCGAAGATGTAGTCGCTCTGCGAGACCGGCGTCACCCAGGGCTGGCCTTGGCCGAGCCCGGTGCCGATGACGCCGCCGTGGGCGATGCCGAACAGGCCCTGGACCAGCTGGAAGCTGCCGCCGTCCGCGTCGTAGACGTGCTGGTCGAAGGGCGTCAGCCAGTTGGCGAAGCGGAGGTGCACGTAGGTCAGGGCGGCGTTGGCCGCCGCGCCGCCGAGGACGATCAGGACCCCGCCGATCGCCAGCCAGCCGATCCGGCCGGTGGCGACGTAGATGACGATGAGGAAGATCCCGAAGTACAGCAGCCCGGGCCCGAGGTCGTGCTGGAGGATGACGACCAGGATCGAGAGCAGCCACACCAGCACGACCGGCCCGAGGTGCCGCACCCGCGGGAAGCGCATGCCGAGGAAGCGGTGGCCGAGCAGCGAGAGCGCGTCCCTGTGCCGCATGAGGTACCCGGCGAAGAAGGCGGCCAGCGCGATCTTCGCGAGCTCGCCCGGCTGGAAGCTGAACGCGCCGATGCCGATCCAGGCCCGCGCGCCCGACACCGTCTTGCCGATCCCCGGCAGCAGCGGCAGCAGCAGCAGGGCGAAGGCGACCAGGCCGACGGTGTACGTGTACCGGTTGAGGACCTGCACGTTCCGGATGACGACGAGCGTGAGGATCGCGCACACGATCGCGATCGCGCACCAGACGATCTGGCGCACGCTGGTGCTTCCCCACCCGCTGTACCCGTAGTGGAGGTCGATCCGGTAGATCTCGGCGATGCCCAGCCCGCTGAGCGCCGTCATGATCGGCAGGAAGAACGGGTCGGCCGTGGGCGTCACGAACCGCATCGTGAGGTGCATCGCGAACGCCAGCACGAGCGGGATCGCGCTGAGCTGAAGGAAGCCGGCCTCGATCCTGCCCAGCGCGCCGAGCTGGACCAGCGCGACGGCGGCGAGCGAGACCGCACCCGCCGTCAGCAGGAGCAGGAGCTCGACGTTGCGGAGGCGCGTCGCTGTGCGGGCGCCGGGGGAGCGGAGTGCGGTCACTTCACGCACGGCACGCCGCCCGAGGGCAGGGGCGCGGTGGGATCCGTGTACGTGCCGTTCGGAGCCGCCGGCGCCGGGGCCGCGGGCGCAGACCCGGACGACTGCGCGGCCCCGGATCCGGACGACCCCGACCCCTTCGACGTTGACGACTTCGCCGGTGCCGCCGGGGCCGGGCTCGCGGTCGCCGGGTTCAGCAGCTGTCGCACGGTGGCGTGGATCTGCTTGGTGTCGACGAGGTTGACGTCCTGGCCGTCGCGGACGCCGTAGCCCGCGATCGGGAGTGTGTCGAAGGTGATGTTCCCTCCGGCGAAGTGGGAGGCGTCCGAGGCGAAGTCGAGCAGGTTCAGGCCGGAGTCGAGGGCGATGTTCTGCTTGGCCGCCGAGATCAGGGACTCCAGCGTCGCCGGGTTCGCGAACGTGTCCGCCTTCTTCAGCTTCGTGGCCAGCGACACGATGAACGCCTGCTGGCGGCGCTCGCGGTCGAGGTCGGTGAAGTTCAGGGAGGGGTTGCTCTCGTCGCGGCGCTGCCGCACGAAGCTCACCGCCTGCGACGCCGAGAGCTGCTGCACCCCCGCCGTGAAGTCCGCTCCGGAGTACGGGTCCTTGGTGTCCTCCGCGATGCACACGGTCACCGGCTGGACGGCTTGGGCGACCTGGTAGAACGCGGCCATCGTGACCTCGATGAAGTGGTTGATCGGCACGCCGCCGAGGAACGCCGAGACCGTGGCGATCTCGGTCCGCCTGGCGGCCGCGCGTGCCTCCTGGTACGCGTCGGCGCGGCTGAGCTTCCCTGCCTTCATCAGCTCGGTGAGCTTCTGGTCGAGCTCCAGCCCGTAGGCCTCCTTGATCTTCGACTGGGAGACGCCGTCGGGCTTGCCGGACAGCGGCACGTAGTCGTCGCGCGGGATCGAGATGCCGACCGCCTTGCCGCCGTCGGCGGGGATGTGGATGAGCATGAGCACGTTGGCGTTGTAGCCGCCGTCGTCCTGGCTGCCGGCGTGCAGGGCGTTGTACGTGGCGGCGGGGAGGGCGTCGCCGTTCTCGTCCAGCCGGCTGTCCAGCCCCATCACCAGGATGTTCTGGTCGCCGCCCGCGGCCGAGGCGAGGTCGGAGCGGTGCAGTCCGGTCATCAGGTCGGCGAACGAGAAGACGGCGAAGGCGACGATCGCCACGACGAGCAGGACGCCGAGGGCGAGGGTGCCGACGACGATCCGCCGTCGCACGTAGACGCTGCGCGGATGGCGGCGTCTCGCCGGCCGCCTCGCGGCTGCGGCGGGGGCAGCCGCGGCGGTCGCGCCGGCGCGGGCGGCGCCGGTGTCGGGCGCGTCCGGCCTGCGTGGTGCGGGCAGTACGGGCGGCTTCACTCGAGATCACTCCTCCGGCCGGCCGGGAGAGACAGCCGACGCTGCCATTGTCACCTGGTCGGGCGCCGATTCCCGGGAGGCCGGTTGTTAGAGTCCTGTCAGGATTCGGCCGCCCGGCCGGTGACGGAGAGGACCGGTGGCGCCCCCATGCTCTCCACTGTCGCG
The DNA here is from genome assembly GCF_013410375.1 of Leifsonia shinshuensis. Lineage (NCBI taxonomy): Bacteria > Bacillati > Actinomycetota > Actinomycetes > Micrococcales > Microbacteriaceae > Leifsonia > Leifsonia shinshuensis. The sequence goes on from NZ_JACCFL010000001.1 coordinate 928,750, forward strand.
ACCGCCATCGGGCTCTTCGCCGCGACCAACATCGACGACTTCGTCGTCCTGACGCTGTTCTTCCTCGCCGCGCAGCGCGGCGCCATCCGCGCCTGGAAGGTCGTCGTCGGCCAGTACGCCGGCGTGCTCGCGCTCATCGTGGTGAGCCTCATCGCCGGCCTCGGCCTGACCCTCCTGCCCGCCCGGTACGTGGGGCTGCTCGGCCTGATCCCGCTCGCCCTCGGCGTGCGCGGGCTCATCCGCTACGCCCGCGCGCGCGGCCTCCCGCGGGAGATCCGCTCCTCGCTCAACCCGGGCGGCCTCGGGGGCGTCGTCGGGATCACCCTGGCCAACGGCGGCGACAACCTCGCGGTCTACACGCCGGTGTTCCGGGTGCAGGCCGCCGCGGAGACTGTGGTCACGGTGGTCGTGTTCGTCGTGCTGATCGGCGTGTGGATCGTCGCCGCCCGGCTGGTCGCCGGCCACCCCCGGGTGCTGCGCGCCGTCGAGCGGGTGGAGGCCTGGCTGGTGCCCGCCGTGTTCTGCGTCCTCGGCGTGCTGGTCATCGTGCGGTCGGGACTGCTCGGCTGAGGGGCCGCGGCTGGCCCGGATCCCCAGGATCCCCAGGATCCCCAGGATCCTGAGGATCCGGACACGATTCGCATCGAGTCCGGGGCGGGCGCACAGCGGCGGCTTGTTGACTGAGAGCGTGAACGACACCCCCAAGCGCGACCGCCGGCTCGAAGCGCAGCAGCGCGCCGCCGAACTCCGCAGGCAGGAGCAGCGGAGGGCCCGTCGCCGCCGGCTGCTGATCGGAGGCGGCGTCGCCGTCGCCGCGCTGGCCGTGGCGGGCATCGTCACCGCGGTCGTCCTGAACGGCGCGTCGTCAGCGACGGTCGCAGGCTCGGGCGCGACCCCCTCCGCGACCTCCTCCGCCGCGGCGGACTGGGCAGCCCCGGCCGACGTGGAGGCCGCCGTGCGCACCGCCGGCCTCCAGATGCTGACCGCGGAGGGGACCGCGCTGCACATCCATCAGCACCTCACCGTGACCGTGGACGGCCGGCCCGTCGCCGTCCCCGCCGGCATCGGCATCGACGAGGCGCAGCAGCGGATCTCGCCGATCCACACGCACGACGAGTCCGGCATCATCCACGTCGAGTCCCCGGAGGTGCGGACGTTCACGCTGGGTCAGGTGTTCGACGAGTGGGGCCAGAAGCTCGGGACAGGTCAGGTCGGGACCTACCGGAACGGCGTCGACGGGCAGACCGTGACCGTCTTCGTCGACGGGAAGACCTACACCGGAGACCCCCGCACGATCGCGCTCGCCTCGCACGAGGACATCGACATCGTGGTGGCGAAGACGGGGACCACGGTCTCCCCGCCCGCGGCATTCTCGTGGCCCGCGGGCTATTGACGGGCTCGTCGCGCCGACACCCGTGCTGATGGTCATCCCGTCGGGACTGCGCGGCTGAGGGTCAGCCGCCGGAGTTGCGGAGCTCCACCGCCGCGACGTCCCACCGGTCCGTGGTCGGGGCGGTCGCACCGATCGTGACGACGCTGCCCGCGGCGCCCGTCGCCTGGTTGGTGTACTCGGACCACATCGTGTCGCCGCTGCCGGTGTCCACCCACTGGTCGAGCGGCACGAGCCCGGTGGGCAGCGTGCGGGCGATCGCGTTGTCCCAGTCCGCGCCGACGGCGAAGACGAGTGAGGTCGCGGCCACGGTGGTGACCTTCACCGACGGCGCGCCCGTGACCGCTGAGGCGGTCGCGGTCGCGCCGGCGCCGGCCACGCCCTCCGTCGCGATGACCGTGAGCGACTGGTCGTAGCCCTGGGCGAGCGGGGTGGAGGTGATGGTCGCGCCGCTCAGGAGCGCCGCGGCCGGAGCCGTCCAGATCTCGGCGTCGCCGGCCTGGCCGTTGGCTCGCGCGGCGAGCGTCCAGGTCAGGCCGCCTCCGGCGACCGTGACCTGCTGGGAGCCGGCCGACGCCGGACCGTCCGACGCGACGAACGCGACCAGGAACTCCCCGGGGAGGGCGGTGGTCAGGCTCGGCGCCGAGACCGTCCCGGTGCCGTGCACCGTCTTCTGCGCCTGCAGGACGAAGCAGGTCATCGGCGGCGCCGGGTTCTGCACGGTGACCGGGATCGGCGCGGCCGTCCCGTGGTTGCCGCTCGTGTCGGTCGCGACGGCCCCGAGCGTGTGCGCTCCCGCGGCGGCGGTGGTGGTGTCCCACTGGACCGAGTAGGGCGGCGCCGTGACGGGCGCGCCCAGCGGGGCCCCGTCGAGGAGGAACTGGACCGACGCGACGGCGACGTTGTCGCTCGCGGTGGCCGCGACCGGGACCGTGCCGGAGACGGTCTGCCCTGGCGCCGGGTTCAGGATGGCGACGGTGGGCGGCACGGTGTCGGGAGGCGCCGGCGCCCCCGCGACGACCTCCGCCGCGGCGAGGTTCCACCGGTCCGCCGTGGGTGCGGTGTCGGCGATGGTGATGTGCGACCCGGCGGCGCCGCCGGCCGCCGTCGTCCCCTGTGTCCAGAAGGTGTCGCCGGTGCCGGGGTCCAGCCACTGCGACGTCACGAGCTGTCCGGCGACCGGGGTCCGCGCGGTCGCGGCGTCCCAGTCGTTGCCGACCCCGACGGCGAGGGAGCCGGCGGCCGTGGTGACGAGCGGCACGCTCGGCGCGCCGCTCCCGGCGGAGGCGGAAGCCGCGGCTCCCGCACCGGCGGCGCCCGCGTAGGTGAGCACTGTGAGCTGCTGGTCGTAGCCCGCGACGCCGGGCACGGCGGTCACGCTGACCGCCGCCGGCGTTCCCGATGCGGTGGCCGTCCAGATCTCGCTGTCGCCGAACTGCGTGTCGGCGCGCGTCAGGCGCCGCCAGGTCAGCCCGCCGCCGCTCACGGTGGACGTCTGCGCGCCCGCGGTGGGCGGTCCGTCGGAACCCACGAGGGCGACGAAGACCTCCCCGGCCGCGCGCGGCGAGATCCCGGCCGCCGTCACCGAGCCGTGGCCTTGCGCGGTCACCGTCTGGTCCACCGCCAGCCCGCTGGGGAGCGGCGGCGGCGCGACCGTGATCGCGTCGACCGGGGCGGTGTCCATCAGGCCGGTCGTGTCCGTGACGCGCGCGCTCAGCCGATGCGGCCCCGGCGGCGTGCTGCCGACCGTCCACGAGAAGCCGAACGGCGCGGCGGTCAGTGCGGGCCCGAGCGGCGAGCCGTCGAGCAGGTACTGCACCGAGGCCACCGACGCCGGCGCGTTCGCGGTCGCGGTGACCGTGAGCGGCACCGTCCCGCTGACGGAGGAGCCGGCCGCCGGGGAGGTCACCCGCACGCTCGGCGGCACGGTCGCCGGCCGCGTCTGCGCGCCCACGGTGATGCTGGCGCCGGCGATGGTCAGCTTGGTCACGGTCACGTTGTTCGTCGCGTTGCTCTCGGTCAGCACGTGCTGCGGGTCGACTGTCGCGACGAGCGCGTAGGACCCGTCCGGCACCCCGGTCAGGTCGATGGGCTGCCCCGAGTCGGTCTGGTCGTACTGGTCGCCCCAGCCGACGCTCCAGCCGAGCGGCAGGGTCGGGTCGCCGCAATTACTGGTCGACGGCGAGGACACGGCCGGCGTGTTCGGGACGTCCCCGACCCGGGTGTCACCGGTCATGCAGTAGTCGGTCTTGGGGCTCGTCGCGGCGACGGCGCCGATCGTCCCGTTCGCGAGGACGTGGTTCAGGGTGAACGAGGTGAGCGGGAACCGGAAATCGTCCGGCGCGACCCGGACGCCGTTCACGGCCAGGGGAACGGTGTGGTCGGTGGTCCAGGTCCCCGGCGACGGGCTGTTGTAGATCCGCTGGACCCAGCTCGCGATCCCGGTCGTCGCGTCGTAGGACGGATCGAGCTCGAACGGCCCGGTCCCGCTGTCCTCGGTGATGTGGGTGTACCGCAGCATCCGGTGCTGCGTGGCCGGGTCGATGCCGATGGAGATGAGCGAGGTGGGCACGTTGATGGTCATGTCCGGCAGCGTCACGGTCGCCGCGTGCGCGGGCAGCGAGACGCCGAGCGAGACGAGGCCGAGCGCGACCGTGCCGGCGATCGCGCGTCGGCGCGCTCGTCGCGATCCGGGTCGTCGTGGGGGACTGGTCGGGTCCGGAACGGTTCGATGGGAAGCGGTGTCATCGGGCATGGCGAACCTTCCGCCGTCGAACAGGATAGTGCTGCGGCGGCGGGATGGAAATGGTCGATTCCTCCGGGCCGGCACCGGCCGTCTTCCCCGGCGTGGCATGATGTGGACTCCCCACCTCTCGATCAAGCCGGCTATCGACCAAGGAGCTATCGGATGACCGCGTATCAGGGCGCTCGAACCACGGCACGTCCACGGTCCCTGCTCCAACTCGCGCTGGGCACCGTGGCCGCAGGCGCGGTCGGCGCCCTCGTCGTCGTGGCGTTCTCGCCGTTCAGCGCGGCGACGGCCGCGTTCTCCCCTCCGCTGTACGCGCTGATCGCTGGCGCCTACAGTGTCGTGCCGTTCCTGGCGCGTCGTGTCCTCGACTACACGTGGGCGGCGACGACGGTCGGGGTCGTAGCCGCCGTGCTCGCCGCGCCGTTCAGCCCGATCGGCATCCTCATCGTCGTGCTGTTCGTCGGGGCGGGAGCCGCGTACGACTCCGTGCTCTGGTGCCTCACTCGGGGCCGGGCCGATCGCCGTGCGCCCGGGTGGGCGTATGCGGTCGCCGCGCTCGTCTCGGCTCTGGTCTTATTCCTCGTGTCCTATCCCGTCCTGTCGCCGGCTCACCGGGTCCCGCTCATCCTCGCGGCGACCTTCGGCGGCCGAGCGGCCGGGCAACTGGCGGCAGCGGGAGCGGGAGCCGCTATCCATCGGCTGCTGGCCCGGCGCCCGCTGGCCCGCGGCCCGCTGGGCCATAGGGGTCGCGCTCGCCGATGATGCGCCGACCGGCGCCCGATCCGGTAGCGTGAGTCATCCGCATCGATCATCGGCGACGGGCACTTCCCCGGTTGGCGCCGTGGATCCGTGCGCATCCGGGCGACACATCCGGGGCGGCCCTCGCCGAGTCGGGGGACGTCGTCGCCCGGTCGGTGATGTCCAGCACCCTTCCGGAGGCAATGGTGAGTGATCGGCACGACGATCTCGCTGACGATGTCGATGTCCACCGGGGTTCCGGGCCGGGGCTTCCGGACGAGGTCGACGACGCGGTCGCGGCACTGCCGTCGCTCATCTCGCGAGGCGATCTGGCGGCGGCGAACGCTCTGGTTCGCCGATTCTGGTTCGAACTGCTTCGCTCGCACGGCGACGAGCTGAGGGTCGCGCTGGACGCGATCCCGGCCGCCGCGCTGCGCGACCACCCGCTGCTGACGATGATGCTGGGCATCTGCTACAACGGCGTTCCGCACAAGCGCGCCAGAGCGCTGCGCTACTTCGCCACCGCGGTGCGCGCCGCGCGCTCCGGCCGGCCGGCTCTCGACGCGGTGGACCGTGCGCTGATCCTCGTCAGCGAGAGCGCCGTCTACCGGCTGGTCGGCCGTCCCGCGAGGGGGGTCAAGCCCGCGCACTCCGCGATCCGGATCCTCGACGGGATGAGCTCCGCCGAGCTCGAAGCGGTCAGCTCGCTGCCGAGGGTCTACTCGCAGGCCGGTGTCAGCCTGTACTACGGCGGCGACCTGAACGGGGCCCTGGCCGCCTTCGAGTCGGGCTTGGCGGAGTCCATGGACAAGCGGTCCTCCGACGGATTCGGCAACCTCGCGATGCTCGCCGGCATCCGCGCCCTGCGCGGGGAGCTGCACGAGGCGCGGGTCTACATCGAGCTGGCGCACTCCCCGGAGTGGTCCGATGACCAGCGGTCGATGTACACCGGGACGTTCTATCGCATCGCCGAGGCGATCTCCGCCTTGGAGGAGTTCGACCCGGTCGCCGCCCGGGCTCACCTCTCCGCGATGGTCAACGACCCGCGCACGATCGAGCACTGGATCACGATCGCCACGACCGAGGCCCTGGCCGCGCTGCTCTCCGGTCGCCCCGGCGAGGGGCTCTCGCGGCTGGACGCCGTCGCCGGCTCGCGCAGTGAGGGCCGGTCCGCGGCGGCGCGCGGGCGGCTCTCCGCGACGCGCGCGTTGCTCCAGCTGGCTCTGGGCGCGCGCGACGCAGCCGGCGTCATCCTCCACCGCGACGCGTCGCCCGGCCCGGACCGTCACATCGCGCAGGCGCGCGTCGAGCTCGTCGCGGGTCGAAGCGGGTCGGCCCTGCGGGAACTGGGCAAGATCGCCGGTGACGACCTCCCGCCGCGAGCCGTGGCGGAGGCCATGACGATCGAGGCTGCGGCACTGCTCCGGCTTCCTTCGAGCGTCCGGTCGACGGGAGTGGTCGAACATCTCGGTTCGCTGCTCGAGCACACCGGCCTGCGGATGCCGCTGGCGCTCGTCCCGCCTGCCGATTTCGGGCGACTCCGCGCGGCATTGGTCGAACAGGGGTTCGGCGGCGTGTTCGAGGGACGCGACATCCGGTCCGTCCTCGCCGAGACGACCCCGGCCACGATCCTCAGCGAACGCGAGCAGGTCGTGCTCGCGGCGCTCCTGCGGCACAGTTCGCCGACCGGGATCGCAGCGGAGCTGGTGGTCTCGGTGAACACGGTCAAGACGCAGTTGCGCAGCATCTACCGCAAGCTCGGCGTGTCGAGCAGGGACGAGGCGATCGCGGTCGCCCTCGACCGGCACCTGCTGGCGGATCGCGACGGCTGACCCGGCCCGCCGGGTGATTCCAGGGTGAGCGGAGGCCGGCGCGGCTTCGGAGCTTGGTAGAAACGAACGCGTCGCGTGCTGCCCGAATCAGCATCGACGATCCGGCCGGGCCCGTCCGGCCCGCCACCCGAAGCGGGCCGACGGGCGCGGCCCGCGGAGGGTGGATCGGCCCGGCGGACTCCCGCTCGCCTCGCGCGGGGTGAACCCCGGGGTGATCTCGGGGTGAAACCGGTCAGGTCCGATGGCGCTGATGAGCACCCTTTCGCTTAGCTGAGAATCGGCCGTGCGCGAAGACGTCCGGAGACACCTGGGGGAAAGGAACCGCTGTGACGCGTGGCACCGCTGAGGGCACGACCGCGGGCCGACGGATCGGCCGGACGATCCGTTCGCTGTTCTGGTACCGCGACAGACCGGCCCGAGGGTTTCGTGTAGTCTCCGCGCTGCTCGCGATCGGCGTCGGCGCGGTCTCCGTCTTCGGCCTCGCCGGAGCCGCCACGGCGGCGACGACCGCCGTCCACGAGATCACGACGAACTGGGTGGGGAACCCGGCGTCGGCGGCGTACGGCACCGCGCTGACGAGCGAATGGCACGTCAACACGAACGATGCCACCAACCCGCAGGCGAATGCCCCGGTCGACAATGTCCGCCTGACCCTCGTCGCCACCAACGGCGTGTTCGCCGGCATTCCCGCCGTGTGCCAGACCAAGGGCGTGACGCCGGCCTCCGCCATCTCCGCCAACGGCACCACCCTGGTCTGCAACCTGGGCACGATCACCGAAGGAACGGCCTCGGTCGTCCAGGCGCCCGTGCGCGCGACAGGAGCTGTCGGTTCGAAGCTCTCGGTGTCGGGCACGGTGACCTCGGACTCCGCAGCCGCTCCGGCCGGGCCGACGGCGACGACGCCGCTCCCGATCACCGGCAGCCACGGCATGGATCTGGTGCTGAGCGCACCGAACCAGAACTACCAGCAGTCCACGATCCCGAGCCGCAGCGGCGGGAACCGTCCCTCCATCGTGGTCGACTACGGTGTCGCGATGACGACCGGGAGCATCCCGGGGCCGTCGAGCTACTCCTTCACCGTGGACATCGCGGTGTCGGTCGCCGGACAGCTCCCGGGACTCCAGTGGGAAGGCTGCTCGCCGGTCGACGACTCCGCTCAGGCCACCGGGATCCCGTACTCGGCGACCAGCTACTCCAACCGCACCAACGCCCCGGCGTGCACCATCAGCGGCAGCGGCACGCACTACACCGTCACCCTCAGCGGCCTGGACTACTCGCTGCAGCACGTGCCGACGACGGACAGCCTCGGCAACGCGATCCCCTCGACGAGCTCCTTCATCGCAGCCGGCCAGCTCCACTTCAGCTACACGACCCCGATCACGGCCACCACCGGCGTGACGTTCACCGCCACCCCGACTCCCTTCACGTTCAGCGACGGCGTCACCCAGCCCGAGACCAACACCACGAACGACTCGTCCGGCACCACTCTGGTGACCCCGGGCGTGTTCTCCACCATCTGGATGGGCAGCCCGACCGCGGGCCGTTCCCCCTGGGATGCGAACCTCTGGGCGGCGCCCGGGGCGGCGAAGGACAAGACGTTCCCCTGGCCGGCTGCGGGGTCCTCGACGAACCCCGGCCCGTACACCCTTGCGGACCAGCCGCTGGGGATCCAGGCCGACAGCGTCACCTGGTCCACCTACAGCGGATCGGGCGGCGCGGACATGGCCGGCTCGTGCGTCATGGTGCAGAACCCGGCCGACTTCACTCCGCGCTACGCGGACTTCCTGGCCGCGGACGGCGCCTCCTACTCCAACATGACCACCGCGCACCTCTGGTACCGCACCGATGCGCTGAACACCAAGACCGAGACCTGCGGTGAGCCGGTGGGTGTCGCCGGAAGCCCCTGGACATCGATCCCGCTGCCGGCCGGCTGCTCCACCCAGACGGCGTCGATCTCGCCCGCCTACTCCGACGACAAGTGCATCGTGAGCCTGCCTGCCGGCGTCACCGCCGTGAAGATGACCTGGAACCCGGCCGTCGACAAGCAGTTCCACCACTTCCTGCGGGCCTGGGGATACGTCCCCACGACGGCGCCGATCGGATCCGAGTCGTGGGCGGTCGGCGCGTTCAACGCCCCCTACAACACGGCGACGGTCTTCCCGGGCTACCCGACCCTCAACAACTACATCAACATCAGCACCAACCCGAACGTGACCGGCACCATCCCGGGCAGCACCTACGGGCCGAACACCAACGGCATCCGGGACGCGATGCGGATCCAGGGCCCGACCGGCGCCATCACCAAGACGACCCCGAGCACGACCGCGCAGCCCGGCGTCCCGGTCAGCTACTCCCTCACGGCGGAGGCGGACCTCGCCGTCCAGAGCCCGCCCAACCAGACCTTCACCGTCACGGACACGCTGCCGACGGGCATGAGCTACGTCGCCGGCTCGGGTACGCCGACGCCCGCGCTGTCGACGAACGGCTCCGGCCAGCAGGTGCTCACCTAAACGTTCACGAACGTGCCGGCGAACACCCCCCAGCCCATCACGTATCAGGCTCAGATCCCGTCCGGGACGACGGTCGCGCCGGGTACCGCGTTGACGAACCTCGCTCAGATCGATGTCCCGGGCGACAACCGTCCGGCGGCCGCGCGCCAGGCGACGGCCACCGTGACGGTCCCGAACAACGGCGCCACGACCCTCGGCAAGTCGGCCGAGGCGAACACGCTCTCGTTCTACGGCGACTCCTCGGCGTGGGACCTCGTCGTGCGGTCGCAGGACCCGGTCAGCAACCCGTACACCGACACCATCGACATCCTCCCGAACAAGGCGGACGGCCGCGGCACCACGATCGACGGCACGTATTCCGTGACCGGCGTGACCGCACCGGCCGGTTCGACGGTGTACTACTCGACCGCGCCGATCGCCTCGCTGAGCAACGACCCGCGCGCCGCCTCCAACGGCGGAACGCCGGGCAGCACCACCGGCAACACGGTGGGCTGGTCGACCACGGCCGTGGCCCACCCGACCGCGGTGCGCGTGATCGGCCCGGCGCTCGCACCGGGCGGCTCCCAGACGATCCGGATCGCGTTCACGACCCCGGCCGGCTCGAGCTGCACGGCTCCGGCGGCGTCCGACAACAAGCCAGGCCAGCTGCTGGTGAACTCGGCGAACTCGATCGCCGGGCACACCGCGCTGCCCATGCTGTCGTCGGCGACCACCGCGATCGGCGACTGCTACGCCCTCGACCTGAAGAAGTACGTGCTGGTGAAGGGCGGCAACCCCGCGAAGGCCGGCGACTGGCATGACGCGAACAGCGTCGCGGACTACCAGCAGTACGCCGCCGGCGACACGGTTCCCTACAAGATCACCGTGACGAACAAGGGCACGGGCACGCTGACGAACATCCCGGTGACCGATTCGCTCGTCCCCGGCTGCGATTTCACCGTCGCCAGCCTCGCGGCGGGAGCGTCGGCGTCCAACACGTGCTCCAGCACCGCGGTCGTCGGCACCACGGTCAACGTCGCCTCCACGTCGGTGACGCCGCCGTCCGGACCGGTTCTGACCGCCACCGACCCGGCCGGCATCGTCGTGCCCGACCCGTACCGCGTGGTGAAGACGGCCAACCCGGCGCCGGGAACCGCGGTCGCCCCGGGCGGCACCGTGACCTACACGATCACGGTGTCGGAACCGGCGGGCAGCTCCGCGCCCTCGCTGAACCCCTCGCTGACGGACGACCTGTCGAAGGTGCTGGACGACGCGACCTACAACGGCGACGTCACGGCGTCGGCCGGAACGGCGTCCGTCTCCGGGAAGACCCTGCAGTGGTCGGCCGCGTCGATCATGCCGGGGCAGACCATCACGATCACCTACTCGGTGAAGGTCAACAACCCCGACACCGGCGACAAGGTGCTGACCAACGTGGTCACCACCCCGTCCGGCGGGAACTGCGTGACCGGCAACACCGATCCCGCGTGCACGGTCACGACGAACGTGGAGTCGTTCACGGTGGCGAAGTCCGCCTCGGTCGCGCAGGCCGCCGAAGGCCAGACGGTGACCTACACGGTGACCGTCACGAACACCGGCACAGCCGCGTACACGGCGGCGCACCCGGCGTCGTTCACGGATTCCCTCGCGGGTGTGCTCGATGACGCCACGTACAACAACGACGCGAGCAACGGGGCGACGTACGCCGCCCCGACCGTGTCCTGGTCCGGCGCGCTCGCCGTCGGAGCCACCACGACCGTCACCTACTCCGTGACGGTGAAGACGCCCGACGGCGGCGACCACGTGCTGAAGAACGCGGTCACGCCCACCGGCGACGGCGGCTCGTGCGCCACCGCGGGCGCCTGCGCGACGCGCACCCCGGTCGCGTCGTACACGGTCGCCAAGACCGCGTCGGCGGCGACGACCACTCCGGGCGGCGTCGTGGTCTACACCGTGACGGTGACCAACACGGGGCAGGTCGGATACACGGCGGCGAACCCCGCCTCCTTCACCGACAGCCTCGCCGGTGTGCTGGACGACGCGACCTACAACGGCGACGCGAACAACGGCGCGACGTACGCCGCCCCGACCATCTCGTGGTCGGGTGCCCTCGCCATCGGAGCCACCAGGACGATCACGTACTCCGTCACGGTCAACACCCCGGACGCAGGCGACCATCTGCTGAAGAACGCCGTCGTCCCGACCGGTTCGGGGGGAAGCTGCACGACGGCCGCGGACTGCTCGACCACGACCGCGGTCGGAAGCTACACGGTCGCGAAGACCGCGTCGACGGCCTCCACCACTCCCGGTTCGACCGTGACCTACACGATCGTCGTCACCAACACCGGGCAGGTCGCCTACACCGCCGCCAAGCCCGCGACGATCACCGACAACCTCACCGGCGTGCTGGATGACGCGGTCTACAACAACGACGCCTCCAACGGCGCGACCTACGCGGCGCCCACGCTCAGCTGGGCGGGCCCGCTCGCCATCGGGGCCACGCAGACGATCACCTACTCGGTGACGGTGCGGAACCCGGATCGCGGCGACCACGTGCTGAAGAACACCGTGTCCACGCCGCCGGGCGTCGGAAACTGCGACGCGGGTTCCGCGGACCCCGCCTGCTCGACCGTGACGCCGGTCAAGTCCTACCGGGTCGTCAAGACGAGCCCCGCCACCACGGTGACCCCGGGCCAGGTCGTCCCCTACACGATCACGATCACCAACACGGGGCAGGTCCCGTACACGGCCGCCGATCCCGCGGTGTTCACCGATGACCTCACGCGCGTCCTCGACGACGCCGTGTACAACGGGGACGCCACGAACGGCGCCACCCTCACCGGGAGCACCCTCTCCTGGTCGGGTGCGCTGGCCGTCGGAGCCACCGTGACGGTGACCTACTCGGTGACCGTGAACACGCCGGACGCCGGCGACCACGTCCTCGACAACGCCGTGGTCACCGGGGTGACCGGCAACTGCGCGCCGGGATCGACCGATCCCTCGTGCGCGGTGCAGATCCCGACCAAGGCGTTCCACGTCACGAAGTCGGCCTCGTCGTCCACCACGACTCCGGGCGCGACCGTGACCTACACGATCGTGGTGACCAACACGGGCCAGGTCGACTACCCGGCATCGGCCCCGGCGAGCTTCACCGACGACCTCACGGCCGTGCTCGACGACGCGACGTACAACAACGACGCGACGAACGGGGCCGTCTACTCCGCGCCCACGCTGTCGTGGTCGGGCGCGCTCCCCGTCGGCGCCTCCCGGACGATCACGTACACGGTGACCGTGAAGGATCCCGACGCGGGTGACCACGTGCTCGACAACACCGTCGTCACCCCGCCCGGTCTCGGCGGCGACTGCACGGTCGACTCGACCGATCCGGACTGCTCGGTGAGGGTCCCCGTCCAGTCGTACACGGTCGCGAAGGCGGCATCCACGGCCACCACGACCGAGGGCTCCCGCGTCACCTACACGGTGACGGTGACCAACACCGGCGCGGTCGACTACACCGCGGCAGCCCCGGCGACCTTCACCGACGACCTGACGAAGGTGCTCGATGACGCCGTCTACAACAACGACGCCACGAACGGTGCGACCTACGCCGCGCCGACCCTGAGCTGGGCGGGCGCCCTCCCCGTCGGCGGCACGAAGACCATCAGCTATTCGGTGACGGTCGCGAGCCCCGACCACGGCGACCACTCGCTGAAGAACAGCGTGGCGCCCACGGCGGACGGCGGAAGCTGCGCCACGGCCGGAGGGTGCGCCACCACGACGCCCGTCCAGTCGTACTCGGTGGTGAAGACATCGTCCACCACGACCACGGAGCCCGGCGGCACGGTCTCGTACACCATCACCGTGACGAACACCGGACAGGTCCCGTTCACCGCGGCGAACCCGGCCTCCTTCACGGACGACCTCACCAGCGTGCTCGACGACGCGACGTACAACAACGACGCGACGAACGCGGCCGTCTACTCGGCCCCGGTGCTCTCCTGGTCCGGCGCCCTCGCGATCGGCGCCACGCACACCGTCACGTACTCGGTGACGGTGAAGAGCCCGGACACCGGGGACAAGCTCCTCACCAACGCCGTCGTCACTCCCACTGGCCCCTGTGTGTCGGGATCGACCGATCCGGACTGCGTGGTCGTCGTGCCCGTGAAGTCGTACTCGACCGTGAAGACGGCCTCCGCGGTCGACACCACGCCGGGCGCGACCGTCACCTACACGATCGTGGTCACCAACACCGGAGCCGTCCCGTACACCGCTGCGGCGCCGGCGACCTTCCGGGACGACCTCAGCCGGGTCCTCGATGACGCGACCTACAACAACGACGCCACCGGCGGAGCGGTGTACGCGGCTCCGACGCTGAGCTGGGCCGGGGCGCTCCCGGTCGGGGGGACGGCGACCATCACCTACTCGGTGACGGTGAAGTCTCCGGACACCGGCGATCACGTCCTCCGGAACGCGGTCGTCACCCCGACAGGACCGTGCGCGGCCGGCTCGACCGACTCCACGTGCACGACCACGGTCCCCGTGCGGTCGTATCACGTCGCCAAGAAGTCGTCGGCGACCACGGTCGCTCCCGGCGGAGTCGTGACCTACACGATCACCGTCACCAACACCGGAGCCGTGCCGTTCACGAGCAGCGCGCCCGCGACCTTCACGGACGACCTGACCGACGTCCTCACCGGCGCCACCTACAACGCCGATGCGACGAGCGGCGCGACCTACACCGCGCCGACGCTCGCCTGGGCGGGCGCACTGGCGGTCGGCCAGACCGTCCACGTGACCTACAGCGTGAGACTCCTCGCCGCCGACCGTCCGGGCACCGTCCTGCACAATGTCGTCGCCACGCCGACCGACCCGGCGGGCGAGGTCTCGAACTGCCTGGCCGGAGACACCGACCCGGACTGCGCCGCGGATGTGACGGTCGACCCGCCGGGGGTGCCGCCGACGGACCCGCCGGCAGCGTCCACCCCGCTCGCCCGCACCGGCAGCGACCTCCTGCCGCCGTTCCTCTGGGGCGCTCTGCTCCTGCTGACCGGATTCGGACTGGTGCTCGGGGCACGGCTGCGACGTCGGCGCCGCAGCTGACGGACGAGAACCGTGCTGCGCGCCCGCCCCACGCAGGGGCGGGCGCGTAGCGACCTCCACCACGAAAGCGCGCACATGAACACCCCGCACAACCGCAGGCCCACCCTCCGCCGATGGACCATCGTGGCGGCGGCGGCCCTCATCGGCAGCGTCCTCCTCTCCGCGCCTGCCGCGTCGGTAGCGGCCGCCCAGCCGGCTCCGGACGGGCTCTCGATCGCGATCACCGACGGGGCGGCGGAGACGACCTCCGGTGCGTCCTCGAACTACACCGTGACGGTCACGAACCGGGGGACGACGCCGGTGAGCGCGGAACTGGTCGTCGCTCTCCCGCCCTTCGCCGCCTTCTCGGAGGCGAAAGGCGCGCACGTGGAGAAGACGGAAGCCGCGTGGACGGTGACCGTCGCCCCCGGCTCGTCCGAGCGCCGTCACGCGACCGCCGACATCGGTCGCATCCCCGCCGGCGAGGTCCGGGTCACGACGCTCGCGACGCTGTACGCGTCGGGGGACCGCTCGCGCATCCTCGTCCGCGCTGCCGACGCGAACGCCATCCAGGGGGTGCTCGACCCGGCGCACACCGTCGGGCAGAGTCCGGCGAAGGTCAGTGCCGCACCCGGAGACTCCGCTGTCATCGTCGTCGTCTCCGCCTGCGCTGTGCTTCTCGCGCTCGCCATCGTCGGGGTCGTCGTGTTCCGCCGTGTGCGCCGCCGCCGTCGCGGAGTGCGGGGGACCGCTTAACCTACGATCCGGGACGGCGTATGTTCACGGCGAACGAGGCGAGTCGTTACGGGGAACAACGGACGCGTTCGCCGAGAGGGAGGATCTCATGGGCATCGACGACAAGTTCGAGGCGAAGAGCGACAAGCTGAAGGGCAAGGTCGACGAGGTCATCGGCAAGGCCACCGATGACGAGTCGCGCGTCCTGAAGGGCAAGGCGGAGCAGGCGAAAGGCAGCGTCAAGGACGCGGTCGCCGACGTGAAAGCCCATCTGAAGGACAGTGCGGACAAGCGCGACGACCGCAAGGACGAGACGGATGTGCCGTACGACGGCGCCGACCGGGGCAACCTGGAGTAGCCCGCGGTCCGTGGCTCATTCCCGGATCTCGGTCAGGCCCTGAGCCGCTCGATCGGAGCGGGTCGCCGCGTCGAGTAGCTCGGCCAGCGCGGGTGCGCCGCCGTCCCGATACGCCCGCCGCTGCCGCGTCGCGCCGTTGCCGTGCTCGAGGATCCCGTCGACGACGGACCCGACGCATTCCACGTCGCCGTGGCGTTTCAGTCCGGGCCCGGCGGCGGCCAGGAGAGCGTGGACGACGTCGGCGGCGGGGCGCAGGCGTCCGGATCGAGGGTCGAACAGGTCTTGGTCGAGGCCGTAGCGCGCCGCGTGCCAGTATGCGGCGTCCAGGAGCTCGGCGTCATGGGCCGGCTCGTCGTGGCCGGCGTCGACCATCCCTCGTACGAGGACGGCGAGGGCGGTGCTGGTCCGCACGTCGAGCTGGGCGTCGAAGGCCCGCACCTCGAGCGTCGGGTACTTCTCGGACGGGCGGACGACCCAGTTGAGCGTTCCCGCGTCGGAGGTGCCCCCGATCCCGCCGAGCGCCGCGGTGCGCCGCGCATAGTCCTCGGGGTCCCGGAACGCGGGCGGGATGCCGTGCGTGGTCCAGCGGCGGCTGTGGATCGCGCGCCAGCTGTCGAACCCGGTGTCCGCGCCCTCCCAGAACGGGGAGTTGGCGGAGAGCGCCAGCAGCGTCGGCAGCCAGGGTCGCACCCGATTGAGGGCGCGGATGGCGCTGTCCCGGTCGCGCGTGCCGACGTGCACGTGCAGGCCGCTGATCTGGTGGTCGGCGGTGATCCGCCCGAAGTCGTTCGCGATGTCCCGATAGCGCGGGAGGTCGGTGACGCGGGCGCCGGCAGTCACATCGAACGGGACCCCGACTCCCGCGCCGATGACCCCGTGCTCACGCGCCCAGCCGGCGAGCTCGCCCCGGAACCCCGACAGCGACCGTCCGAGCTCTGCCGCCGTCGAGCAGACCGGCGAGGCGTATTCGAGCTGCGAGGGGAAGAACTCGGCCATCACCTCGCCGTCGCGGTCGGGATCGGCGAGCGCGGTCCGCGCTTCGGTCGCCCGTTCGACCGGGGTCAGCGAGATCGGGTCGAGAAGGATGAACTCCTCTTCCGCCCCGATCGTCGTCGCCACCCACGCATCCCTTCTGCTCCCGCTGCTCCCGCGAACGTAGCGGGGCAGAACCGGATGTTCAACGGGCTTGACGCCGCGTCCTCTTCGTCCGACTGTTCGGTGCATGACCGTATCGATCCGTCCGCGCGGACCCGTGAGCGCGCAGTTCCTGGAAGCGCTGGGCGCGCCGGCCGAGCGCGAGTCGCCGGCGATGGCGAAAGCGCTCGACCTCGCCGAGAGTGCCCTCCGAAGCGAGCCGGACGTCCTGTACGACGACGACCTCCAGCTCACTCTGCTGCTGAGCTACGGTCTCTCCTACGGCGGCGTGACCGAGAGCGACGGCCGCTGGGAGTGGAACCCCGTCCAGGTCGCGGTGCGCACCGCGATCGAGGAGCGGTTCGAGCGCCGGCTGCGCGAGCTCGTCGGCGACGTCGTGCTCCCGGAGCCCGAGGCCGACGCGGTGGCGTCGTATCTCTTCGCCCTGACCTCCGAGGACAGCGGGCCGAGCCTCTCCCGGTATGTGGCGAAGAAGGCGACCCGCGATCAGGCGATCGAGTTCGTCATCCACCGGTCGATCTACACGCTGAAGGAAGCCGACCCGCACTCGTGGGCCATTCCGCGGCTGACCGGCCGGGCCAAAGCCGCGCTGGTCGAGGTCCAGTCCGACGAGTACGGCGGCGGCCGGCCGCATCGCATCCACGCGGCGATCTTCGCCCGGACGATGCGGGGCGTCGGGTTGGACGATCGTTACGGCGTCTACCTGGACCGGGTGCCGGCGATCACGCTGGCGTCCTTCAACATGATGTCCATGTTCGGGCTGAACGGGCGGCTCCGCGGAGCCATCGCCGGCCACCTGGCGGCGTTCGAGATGACGTCGTCGGTGCCGAACCGCCTCTACGGCAACGGATTCCGCCGGCTGGGGTTCGGCGAGGACGTGACCGAGTACTACGACGAGCACGTGGAAGCGGACGCCGTGCACGAGCAGATCGCCGGGCGCGACCTCGCCGGCGGCCTGGCCGAGCAGCATCCGGAGCTGCTGGAGGACATCGTCTTCGGAGCACGGTGCTGCCTCGTGGTGGACGGCCTCGTCGGCGAGCACCTGCTGGCGAGCTGGCAGGCGGGACGCAGTTCGCTGCGTGCGGAGACGGGCGTCGCTGCATGAGCGGGCACCCGGACGGCGAGGTGACGATCGTCGCCTGCCCGGACGGTCCTCTGCTGGTCCGCGGGCCGGTCGCGATCGTGGACACCGAAGGCGAGCCGATCGAGCAGCGCCGCCGGACCATCGCGCTGTGCCGCTGCGGCGTGTCGACGATCAAGCCGTACTGCGACGGAACCCACAAACTCACCGGCTTCCGCACGGAGCCGCCGGCCCCGGGCGAGGAGTAGGAATGGGCAACGGTCCGTTCATGCAGGAACAGCCGCCGCAGGAGGTGCCGCCCGAACTCGACGCGGGAACCTCCGACCAACCGGGCCAGGAACGGACACGACGCGGTCCCCTGGCCCGGTTCTTCGGTGTCCTCGGTCCGGGTCTGGTG